>JBKQWH010000284.1:0-13064 GCA_052139635.1 Capsulimonadaceae bacterium
GGCCCGGTGACCAAAGCGCTGTCGGGAATCAGCAGCACTCCCCGTTGCTGCGGGACGCGGAGTTCCACCATGGAGAACATACCGGGACGCAATAGGCCGCCCGGATTGGGCATGTCGATTTCGGCGATGAGGGTGCGCGAGCCGGGGTCGAGGACGACGGTCGAGTGGGAGACGACGCCGGTAAAGGTACGGCCGGGAAAGGTCGATACGGTCATGCGCACCTTGCTCCCCGGCGCCGAGAACGCGGAATCACTCTGCGGCAGGTTGACGTAGACACGTAATTGATCGTAGCGCGCCACCGTGAAAAGGCTTCCGGTGGACGAGCCCGAGGCGCTGTTGCCGGAGGAGCTGCTCCCGGAGGCGGTGGCACCCGTGGCCGAATCGCCAATGACCGAACTTCCGACCGTGGTGCTTGAAGAGCTGCCGCCATTGCTGATGTACGCGCCCGGATCGATATTGCGGGCCGTGACGATCCCCGAGAACGGGCTGCGAACAATCTCGTACTCCTGAAGCACGACAAGATGCTGGAGGTTTGCCCGGTTCGAATCCACGCCGGCCACCGCTTCAGCAACCGCGTCGCGGTTGGACTGGGCCGTTGCAACGGCGCCGGCGACGGTTGCGGCCGCAGACTGAATATCTTCCTTGGCCTCTTGCAGATTGTCGACTCCGGAATCCACCGCCGACTGTGCTGCCTGAATGCCGGCGTCTGATACCGTGACGGCAGCGCGGGCCGATTTCGTGGACATTTCCGCGCTCTGGTAGGCGGCCAGATCCTGGTCGGCCGTCTCCTGTGAAACGTATCCCTGCTTCGCCAGGTTTTGATTGCGATCGTTCGTGAGATACGCGTATCTCTCGTTCGCCTGCGCCGTGCTCAGTGCCGCCACGCTCTCCGAACGTGTTCGCTGTGCCTCGGTCAACTCATAGCGCAGTTGGAGGAGGCTGTCGGAGGCTGCGAGCAGTGCAGCCCGCGCGTGCTCAAGACTTGCCTCGTCTTGCGCCACGGTTTGCAAGGAGGCGTTGTAAGTTGCGCTGGCTTGCGCCCGGGCGTCCTGCGACTGAACGAGTTGAGCTCGCGCCTGCACGACTTCCTGGTCCTGGTCCGGCGCTGTAACAATCGCAAGGACCTGACCTGCCTTGACACGATCTCCGATATTCACCAGGACTCGCTGCGCATAGCCGGTTGTCCGCGCGTTGACGGCGGTCTGCTCGTAGGCCTCGATCATGCCGGGAACGTTTACGACGTCGAACCTTGGCCCGGGCCGGGGTGTCACCACGTCCACAATGACCGCGTGGTTCTCCGTGGCAGCCGTGGCCTTCAACTCGGATTGTTGAGAAATCCGCGGGATGATGCCGATCACCAGTGCGATCGCAACCACAATCAAGACCGGAATAACCGCCGGAAGCGGTCGTATTGCATCATCTTTATGCTCGTTTTCGTGTGCCATCGCGTTTGCTCATTTCTTCCTGAGCGGGCCGAAGTGGACCAAGCAATCTGCATTTACTCACTGTCGCCGGAGCGGACGACATTAAATAGCCTGGTCAACAGACGGATCCGGCGGTTCGAGCGCCCTTCGCCGGAAAATGCTGTACATTACCGGAACGAACAGCAGCGTATTGACCGTGGCGACCAGCAGCCCGCCGATCACGGCTCGACCGAGTGGTGCGTTTTGCTCCCCGCCCTGGCCCAAACCCAGCGCCATCGGCAACACGCCAATAATCATCGCCGTCGCCGTCATAATCACGGGCCGAAGCCGGGTGTGGCCGGCCTCGAGGGCAGCCTCACGCGCGTCTTTTCCGTTCTCGCGCGCATCGTTCGCGTAATTCACAACAAGGATGCTGTTCGCGGTCGCCACACCGAGACACATAATCGTTCCCATAAGAGCCGGCACGCTGAACGTGGTATGCGTGATGAAAAGCATCCAGACGACCCCGCCCAGTGTGGCCGGCGCTGCGACGAGTATCACCAGGGGGTCGATCCACGATTCGAAGTTCATGACCAGGAGGATATAGATGAGCAACACCGCGAAGAGCATTCCTGCGCCCAATCCAATGAAGGACTGATTCATCGTCGCGACCTGACCCTGTACGACGATCGTTGTTCCACGAGGCAATTGACGGTTCAGCCTGGCGACGATCCTGGCGACATCTTGCGAAACACCTCCGAGATCCCTGTCCTGCGTGCTCGCATATACGTCATAGACCGGCTCAATATTGTTGTGGCTGATAATCTCCGGTGTAAGACCATGCCGGATCGTCGCCACGTTTCCCAGCAATTGATCCTGCGGCGTTGCAATTTGTGTGGATCGCGCCGGCGTAGCCGAGCCTGCCGCAGCGACCGGAATGTTGAGCATCTGCTCGATCGACGACATCTTATACTGTGGAGTTTCGGCCGACACGGAGTACTGGACGCCGTTTTGGGGATTGATCCAGAAGCTGGGGGATGTCTGGCTGCTGGACGAGAGTGAATCCAGCACGCTGCTCGCCACATCCTGCTGGGTCAATCCCAACTGCATCGCCTCTGCCCGATCGACATTGATGTCGAGGGCAGGCTCATTCGTCACCTGGTAGATATAGCAGTCGACAACACCGGATACCCGCGCGACCTGCTTCTGGATTTCCTGCGCCAGCGTATAGTTGGCCGCTACGTTCGCAAAGGGCCCGCCGATCTGAATGTCGATCGGAGCGGGAATCCCGAAGTTGAGGATCTGGCTTGTGATATCCGCTGGCTGAAAGTAGAACGTATCGCTTGGAAACTGGGCCGTCAGCTTGTTGCGTATCTCTTTCTGGTAGTCCCAGACGGAGCGGTGATTCGGGGATAATTGCACCTCAATCACGCCGTCCTCCTGGCCGATCGTGCCGGTAGTGCTGTACACCGTATTCAGCGAACCTGCGTTGCCGATATTATCCATGATCAAACTGAGCTCATCGACCGGGATAATCCTCCGTATGGCTTGCTCGACACGGCTAAACTCGATACCGGCCTCTTCAATGCGCGACCCCGGCGGCGTGCGAACATGGAGGATCATCTCGCCAGAATCCACCTGCGGGAAAAAATCCTCCCCGACAAACGGAAGGATCACGCCGGACATGCACACAAACGCCAGAAAGACGGTGATAACGACCACCACTCGCCCAAGTGACCAATCGAGGGTTCGCTGGTGTCCTTCGCGCAGCGATTCAAACCGCTGGTCGACCCACGTATGGACGTAAGCCAGCCAGCTCTTGCCCTTGCTGCCGGGGACTGCCCTATCGATGTCAGTCGGGCAGGCCGGCGCATCGGTTCCCGCGGTTGAGCCGGCCGGGGTGCGATCGGCCGCGGCCGCATCCGGGTATTCACTCCGCAGGAGCGCCCGCATCATGGTCGTTACGAGAGTCCGCGACAGGATGTAGGAGGCCAGCATTGCGAATATCACCGCAAGCGCCATCGGGAGAAAGAGCGACCGCGCCGCTCCGGACAGGCCTGCCACGGGAACAAAGACGATGCAAATGGAAAGGGTGGAAGCGAATGCCGGCAGAGCGATTTGCGACGCGCTGGTCAAAATGGATTTTGTGAGCGGCAGGCCCAGGGCCAGGTTGCGTGTGGTATTCTCGATTTCCACCGTTGCATCGTCCACCAGGATTCCCACGGCCAGGGCCATTCCGCCCAGCGTCATTGTGTTTAGCGTCTCTCCCAGGACGTTCAAAACGATGATCGAAGTCAGGATAGAGAGAGGAATTGAGAGGAATACGATCAGCGTGGACCGCCAGCTTCCCAGGAACAGCAGGATCATCAGGCCAGTCAGAAAGGCCGCAATGACTCCTTCGCGAACCACATCGTCGACCGACGCCTTCACGAATATAGACTGGTCCAGAATCACATCCAGGTGCAGGGCAGCCGGCAGTGTGGCGCGGATGGCAGGAAGGGCGGCCTTAACGCGGTTCACAACGCCAAGAGTCGACGAGTTGCCACTCTTGAGAATGGTCAGCAGCACGGAAGGCTTCCCGTTCACGTCGACCATGCTGACCTGCGGTCCATTTCCCATGTGGACCTTTGCGACATCGTGCAGGAATACCACGGCGCCATTGATCGTGGTTATGGGAAGGTCGTTCAACTCGGCGACCGTATCGGTGCTGTTGTTGAGAGCGATGGCGTAATCGTGCGTCCCGATCCTCGCGTCCCCGACCGGAAGGGTGAGATTCTGTGCGGTAATCGCATTGGTGATGTCCGCCGGCACGAGCCCGTACGCGTACATCAACTGCGGGTTCAGGTCGACATTGACCAGTCTGGGAAGTCCACCGAAGGGAGGCGAAACCTGAACGCCCTGCACGGTTACGAGGGGAGTGCGCACAAAGTTCGTCGTTTCGTCGTTGATCTCCGCCGCCGTCATCGTCTGGCTGCTCAGGCTGAGTTGCAGAACGGGAACATCCGACGCCTGAAACTGCAGGATGAGCGGCGGCGTAATTCCCGGTGGCATACTATGGACTGCAGTCTGGCAAGTCGCCGAAATCTGCGTGATTGCTGTCCCAATATCCGTCCCCGGTTGGAAGTACACCTTAATGACGGTGATGCCGGCCATGGACTCGGATTCGATGTGCTGCACGTTTCCGACGGCGGTGGTGATAAAGCGCTCGCTGATATTACCGACGCGCGTTTCCATATCGGACGGCGACAGGCCGCCATAGGACCAGACAACGGAAACGACCGGGATATCGATGGTCGGGAACACGTCGGTCGGTGTGACGACAATACTCAACACTCCGAGAATTACCAGGAGGATCGCCATCACAGCAATCGTTCGTGGCCGGCGCAGCGCTAGTCGAACAATCCACATGGCTCCACGAACACCTTCTTGCCTTGCGCGGGTCATCCGCATGTCACACGAACCACTACCCTCAGGCGAGGGCGCAAGGCTCAACCGTTCGTTCCCAATCAGGGCGGAACCTAAACTCGGCCGATGAATGCGATGTTGGTCTTTACCGTTCGTCTCGCGAGCGGGCGGTCGCCTTCTATTCTCTGTCCCACAGCTCGGCCGCCGCCATGTACTTCTCGAGATTCGAGAGCGCCCGCTTCTTGAGACGCGACACATGCATCTGCGAAATGCAAAGCTTCTGCGCGATTTGCACCTCAGTCATCTCGCGGAAATAGTAATCGTTCACAATTCCCTGTTCACGTGCGTCCAGCGACGTGATCGCGGAATTGAGTCCGTCGTTGTCTACGATCGCCTCGAGTCGCGGATCTTCCGCGCCAACGAGGTCGGCCATGTGAGATTCCTCGTCCGAAGTGCCGAAACTGTCGAGTGAGGACGGAGCATAGGCGGTAGTAAGTTCAATCGCGGCCAGCGTCGCTTCTTCTGTCGCACCGATTGCGTGAGCTACCTCCAACACCGTTGGAACCCGTCCGAGGTGGCCGCTTAGCAAGTCCTTTGCTCTCAATGCACGTCCGTTGAGCTCCTGCATCCCACGCGGAACCTTCACGGTCCATGCCCGGTCGCGGAAGTGGCGCTGAATTTCGCCGACGATGGTTGGAGTCGCGTATGTGGTGAACCTCAGGCCCCGTGAGGGGTCGAACCGGTCGACACTCTTTATGAGTCCGAGTCTCGCAACCTGCAACAGGTCCTCAAGCGGCTCTCCGCGGCCCCCGAATTTCGAGGCGAGATACCGGGCAAGTCGGTCATACTCTTGGACAAGCCGGTCGCGCAAGTTCGGGTCGTGTGACTCCGCGTACCGCTCAAAGAGCGTCCTTTCCTTGTGCGCTCCACAGCGATCGGACGAGGACACAGTTTCGCTGACACTGTCGCTACTGTCTAATGTGGCTGACTCGTTCATGGTTAGATGCCTTCTCTCATTCCAAATACGGGGTCGGTACGAACGGCGGTAGAGTCGCGTAACCCAAATTATTCACAACCAGCGAGCCAGGACGATCGATAATCATTCTTCGTTGTTCATTCGTGAATATGGCAATTCCGGGAGAGGGGCGTTACGGGTACCACCATTCGAGAAACGGATTTGGAAGCGGCAATGAGCCTGTCCGGCCGAAGAAATCAATTGCGCTTGAGTTGTTGATTTATTATTCCCTTCGCCGCACGTTGCTAAACATGTATCACACGTTCATTCACCAAACACTCCCGCGACGACACGTTGTCTCATTCACAACACAGGTGCATTCTAGAACCGTTGACAGCGGCTGGAGTTGCCCGGCCATAAATGATCGGCTTGACGTGACAAGCCCGGTAAACCGGGCTAAACCCTCGCCGCAACATGCGGGTTTTTGAAACAAACCGAGGATATTTCGCTCTCTACACGCTCCGACTTCACTGGACAATACTGATAATCGCTATAGCACCGTGCGATAGCGATTCGTCCGTAGTTTGCCATAAGCAAATCACGGGAAAGAATGGCGTAAGTGAGAATGATTGCCGCCACCTAGCAAACGCCGTACGCCGGGATTTGTGCATTCCTTGTTCGAACCACGGAAGCACTGAAATGGCCTTCGTGATCATCATAGCGGTTTTCGTTGCCGCCTGCAATGCGGGGATGGAACGGGCCGGTCGATCAATCGGTCGATCGGCCGGCTCAACATGGCTTGCCGCCGCATTAAACTCGACGGCTAAACGGACCAGTGCCCCTCGGGGTCAATGATAGAGACCTTTGACGGGGATTATTCGTAACGAGACAGATGGAAAAGGTGGAGTAATATGAGTATCAATCAATCGGACCTGAACACGAACAACACGAATTGGACGATGGTCGTTTCCGTGGTCATCCTGGTCGCGGCGGCAATCATCGGACTGGTTGTTTACAGTGCCCAACAGCCTGCAAGTGCCCCCGTCGTCAACGTGTCGTCTCCGGCGCAGCCACAACCTGCCGCCGCGCCGGCCGCGATGATTCCGGCGCCCGTTGCCGGACCGGCGGGAACGCCAGGGCCGGCCGGCGTACAGGGTGCCTCCGGGGCCCAGGGCGTGCAAGGAGTTGCGGGAGCATCGGGAGCATCGGGAGCCCCGGGACCGGCCGGCGCATCCGGTGCGAATGGCGCCGACGGATCGGCCGGCGCATCGGGAGCAAATGGCCAGCCTGCCGGCGCACCACAGCAGTAGTAAGTTCCGGAGGATAACAGCCGGTCTCTCCTCGGGTTGGGAGTGATCGGCTGGGCATTCGTTAGGCGGCTGCGCGCTGCGTCAGGAGAAGGCAGATATCGTCCGTGAATCGACCGCTCGTGTAGGCGCGCGCGGAGTCGAGAATTGCTGTTCCTATTTGGTGCGGCGTACCCATCGCCGCCGCCTTACGGGCCGCCTCCAGTAGACGTCCATACCCGAAGAAGTCACGACCGCGGCGCGACTCGGGGATGCCATCCGTGGTCATGAGCAAGGTATCCCCGAACTCGAGATGTACGTCAACAGTTCCGTACGAGACATTTCGATCGATCCCGAGGATCAGTCCCTTTACGGCGAGATCCTCGACACCGCCGGCGGCGCGAATGATCAGCGGCGGCTCCGCGCCGGCCGATGCCGCGCGCAAGGTACCCGTCTCCGGATCAACGACAACAAGAGACAACACTATCAGCGCGTTGCCGATATCGCCCTCGTCATCGCGATGGAAATCGCAGATAAACTCGTTGATTCGGCGCAGCATATCGCCGGGATCGATATAGTCCTGCGCGAAGGCACGCAGGGCAAATGTCACCTCGACGGTGCGGGCGGCCGCTTTCAGCCCTTTCCCGGTGACATCGCCGACAACAAGCATGATAGAATGGTTGGGGAGCTTGAACGCGTCGAAAAAGTCCCCGCCAACCAGAGCGTCGCCCACGGCCGGCTCGTAAAAGGCAGCCACCCGGACCCCGGGAAACACCTTCTCCGGCTGAGGCCACAGGATAGAGTATTGCATCGCCTCGGCAATCGACCGATTTCGCTCGAGTTCCATGGCAAGCGCCTCGTTGGCGTACTGCTGGTCGGTGGCGTCGACGATGACGCAGCGACGATTTGCAATTATCCCGGAAGAATCTCGAACGACCTGGATAATATTCCGCAGCCAGATTTCTGAACCGTCGGCAGCGGCCACCCGGAACGTGTATTCCAGCCCATCTCTGGACGGCTCGTCGACGATCAGTGCGGCGTGCGCCGCCTCGTAGTCGTCGGGATGGATGATCCGCTTCCAGAAGCCGGATTCATGCCACTGGTCGATTGCGTAGCCCAGCAACGATTCCGCGCGTTCACTGACAAAAGTGAATGTCCCCGTACTGGCGTCGACTTCGCAAACGATCGCGTTCAGGCCCCGGATAAGGCTGCGGAAACGGGATTCTGAACGAGCCGACATCTCGGCGAGCGATTGCTGGCGCACGGCGCTGAGAACGAGCTTCTCGTTGATCTGGCGTATTTCCCGGTTCTGTTCGTAGAGGTCACCGCCGGGCTTCGTGTCGTTCGTGGGCGTTGTCAAGTCATTGATGTGGATGACGAGACCATCACTGTGTTCGTTGACAGTTGTCAAACACCAGGCTGTATAGGACTTGTGATTGACAACCCGGCCCGGAGTCGAATAATGCAGATACTTGACGGTGAGGCCTTTTTCGCCCCGGTATACCCCATCAAGGAGGGCAAGAACATCAGGCGCCTCGGCATCTCCGATGGCGTCCGAGATCGGGTGACCGACAATGTCGCCGGCTCTTTTACCCTGCATGGCGCAGAACGCGGAGCTGACAAAGCAGATCTTGTGACCCGGTCCCTCCGTGACGGCCATCGCCAACGGGGAGTTCTCGATGATTTCTTTGCAACCGATCATCATGTGCTCCTATCGGGAGTGCCTGTAATCAGGTGTTTATACTCGGTCAGTCGTGCGCCAATGACCATACCGGTGCTCGTTATGTCGTATTCGCGGATATCCTTGCTGTGATCTCCACCGCGCATCTTGACCACCGTGGCGATCTTGCGGAGCTGGCTCTCCATTTCAAAATAGCGAAGCAGGATAATGTCATCCGTCAGGAATGAGATGCCGTGGGGGGTGAACTGAAGATCCGTGAAGGACGTGACCACCTCGACAGTAGTCATAATGGTGACGCCGATGCCGGTGAGCGCTCCGACCATCCGATAGAGCGACTCTCGAAAATCCTCGCGGAATGCGGGCGCGAGGGCCATTTCGAAGCCATTCATCGAGTCTATGACAACACGGTGCGCGCCGATCTCCTTGATCGCATCCAGGATTTCGCGCAGCATTTCGTCCACCGAAAGATCGAGCGGTCGCAGGTAGATGATCTTGAGGTTGTCCTTGTCAAGATCTTCCTGCAAGCCCATCCCGAGCTGCGCGGACCGGGCGACATATTCCTCGGGCAGTTCTTCGAAGATCGCGATTACGCCGGGCTGACCCCGGCGAACGCCTTCGGTGATGAACTGGGTCGCGAGAACCGATTTGCCGGAACCGGATGGTCCGGCCACGATCACCGAGTCCCCTACTGGGATTCCACCCCCCATCATCTCGTCGATTCCGGCCACTCCGGTCGAAAGGCGTGGCGCGTTGGCGCTGCGCGGGTGCCGGGTGTGCAGGCTGAATGTCCTCGGAAAGACCTGCAACCCGCTGTCCGTGATGCGAAAGGTATGCAGGCCCGGCAAGGGGGCCTGGCCGCGAAGCTTCATTACCTGCAGCTTGCGGACGATGGAGTTGCGCTCGACGCTCTGGTACAGCCAGAGGAGACCATCGGCCACCGTGAACACAGGATTGTCGCGCAATTCGTCCGCCATGTATTCCCCGACGAGGAAAGTGGTGGCCTGCCAGGTTGTCAGATGGATGGCCAGCCGCTGGACAAACGCTTGAAGCTGTTCGTCGGCGCTAGCGGCCGCTGTCCTCCGCAAGGCAGTCCGGAAGGAATCGATGACAACGATGCCCGGGCTCAGGTCCTCGACTTCCCGGACGATCCGATCGAGCACAACGCTCATGTCGCCTTCGAGAACCTCGTCGCCCAGGTTGATAAATCGGATCTCGTTCTCCAACTTGCCGGCATCGAAAAAAGTGTACGTCTGCTGGTAACGAAGCATTTTGATGGCCGGTTCGCCCAGCACCGTGAAGTAAAGTGCGGGACGCTCACGGGACGCGTTCGCGAACACGATCTGGTGGGCCAGCGTGGTTTTGCCGGAACCCGGCGCCCCAGCGATCACGTTGAAGGAGTATTCCGGCAGACCGCCGCCGAGCACGACGTCGAGGTCGGGTACTCCGGTCGGAAGCGTACGGATTTTTGCTTTGCCCTGTTTATTCATTTGTCTTTCCTGGAGCGCTGGCAGTGTCGATCGGGATTGCATCCGGCCATGCGGAGTGCAAAACACGTAGCGTAAGAGTTCTCCCGATGAACGTATCCAACAACTCGATCAGCCGTGCGAGAACTGCCGTCGATCCCTGGGACACCTCTCCTCCGGACCGGCCCACCGTATCTAATCCTTCGAGAGTTCCGTCCGGGCAGACGCGAGCGAGAGTCAGCCACGGCACATCGACAGTGGCCAACGTCAGCGCTCGCTTGAGGAGCGCACGATACCCGGTAGATCCAAGACGAGCGGAAAGGTGAACGCTGAGCTTTGCAAATGTTCGTTCCGCCGCGGCAAGTTCCGTATCCGCCCCCCTCTCGGCGGATAACACGAGTGCGGCGAGGTCAATGATTGATTGTGTATCTTGCTCCATTCGGCAGTGTGAACCCCATTATTGCGCCTTATCGAAACACAAGCAGCATTACAAACTAGTCTATGCCCCAATGCAATATTGATGTAGCCTTTGGCCCTTAAGCCTTCGGGAAATGGCAGAACTGCCGGTTTCGAGAGTGCCGTTTTCTTAGATAAAGATGGCGGGTAGCCATCAGACCGGTAAATGCGGGCTGATAGATGGCCGGGCGGAAATGGTTACGGCCCTGAGTCCTGCATAGTGAGGAACAGGCCATAGTAGACAGGCGTATGGCCGAACTTACCGGCAGCCTATATATATATATATATATATAGTCGGAACTCTGCGTCGACCGTGTGCACGCTCGATATGCATATGTCCTGCCATGCCTGCGAACGACGGAGATGTCGATCAGTTGTCGCCGTGCGGGTGTCGCCAGTGCAGTCCTGACATTCAAGAAACTCTTAACTTGACTATTATACCCGAACCGGGCGAAAAGCAAATGCTGCGCGCCGCAGAAACCGTAAGGTTTTTTACATCAAGCATTCACGTCGGGACCTTCGGCGTTGCGCCACGCCCGACGACCTGACGACCGGGGATTAGGCGCCGGCCGCAGGGGGTAAATACGTTTCAGGTAGATGACGATACAAGACCTTTAAGGAGGGTCCATTTCCATGGGTGGAATTCTGTACACCATTATCAGCATCCTGTTTGTTCTCTGGGTGGTAGGGCTAGTGTTGCATATCGGAGGTGGGTTAATCCATATGTTGCTCGTCCTGGCAATCATCATGTTCCTTTACAATATCATTACCCGCCGCAGGTCGGTATAGTCAGAACAACGGCTGAAACGAGGCGGCCTCATACGTTGTGACTGCGACGGGCCAGGACAAGGCAAACATCGTCACCGAACCGTCCGCCGCCGTGCACGCGCGCCGCCTCCAGTATTGCCGTACCGATATCGTGCAACGTTCCGGACTTGACCGCGCTTCGAGCAACTTCACCAACTCGATCAAGTCCGAAGAGATCACCTCCGCGACGTGCTTCCGTTATTCCGTCCGTGGTCATGATCAGCGTATCGCTTGCTTCCAGGGAGATATCCGTAGCCTGGTACTGGGCATCGCGATTTATGCCCATAATGAGCCCCCGAACGTGAACTTCCTCCACCGCACCGGACGCACGGACAATGAGCGGCGGCTCAGCACCTGCCGATGCGGCATGCATGACGCCCGAAGCCGGATCCACGACGACCAGTGATAACACGGCCAGACTGCTGCCCGCGTCGTCGTCTGAACGGTGGGAATCGCACATGAACTCATTCAAGCGGGTAAGCGTATCAGCCGGGTCCTGGTAGTCCTGCGCAAATGCCCGAATAGCAAACATAATTTCGGTAGTATGCGCTGCTGCTGCGAGCCCCTTGCCTGTAACGTCTCCTACGATCAGCATGACTGATCCGCTCGGCAGGTTAAACGCGTCGAACAGGTCTCCACCCACACGCGCTTCGTCCAGGGCTGGCTCATAAAATGCGGTGACGTTGAGGCTGCCGAATGACTTTTCCGAACCCTCCCACCGAACGGTGTATTGCAGCGCCTCGGCGATGGCGCGGTTCTTGTCACGATCCTTAATGAGCGCGAGATACGCCACATGCTGTTGCGTAATATCGACAATGACGCATCGGTGCTTTACTACATTACCATCGGCGTCCTTAACCTGCTTCATAACGTTACGTAACCAAATCTGCGAGCCGTCCGCGGCAACGACCCGGAACGGGTGTTGCCAGCCATCGCCGGAATTTCCTTCCGGTTGAAAGGCAGCGACAGCAGTCTGATAGTCCGCTGCGTAAATGACCTCCTTCCAAAAGCCATTTTCCGTCCAGCGCTGCAAAGGGTAACCGAGAAAGGTCTCTGCTTGTTCGCTGACAAAGGTGAACTGTCCGGTGCAGGCATCAACCTCGCATATGATCGCATTGACGCCATGGACGATACTACGCAGACGCAATTCCGCCGCCGCCGCAAGCCCGGTCAACGTTTGCTGGTGTAATGCACTCACGAGGAGTTGCTCGTTGATCTGGCGCAAGTCCCGATTCAACTCTAAGATCCTCTTCGTTGTGAGTTCCAGACGCTCTACCGGGCGAATCCTGTCGCTAAAATCAGTCACCTGTATGACCAGAGCCTTCGCGTTTCCCTCTGTAACGGGCAGTTCGGAAACCATGTATGACCTGTATTTGAGATTGTTGCCGGGGCTGGCGTATTGGAGGATATTGACAAAGCCGGAGCTTTGACCACCATACACCTGGTCCAGAAGCCCGAGAACGCTCTCAGCGTCGGCCCCCGAAATAACCTCCGACATCGCCCGACCGATCATCTCACCCGTTTGATTTCCCTGGAGCGCGCAAAAGGCGGAGTTAACCGACGTAAGTGTGTGAGCCGGTCCTGCTGTCGTAGCCATTGCAAGAGGAG
>JBKQWH010000285.1:0-6642 GCA_052139635.1 Capsulimonadaceae bacterium
CTCGTTCCGTATTACCGAGGCGTTTTTCGGACAAAATATCTTCCATGTCACGTTCCGGCGTTAACATAACGGGAAAGTGGCCCGGATCGTTCCGGGCCACCCCCCAAATTCAAGTGGGCGCCACGCCGGCTGCCCCGAGCGGGCGTGTCCCACGCCGGCGTCGAATTCCGCAACTCCCTCTCCGCTTGCGGGGAGGGCCGGGGAGGCGTCGAATTCGGCGCAGCCCGGTGTTGCGGGATCTACGTCAAAATCCGCAATGTCACAGCCAGGCACGCGGTCCATTCATCAGGCCACAGTATGCCAGCTCGGTACAATTATTCCGCAGTCCGCTCGCCGAATGAACTTGTGGTTACATCCTGGACTGTCCCCGGTGCATGTCGACGTCGAACCTAGCGACCACCGCGGCCCACTCGAATGCGCGTCTCGGCTATCTGCACCTTTTGAAGCGCTTTTAGAGCCTCCGGAGTCCCTGCCGCCGCCTCCACGAGCATGGCGCGGGCAGCAACGAGATCAGCCTCGGCCCGCGTAACGTCAATCTCGTCGGCGCGTTCGGCGGTGTCCGCAAGAATGGTCGTGCGCTCCGGTGCGATCTCCATGAAACCACCCTTGATGGCAATGTGGGAGGTCGTCCGTCCATCGACAAGCGTGGCCCGAACCTCACCGGGCACCAACTCGGTCATCAACGACGCGTGGTGCGCCAGAATGCCCATTTGCCCCTCGATGCCGGGCGCAATCGTCATCACGACCTGATCGCTCAGCACCGTGCGCTCCGGGGTAACGACAACAAGCTCGTACGATTTCGACAAAGTCTTACGCCCCCAGCGTTTTCGCCTTTTCGATCGCCTGATCGATGGTGCCGCACATCAGGAAGGCCTGTTCGGGAAGCTCGTCGAGCTCGCCGTTGACGATCGATCGGAACGATCGAACTGTGTCCTCACGGCGGACATAAGCCCCTGGCAAACCGGTGAACTGCTCGGCAACGAACATCGGCTGTCCGAGGAACTTCTCGATCTTACGGGCTCTCGCAACAGTCGTCTTATCGTCATCGGAGAGCTCGTCGATACCGAGGATCGCGATGATGTCCTGGAGTTCCTTGTACTTCTGGAGAATCCGCTGGACTCCGCGAGCAACATCGTAGTGCTCCTGGCCGACAATGTTCGGATCCAGTATCCGGGAACTCGATACAAGCGGGTCGACGGCGGGGAAAATGCCCATCGCGGCCAGACGCCGGTCAAGATAGGTGGTCGCATCAAGAAACGCGAAGGTCGTTGCCGGCGCCGGGTCCGTCGGGTCGTCGGCCGGCACGTAAATCGCCTGGACCGAGGTCACCGAGCCCTTCTTTGTCGACGTAATCCGCTCCTGGAGCGCGCCCATTTCCTGCGCCAGAGTCGGCTGGTACCCTACAGCGCTGGGCATGCGCCCGAGCAGTGCCGAGACTTCCGAACCGGCCTGAACGAAGCGGAAAATATTGTCGATGAACAGCAGGACGTCCTGGCCGTATTCGTCGCGGAAGTATTCGGCCATCGTCAGGCCGGAGAGAGCAACCCGCAGGCGGGCGCCGGGGGGCTCATTCATCTGCCCGAATACCATCGCCGTCTTGTCCAGGACACGGGCCTTCTTACCCTCGGCGTCCGTGTAGATCGCCTCGCCCATCTCGAGCCAGAGATCGTTGCCCTCACGCGTGCGTTCGCCGACGCCGGCGAAAACGGACACCCCCCCATGCTCGGTCGCAATATTGCGTATCAACTCCTGCATCGTGACTGTCTTGCCGACACCGGCGCCGCCGAACAGGCCGACCTTACCGCCCTTGACATACGGGCAGAGCAGGTCAATGACTTTAATGCCTGTTTCCAGGATTTCGGTCGTCGCCGCCTGGTCCTCCAGCGTCGGAGCTTTTCGGTGGATCGGCATAATCTGCTTCACTTCGACCGGACCTGCCTCGTCAATTGGCTTCCCGAGCAGGTTGAAGACACGGCCGAGCGTCACGTTTCCCACGGGGACTGTGATCGGACCGCCGGTATCCTCGACGTTCATGCCACGGACAAGCCCGTCGGTCGACGACATCGCAACGCACCGGACAACGTCATTTCCGAGGTGCTGCGCCACCTCGACGGTGAGTTCGATATTGCGCTCGGAATCGTTGATCCTCAATGCGTTGAGGATGAACGGAAGCTCGCCGGGCGCAAACCGGGCGTCGACAACCGGCCCGAGAACCTGTACCACTTTTCCGACACTCATGCTGTGTTCTGTCTCCTTTAGATAGGGGGGTGGATGGTGGATAGTGGAGAGTTAAGACCGAGCATGCTCTCCACTTACCACTATCCACCAGCTACTTAATTATTGAGTGTCGTCAACACCCGACTGCTGCATAGCCTGATTTTCCCGCGAGTGCTCACCGATCACGGGGATCTTATGCGCGGTGTTCTTGAACAAGACGAAGTAGGCAACGACGACCAATATGGCAAGAAAGCCGAGTGCGCGACCCATACTCATCCTCCCACACCATCGCCAAACGGCGACATGGAATTTGAAAATCGTCCTTTTTCGACGCCGCCTTAACTCCTGACTACTTCCTGTCCACTCTCTCCTGGATCCTATTCCTGCTGCTTACTTAAGCGCCTCCGCGCCGCCGACAATCTCGGCAATCTCCTTTGTGATCGTAGCCTGACGGGCACGGTTCAGTGACAGGGTGAGCCCTGAAATCATCTTGCCGGCATTGTCGGTCGCGCTGGACATCGACGTCATCCGCGCCCCATGCTCGGAAGCCACGCTTTCAACGACTGACTGATACACCTGGGTGTCCAGGTAGCGCGGAAGCAAGCCGGCCAGAATCTGGTCCGGGTCCGGCTCGAAAATGTATCCCGTCGCGATCTCCCCACCCTTGAGCGCGCGGCTGCCATCGGGCTCTGCAGGCTGCACCGGCAAGACAGCAAGTGCCTGTGGGCGCTGCGAAAGCGCGCTGATAAACTGCGTGTATACCAGGTGAAGCGCATCAATCTCCATGCGCTCAAAGAGCTCACGCGCTGTACCGGAAATACGCCGCGCATCCGAGAATGAGATTCCTGTTGCCGGAACAGGATGTTCCGCAACGATTGTGTAACCACGGCGCCGGAAAAAGGCAGCGCCCTTCTTGCCGATGCACACGAGTTTGACACGGTCGGGACCGAGGGGACGGACGATTTCCAGGGCCTTGCGAATTACGCTCGAATTGTAGGCTCCGCACAGACCGCGGTCGCCGGTGATCAGGATCACGCCGACATTTACCGGACCTCCGTCGGCCCGGCGCATCAGGGGATGTCGCACGCCGGATGGCGCGCCTCGGCCGAGGTTACCCACCACCTCGCGCATCTTACCGGCGTACGGTCTCGCCGACTCGACGGCCTCTTGCGCCCGCCGCAAGCGCGCGGCCGCTACCATCTTCATGGCATAAGTGATCTTTTCGATATTCTTCGCGGTGCGGATACGGCTTCGTATCTGCCGGGGGTTCGCCATGGATGCTCCATTCGTTCTGATCGTTCTCCACCATCAGGCGCGCGCCCCAGCCGGGGTCAGCAGCGGCTATTCTACCCGGCGGCCAGACGCGATGTCAATTGTGAAATTCGGCACAATGTCGAGTATCGCAGTCGGTCACTGCACCTTTCCGCCGCACCATTTTGCACTCGCGATCGGTCGGGATTGCGTTGGTTCGCCGTTCCATCTTGCAATTCGCGAAACGAATATGGGACGCCCCAGGTTAGATCGTAAACCACACGTTGCTCGTGGGAGGCTCCCATGGCCCTCCTCTCTTCCGCCCCCGGCGGCCGAGGGTGAGAGTGAGGGCGCGTTTGCGGAGGACATGCGCTATACTGATTCCACAAAGAACAGTCCGAACAACAGCGGAATGTGGAACCTCGCGCGGGGAACGGCTGTTACCCAAGTTGTACTCATTCGAGTTTTCGAACACCGCCAGTGGATAGCGAGTTCCCAAAGCGACTCGGCCTTCGCTTCGAGATGGGGTCTGCAATGCTGCGCACTATTGCCGAGGATATCAAAACGATCATGGCCAAGGACCCTGCGGCAGGGTCCGTCGCCGAGGTTCTGACCTATGCCGGGTTCTGGGCGCTTCTCAATCACCGGGTCGCGCACAGGCTGTACCGCTGGAAGCTTCGATTCCTCGCCCGCGCCGTCTCGCAGTGGAGCCGGTTTTGGACCAACATCGAGATCCATCCCGGGGCGACCATTGGGCGGCGCTTCTTCATCGACCACGGCGCCGGCGTTGTGATCGGCGAGACAGCGATTGTCGGGGACGACGTGCTCATGTACCATCAGGTGACTCTGGGAGGAACGTCGCTCGAGAAAACGAAGCGGCACCCCACGATCGGCAATAACGTCCTGATCGGCATGGGAGCGAAGGTTCTCGGCAACATCACTGTCGGAGACGGAGCCCGCATCGGGGCAAATGCCGTCGTGACCCGTGATGTCCCGCCGAACACGAGCGTCGTCGGCGTGCCAGGCCGTATCCTGATTCAGGACGGAACCCATATCTCCGAGCGCTCGACACGTCAGGTCATGGACCAGGCGCTCGGCGCCGCCGACCCGATGGGTGAGATCATCCGGCGTTCCCTCCACGAGATCGAGGCCCTGAAATGCCGCGTCGAGAGTGTCGAGGAGGACCTGCACCCGGACCGCATCCTCAACGCCCTCTCAACCGCTCGCGAGAAGTCCCTCTGTGCCCAGTTCGAGGAAATGTATACGGGAGTCCCCCTCGGTCCTACCGAGAACATGTCCGGCGAGGGCATTTAGCCTGATCTCCTAACCCGGCAAAGCCGTTACCACGAAGAGAAGCGCAGGCCCTTTACCACGGAAAAGACTACCACTTTGGCCGCCGCTCCACCTCGGCCATCGGATGCGCTTCCAGGTACTCCTCGTACGTGCCGTGGAAGTCGATCAGGCCGTCCGGGGTGAATGAGAGAATCCGCGTGGCCACTTCCGAGACGAGGTCACGGTCGTGCGTGACCACGAGAACCGTGCCCCCGAACGCCGAGAGACCCTCGGCAAGCGCCGACACAGACTCGAGGTCAAGATGGTTGGTCGGCTCATCGAAGACCAGGACAGGGTGCTGGGAGAGCATCAGCCGGACGAGCAGGAGCCTTGCGGTTTCGCCTCCCGAGAGCGCCTCGGTTGGCTTGATGGGGTCGTCGCCTGAGAACAGCATGCGCCCGAGCAAACCGCGAACGTGCTGTGGCCCCTCGTCTGTCATGTATTGCATGATCCAATCGAGCGCGGTCATTCCGGGCGTGATCTCGTTGCTGTAATCCTGCGGGTAGTAGCCCCACGTTGCCCCAAATCCCCACTTGACGTCGCCCGAATCGAGAGGAAGCTCGCCGATCAGGCAGCGTACCAGCGTCGTTTTGCCGACTCCGTTCGCGCCGATAACGCCGACCTTATCGCCGCGCATGATTTCCAGGTTGAGATTGTCGAGGATCACGCGCCCGTCGAATGACTTCGTCACTCCCGTGGCCGTCATGATCTCCCGGCTGCTCGGCTTCTGCTGCAAGAACCGTATGTACGGCCGCTGTATATTGGACCGTTTCAGCTCGGTCGGCGCCAGACGCACCATCTCCTTGCGGCGCGACTGGACCTGGCTTGACCGCTGGCCGGCCGCAAAGCGCGAGACAAACTCCTGAAGCTGCGCGATCTTTTTGGCCTTGTCCCGGTTGTCGGCCTCAATGCGAGCGCGCGCCTGCATCTTGTGCTCGATCATATCGTCGTAGTTGCCGGGGTAGACGATGATCGTATCATAGTCGATGTCGGCGATGTGAGTGCATACGGCGTTCAAGAAGTGCCGGTCGTGCGAGATAACGACGAGGCTTCCCTTGTATTCGTAGAGGAACTCCTCCAGCCAGTGGATCGACTCCAGGTCGAGGTGGTTCGTAGGCTCATCGAGCAGGAGCGCCTGCGGCCCGCCGAAGAGCGCCTGCGCCAGCAGCACGCGAAACTTATAGTCTGTCGCGAGCGTCGACATCAGGTCCATATGCCGCTCGTTCGCGATGCCAATTCCGCGCAGGATCTCAGCCGCGTCGATTTCGGCCTCGTACCCGTTCTCGTCGGCGATCACCGTCTCGAGCTCGCCAAGGCGGTCCATCATCTCATCCGTGAACTCGCTGGCCTCGCAGAGCGCGTTACGCTCCTTCAACGCATCCCAGAGGCCGGCGTTGCCCATCATGACAGTGTCGATGATGCGCTCGTTGTCAAATGCGAACTGGTCCTGGCTCAACACACCCATCTTGCGCGGCCGGGTGACCGTGCCGCGGTTCGAGGGCTCGATGTCGCCGGTCCCGTCCACTCCCGGATAAAGGTCTTCACCCGGGCGCAGTCGATCTTCTCGTTTGGCTGCTGGAACCACTGGCCCATCACCCAAATCGCCTCCAGTGCGAGATACTGCGTGGCCGCCGACCGCGCCTCGCACGGCTCGCTTTCCCATATTTCGTCATAGTCCCAGCCCTCGCGCAGCCGCGCGAAAATGCGCCGCCTCCGCAAGACCCGCCCGTGCACAGTCAGCCGGCGCGCGAGCGCCGGCGCTCTTTCGTCGACCATGCCCGCCTCGCTTGGCCGCCCCGCCTGGCGGCCTCTTCTGACCGACAGAAGCACCATAGCATAGAT
>JBKQWH010000286.1:0-5213 GCA_052139635.1 Capsulimonadaceae bacterium
GTGGTGATAGGTTCAAGATGGGCTCCCCATGGTACGGACGACCGAGACGGTCTTTCTACTGACAATCTAGTAACTTCCGCCGTGTCTATCATCGTATCGTCTCCCTTCCCTAATATACCACGTTGGACGAGGAAGGCGGAAGAGGGCATATGTTTATGATCGAGTGCAGATCCGGTCCCGATGAGTATACCTCAGTAGAAAGACCGTCTCGGTCGTCCGTACCATGGGGAGCCCATCTTGAACCTATCACCACATATCTCCTCTGCAATCCTCGGCATTACGACGTGCCGATCTACGTGTCGACGGGTGGCTTGCTCCGGAAACGCGTACCGGGTCCCAACGTGTCAAATAAGGGCTGATGCTTGCGCCTATTTACTTTGTTGTACCGTGCGCACGAACTGTTGAACAATCCCGGCAGCTTCGCGCGCTTCAAGCGCAGCTTCCTCGCCCTCAAGTCGTGCTTCGAGCACCCAGCCCATCGGTCCAGTGTGCTCATAGGTCTTGTAGGCCTCGCTCAATGCGTCGAGCGCCTGTTGACCAAATTCCGTTTCCACGAGACCGGCGTTTCGAAATTTCGTCGCCACCACCGCAACGCCGTTGGCCTTGAGAGTCCATACGACGTCATAGCCGTCTTTCGATTTGTTGCGGTCTTTAAGTGCCCATGCCTTTAGGGCAACCATCATCGCAGGACCGCAAACCCGCAGAGTAACCTTCTTGATCCCCTTTCCGTCAAGAAGAGGCCCCTCGTCCTCAATCTCTTCGATATCACGGTCAATGTAGTTAAGGCCAAAGAGACCGAGTGCCGTTAGACCGCTTCCGCTCTTTTCAATCGGCTTGCGCTGAATCTTTCCACCCTGCTCCGGGTCATCCACAGGAACGAAGAGTTCGACAATGATGTCTACACCATCGACCTTCCGTCTCCATTCAAAAGTCCGGTCGCTCGTTTGCTCAAGTTTCATCGCGGTCAGATTGTTTTTAAGGGTTCGGTACATGTCTGGCTCATCGCTGACAGCCGCGACGCGGATGGCAAGATCGACGTCCCGCGTGCCCACATGTGGACGCAGAGATTCCGGCGGCATCGGCATGAGCAGACCAGGTGTTAACCCACCAATGAGTGCGCAACGGTTGCCCCACGGGCCGATTTCAGCAAATAGGGAGCGTGCAACCATGCGGCAAATCTCATACATGTCCATGCCATTCGTCCTCCAGTCGCTTTAGGAGCGCCTCAGCAAGCTCCTGAATTCGCCCTTTCGCCTGAGAAATCTCGATCCATGCCCGCCAACGGGAAACACGGGGGATGCCTTCACGTTCGCGATGAATCTGCCAGGAGTCATGATCGAAGGCCGTCAGTTCGAGGTTTGTGCCTTCGGCAGTTTCTTGAAAGCCATTCGCGTCGAGTATCCTTCGGTCGAACGTATGCGGCGCCCAAACACGGAAGGGCGGTGTTATTCGCGTCAACGTTGGCGCAAAGAGATTGGCAGCAAATGCACTGCCGACAGCGCCGTCGGGATAGCATTCCAGAATCGCCCGTACGATTTCTTCTGGCGTAGCGCGGTATAGGAAACCCCTCAAAACTGGGCGACCTTCTCGCTCTTCCCGGCTCCAGAGTTCCGCCAATGCCCTCGGATTAGTGACCGTACGTGTTTTGTCCCGACCGGCGCCGGCAGACTCCAATAACCCTTCGCTTTCCAGACGTTGAATCGCCCGCTGCGCCAGCGCCGGGGATACCTGGGAAACGTCGGCCAGTTCCCGCACGGACCATGGACGGTTTCCACCCAATAGAAGAGATTCCGCAATCACGCCGGTCCGGCCCATCAACCGCACCTGCCTTGCTTGAGGCTGCCCGGTTGCGTTAGCCGCCGCACGGATGAGGGCAATTCCGGGCCCGACGATTCGGAAGGAGCCGTTCGGTAAGACAATATGGTTATACGGAGCCGCAGCTTGGGCGGCTTTCGCGCTCGCGGCGATGAGGACCAGCACGGTGTCCGGAGCTGCATTCCGCACCACATCCTCGGAAGATGGGCGATAGAGTTGGGTAAGCCGTAGAGAGGTGGTCCGGCCAGGCAGGGCCGTTATGTCAAGCCGGTCAGTTCCTTCATCGCATATAAAGGAGACCCCCGAGCCTTCGGTATCCGAATTAAGACGAGTCAGAATGTTTACAATTTCATCCATATTTACCACCGTGGTAAATATGGCATATTCTGTAAACAATGTCAATTAAGAACGATGCGCACGGCAGCCGGCTGCCCATCCACGCCCTTTACACCGACGGACTTACTTCCCGGACCTAGCCGCTTCGATCCATTCTTTGATCTGATTCAACCTAACATGAGAAGCCCCAAGCCACCCGCGATACGGTGGTAATTTGCTCAGCCGTCAAAACGATGTCCGTCTGATACGTTAGTAGCGCAGGCGAGCCCATCCTGGAGCTTACACCACAAATCCTCGGTACTGTGACGTGCTCTTGTACATCCTGGGAAGCGAAGCACTGCGCAAACGAATACCTCGCTCAGGACGACAGGGCTGGATCGACACTCCAACGCTCGAATTGTAACGTTATAGTTCAACGCCACATTCCGGGATCGGGGAGGTAATGCCATACCGAAATCGACCTATCTCCACTCCTTGATTTGCCGGATGGTGGACGTGACTACGTCCAGACACGTGCCCGCATCCCACCCCCCGTTGGCTTTCTCCGAAATAAGCGACTTTTGCGCCCGTACAAGCTCCGTCAACCATGCGTTCACAGTGGCATGGTCTGACGCCGAGGCGGACCTCACCAGAGCGGCGCAGATTTGTGTGATCGAGGCCGCATCGCCCGCACCCCGGTCGACGGCGAGCAGTGGGAGGGCGGACGCGGCGGACGTGCCCATGTTGCCAAGAGCGCCCCTTACGCGGTCTCCATAGACATAATAAGCGAACAAACTCGGCTGGCGAAGGAGATCGAGAAAAACGGGAAGTATGGCCTTCGTCGGGGTTCCAATGTTTCTGAGCGCAAGCGCCGCACTTACGCGCACCCCGAGGTCAGTGTCTTCGACCCCACCCATGCCCTGCCGGTGAATAATGGGATGGGACAAGGTGGGATCCTTAAGCACACGCATCAGCGCGGGTATGGCGTGAAATGCGCGGGCGCCGATACACCCGAGGGCATAGGCGGCGTTTTGGCGAACGTTGGGGTCAGGACTTCTGAGCGCGGAGACGAGCGCCGGTATGGCAGGCGCAGCCGCCGCTCCCAGCCTTCCGATGGCGACAGCCGCACTGTCGGTGACGGATCGATCGACATCCGCATCATCGAGACTCCCGTCCTCGAGGACATGGAGCAAGATGTCAAGCGCTGGTGCAGCCCGCGGCCCAATCTTGCCGATGGCTTGCGCGGCGATTCGCGCCGTGCCGATATCCTGCTGGGAGTCAGCGACCTTCAGCACCCGGATGAGCCCTGGCACGGCGGGCGCGGCACGCGGCCCAAGGCTACCGAGAGCATCCACGGCGCTCCACTGGACCGCCGGATCGTCCAGCAGGCGGATGAAAGTTGGTAGTGTTGAAATCGGCGCTCCGATTTGGGCAACGGCCTCCGCGGCGCTGCTTCGAACGCCGGGATCGGTGTCGTTTAAGGCGCGCAGTAGCGCCGGCACGGCGGCTGCAGCTGGCGACCCGATCTTACCGAGCGATTTGGCCGCCATCGCGCGAAGGTCGGTCCCGGGGCTGTCGAGAGCCCTGACCAGCGCGGGCACAACGAACTTTGCAGGAACCGGGGCAACCGTCAGCAACTCACCCGTCTGAAGATCGAGAGTGTGCAGCGCTCCGATGTTGCCGAGGGTGCTCGCCGCGTGGACGCGGACGTCGACGTCGGGGTCGTGCAGCAGGGGGATTATCGCGCGGACAGCCTGTTTCGCCGAAGGCCCGATCTCACCGAGGGCGTCGACAACGCTTAGCCGTACGTCTTGGTCCGTATCATTCACCGCCTGTGCGAGCGCCGCAACGACGGGCGCGCACAACGGAAGGTCGTCGGTATCCGCATTGTGAAAGATAATGCCAAGCTGTTGTGCGGCACCGGCTCGGACGATGGGGTCGGAGTCCTTTAGCGCGTCGACCAGGATCGGCGCGGCGGGACTCGGGTAATTGCTCCCAGTTTTGGGATTAGTACCTCCCACTATGAAGTCAAGCCCGGTCAAGGCTCTCTCGCGAACGCTGCGATCGGGATTATGCATGGCCTCTGCCAGTGCAGGGAGGGCGGATGAAAACCTGCTGAGGGCTAGGGCTGCTGCGGAATTCGTTCGTTCATCGCTGAGGGAATGAACCAGGGCCGGCACGGCCGACGCCGCAAACTTCCACATATCACCCAGAGACGTCGCTACGGCGATACGAACTTCGGGGTCCGGGTCCTCCAGGGCCTGAACCAGGGCCGGAACGATCGACGGCGGTGGGGCATTGTCGCGGTCGTTGAAGATGTCGCCAAGACCTACGGCTGCGTTTGCGCGTACGCGCGCATCGATATCGGAAAGTGCATTGACGAGCGCTAACGCGGCTAGGACCGAAGTGCCCGAAGTCCTGTCGCTCTGAGTTCCGGGACCACCCCATCCGGTCCAGAGGTCCCGGGTTGCACTGCGGCGAACGCTTACGTCGGACGACTTCAACTGGCCGATGTCACGCCGGACCCGCGCAACGAAGGGGGTGTCGCCGTCGGATTGGGCGGGCAAACCCATCAGTGCCCACAGGGTCAGCAGAATCAGACGTGGCATCGATCGCGAGTAAACGCCCATGGCTCGTCAACACCTCTTTTGTGATTATACACGATCGGAGTCCGCTCGCATCGAGACGACTGAGGGGGGCAAAGTCCCGAACAGTGGTGTGCAGTCCGAGCCCATCTTGAACTTATCACCACAAATCCCCGGCATTACGACGTGCCGATTTACGTGCCGACGGGTGGTCTGCTCCGGAAACGGGTGCCTTATCACAACAAAATCAGCCATCCGAACCTGTGTCAAACACCTGAGTATGGCTGAGGTCATCAAACGGACCGCGACTCGCCGGTTCCAACGTTCGAGGTGCGCAGGACGTGTAAGAGGCCCGACAGCAGCTAGTAGTAGTTAGTTCCTTACATAACTCAGGATTTCCAGCCCCTCTCCATATTGTTCCGACGGTTCAGACAGGTATGGGCACGCTGCGGCTGACCCGATTAGGGGCCGTAACACAATAAGTTGACTATATGTGGC
>JBKQWH010000287.1:0-16247 GCA_052139635.1 Capsulimonadaceae bacterium
GGGGGTTCGCTTCTCGAAGGAGACTCGCGGAGCCTGCCGCAGTCCTCGCACCCACAGCAGGAACACGACGACACACACCAGAGCCGCACCGAGAGCGGAGATTTTCATGAGGTTACGCGATCTTTCACGCAAACAACGGCCCGCCATGCCAAGCGCGCTCGCGCCTCAAGTTGCCGCGCATGACTTCCAGCGCCGTGTTCACGTCTTTGACCATCTGGAAGTCGTACATGCCGACGCACAGGAAGTCTCCCCCGTTCTCCAGCGCGAAGCGAAAGCCGTCTGCCGGCAAGATGGCTCCTGCGGCCAGAACCTTGAAGGCAATCCAGGGCTGATGAAGATTCCGCATGAAGGCCACCGTCTCGTCAGGCTTCGGGCAGAAGATGTTGTCGTGCGGTTCGGGGTGCTTCGCCGACCAGTAGTTGAGATGGTGCAGTGTCTTCATCCAGAAATCGGGCTCGACACCGGCATCGACACAGCCCATGATCGTCTCGATCTCATGCGCGCCGATGCCTGCCAGAACCTTGCGCTGGCGAATGAAGTTCAAGGTGTCGCTTAGCAAGTCCACCCGGTTCTCGCGAATGAAGAAATCGGCGGTTTCTCCCGAGATATAGCAAGCGGTGGCGCCGTAATCGGCGGCTCGGCGGATGATGTCCAGATACTGCTGGCGGGGAAGTAATTGCCGCGGCATCCTGCTGTAGTCGAGCCCCGCACAGTCGGAGATGAACTGGATCTTGCCAATGTTGCGCTTCCAATACTCGTCAATGATCGTCGCCAGGACGGGATTGGTGAGCACCGTATTGATGCCACACTTCTCTGCCATCAGCATGGTGGAAAAGATCCGGTCCTTCGTGTGATACGCCTTCACCAATTCATCCACATAGATCATTCACGCGCTGGAACGGCAGCCAGAGCGCGTTAAGCAATATCCAACCCACCCAGGCGGACAGGTAATTCGCAAGGATCGACGACCACCACAGATGACGCCACTCATCTCGAAAGGCCTTCTGGACGATTACCGACTCGAACAGGCCGATGAAGGCGTTCGCGAAGGCCAGGTGGAACATGCCCGCATACATCAGTGGGGTGCCCATGTCGGCGCGTGCGGGAGCCGCCAGGCAAAGGACGAGGACGGCGGCGAAGACGGCAGTGAACTTCAATGTTCTTGAGGACATGGCTGGTATAACGACAGCCGGATTGAATGGTTTCGCGGTTGCTACGGCAGCAAGAGCCGGCTTCGATCATCCAACTGCATGACATCACCATAAGGCTTCGTGGATCAATCAGCACATTTCCACCGCGTTATTAGAGGCGCTGTCAAACACGGTCACGACGCAGACGTATCTCCAACCCGTATCCGCGGATCGAGCGTGGCGTAGAGCAGGTCGACGATCAGGTTGACGGTGACGAAGATTGTGGCGATGAGGATGGTCGCTCCCTCGATCAACGGGTAGTCGCTTGTAGTCAGCGAATTGATCGACGCGTATCCAACCCCGGGGACTCCGAACACGGTCTCGACGACGAACGAGCCGGATAGGAGGTATCCGAATGACACGCCGGCCGACGTGAGGACCGGGAGGAAGGCGTTCTTCAGGGCGTGCTTGAAGATCACGCTCGCCGGGCTGAGCCCCTTCGCACGGGCCGTCCGAATGTAGTCCTGACCGAGGATCTCGAGCATCGACGACCGCGTCATCCGGCCGATCAGCGCCGACGGCCGGGCCGCGAGCACGATCACGGGCAGCACGGCGTTATGCCAGTCGTCCCAGCCCTCCACCGGCAGCCAGCCGAGCTTCACGGCGAAAACGAGGATCAGGAGCGGCGCCAGAACGAAGTTCGGGACCGACACGCCCACGAGCAGGGACGCCATCAAGGTACGGTCGATCCAACTGTTGGCCTTCACAGCCGCGAGAATTCCGAGTGGAACACCGACGAGCAGTGCCACGAGGATCGCCAGGCCCGCAAGGGTCGCGCTGGGCCCGATGCCCCGCGCCAGCCACGCAGTGACGCGCTCATGCGTGACGTACGACTGTCCAAGGTCGCCGTGGACAGCGCCGTCGAGGAAAAGCAGGTACCTCGCCATCGGAGGCTTGTCGAGCCCGAGATCGTGTCGAACGCGCGCCAGGGTCGCCGGGTCGCCATGCTGACCGGCCGCCAGTGCGGCAGGGTCGCCGGGCGCGGTCACAGCGATGAAAAAGGTTATGGTGCAGATGGCCCAGACCGAAACCACGGCCAGCGCCAGTCGCTGCAGGATGTATCGGACCATAGAGGTATTCCGGCCGTGGCGATGGGCGCGACTACCACGGGGTTGGCCGATCCAGATTGCCCGGGATCGTGTCGAATTCGACCCCACCCCGGCCCTCCCCGCAAGCGGAGAGGGAGTTGCGGAATTCGACCCCTCCCCGGCCCTCCCCGCAAGGGGAGAGGGAGTTGCGGAATTCGACCCCACCCCAGCCCTCCCCGCAAGCGGAGAGGGAGTTGCGGAATTCGCCGCTGATACGTTTATTATAGCGTCAATCCATGCGAAGTCTCGTCACCGGTAGTTGAAAGGTCCTCCGATCGTCTGTTGCGAGTTCTCACGCGGCTTGATCAGGACGTCGAAATCGTCATTCTGGCGTTCTGAAACGGAATCGCCCTCCGTACCTTATCATTTCCGCTCCGAATCGCGATATAGGCACTGACGCTCCCAATGACGCTGCGGCCGACCGCCTGACGCTCACGGCAACGATCGGGTACACTACACAGCGATGGACGACCATGCACTTCGCGTCCTGGAATTCGACGCGATCCGACGACAACTTTCCGAACAGGCAGCCTGTTCACTCGGGCGCGAGCGGGCGCTGGCGATGACGCCGGGCGACTACACTCCATACGTGCTCGCACGTCTGAGTGAGACCACCGAGTGCCGCAACCTGATGCTGGACCGAGGCAGCGTGCCCCTCGGCGGCATCACCGACATCCGGCCGGCTGTGCGTCAGTCGGAGCTCGGGTCGGCCCTCGATCCGCGCGCGCTGCTCGACATCCACTCGACCGCGGTCGCCTCACGATGCTTGAAGCTCTTCCTGCAAAAAGGCGCCACCAACTATCCCATCATGGCGGAGTTGGCGACCGGTCTGGGACAGTATCCGTCGCTCGAGAGCGACATCAGCGCCAGCATCGGCTCGAGCGGCCAGATCCTCGACACCGCCTCGCCGGAGCTCGCGCGGCTGCGTGCGAAGCGGAAGGTGACCGCTCACCGGATGATGGACCGGCTGAACGCGATCATCTCCGGCCCCATGCGCGCGATGCTGCAGGACCCGGTCATCGTCCAGCGCGGCGATCGGTATTGCGTGCCGGTCAAGGCCGAACATCGAGGCGCCTTTGGCGGGATCGTCCACGACACGTCGGCGTCGGGTGCGACGCTCTTCATGGAGCCGCAGTCGGTGGTCGACGCCGGCAACGAGCTGCGCGAGTTAGCCGTCCGCGAGGAGCAGGAGATCCTCCGCATCCTCACCCGGCTCACGGACGCCGTTCGGCGTATGTCGACATCGCTGCTGGTCACGACCGAGGTGATGGGCGAAATCGACTATATCTGCGCGCGGGCGCGTCTGGCCGACATCCACGGGGGTGTCGAGCCCACGATCGAGGAGAGCGGGCGCACGCGGCTAACCGGTGCGAGGCACCCGTTGATCGATCCGAACATCGTCGTGCCCATCGATGTCGAGATCGGTGGCCCGCAGAACCAGGTGCTGCTGATCACCGGGCCGAACACCGGTGGCAAGACGGTTACGCTAAAGACGGTCGGGCTGTTGACACTGATGGCCCAGTGCGGCCTGCATATCCCCGCCGTCCATGCCCACGTGAATGTGTTCTTTCAAGTATTTGCGGACATCGGCGACGAGCAAAGCCTGCAGCAGTCGCTGTCGACATTTTCCGGTCATGTCTCGAACATCGTCGAAATCGTGCGGCGGCTGCGCAAGAACGCGCTCGTGCTTCTCGACGAGGTCGGGGCTGGCACCGATCCAGGCGAGGGAGCCGCATTGGCGCGCTCCGTCCTGGACCATCTGCGGGCGGCAGGCGCACGTGTCGTGGCCACGACCCATTACGGCGAGCTGAAGACGTACGCGTTCCTGACCGACGGCGTCCAGAACGCGAGTGTCGAGTTCGACGAGGCGACCCTTGCGCCCACTTACCGGCTCCTGCAGGGAATTCCGGGCTCTTCCAATGCATTTGCCATCGCGGGGCGCCTGGGAATGCCGGCGAGAATCCTCGACGCGGCCCGCGCCGGGCTGACCGGCTCCGACTCCACCGCCGACCTGATGCGCGAGCTGGAGGACGGGCGGCGACGAGCGCTCTCCGACGCGCGTGATGCGGAGAGGGCTCGTCTGGAAGCGCAGATCCTGAAGCGCCGGTATCAGGACGAGTTGTCGAACCTGCAAGCCCTGCGCCGCGAGGCGCGTCAGCGGGCCAACGACGACGCCCGGACGTTGATCCGGCGTGCTCAGGAGAAGGTCGACAATGCGATTGCCGAGCTTCGGCGGGCATCGTCCGAGGGTCGCGAGACCGAACGCGCCCGCGTCGCCATCCGGAACATTGGCGAGGAGTTACAGCGGGCCATCGAGCAGCAGACCGAGGTGGAAGAGACACCCGTCCCGGAAATCGTGCCCGATCGACCGCTCCGCCGCGGGGACCGCGTCCGGGTCACGACGCTCGATATGGTCGGCGAGGTGCTCGAGGATCAGCCGGGTGGCGGCGCGTCCCACGTGCCCGTCCAGGTGGGCGCGATGCGTGTCACGGTCCCGTCGTCGAATCTGCGCCTGCTGACGCCCGGCGAAGCGCCGGCTCCCCTGGCCACGACGCCGTCCCGCCCCAAACTTGTCGACGCGCCCACGGAGACCGGCGGCAATCCCAACCTGGCAAAGTCCGCCAGCATCACTCCCCAGCTTACCCTCCTCGGCCAGCGTGCCGACGAGGCCATCGAGAATGTCGAGAAGTACCTCGACGACGCCTACGCCGCCGGCCTGACCCGCACCCGGCTCGTCCACGGCAAAGGAACCGGAGCCCTTCGCCGCGCCGTCCACGGCCTCCTCCAGGGCCACCCCCTCGTCGAATCGTTCGAGATCGCCAACGCCGAAGAAGGCGGCGCCGGCGCAACCGTGGTCATGCTCCGGCCGACTTAGCCTCGTCCTCCCTCAGTCTCCCGATATCGCAATCCGATGAACCGGCCGTGCCGACATTGCCGTGTTGTCTGGTGGGCGTCCGCGAGCCGCGGCGCCGGTCGCGGTGGAAAGAGGGATCGTGCAGAGCTTTAACCCGACCGATCCGAATATTAGCGATCGTGAAATGGGTCGACGGGCGGGTAACATAGCAATAGCCATAGCGCTCGCCGGTAAGGTGAGTGCTTCTGCACTTGCAACGGCCACTGCAAAGGTTAGGATTTCGCCGGCAAACATCTTAGCGACTAGCGGAGCCCTTGACGAAGTTGTCGAAGATCTCGCAGCACCGCAGGCTGCCATGGAAGAAGAGCTCGCGCCGTCGCCGCCACCTCGACCTCATGCGTGACCTTCTGAATCACCGATATCTACGAACAGTGCAGCATCGACTATGACAGGAACGCGGAGATTACGAAGACATTCTTCAAGACCGTGCAGAACAAGTTGCACTGGGCAGTCAGCGGTCGAACGGCCGCGGAGATCATCGCGGAACGAAGATGGCGGGCGGACATTCGTCACGCGTTCGGAATAATCGACCGAATTTGATATTTTCAAACGTACGTTTGCGCAAATCGGGTATAATGATTCGATAATTCCGAACTAGGCGGCAACAAAACAATGGACATTGGAGCGAAAATCAAGGCGGCGAGGAACGCAGTTGGCCTGTCGTTGAGTGAACTTGAAGCCCGGACGGAGATCGGAAAGTCCTCCCTTTGCGAGTTCGAAACGGGCAAACGCGAGCCCAAGATGTCCCAGTTGAGCGCGATTGCGAAAGCGTGCAGCCGGCCGTTCTATTACTTTTTTGACGACCGTGAGCACGCGGAGGAACTTGTCCTCTGGCGGCAGCAGCCCGACAATCACCTCGAGGTCGAAGTGCGCTTCGTGGAAATGTGCCGGAATTACAGTCTCCTCGAAAAGTGGTGTGGGGAATCTGTCGACCCCTGCCTCCCTTCTGTCTCCCAGGCCGCTTCGACCGTTCGTGCGCGCGATGCCGCGGAGCTGGCACGGAGAACTCGCGGTGAACTCGGGCTGGGCAGCCGGCCAAGCTTTACCTTGCTCAATGCGCTGGTCGAGGACTGCGGTATCAAGGTTTTCCACGATGACTTTGAGCCGACGGGAACCGCGGCATCGATCAAGAGCCGGGAAGTAGGACTGGGAATTCTGCTGAACGCACGGAATGTCCGCTGTCGCCGAAACTTCGATCTTGCGCACGAATTGTTTCATCTCCTGGTGTGGGATGCCTTTCGTTCGGAGTCGAAGACTGCAACGGAAGACGAGGAGAGACTCGCAGATATATTCGCGGCACATCTCCTTATGCCCGAAGAGGAAGTCCGATCCGTCGTAACCAAGCGAATGGTGGACGGTAAACTCCCGATCGCCGCGGTGCTGGACTCGGCGCGCCAATTTGACGTATCGTCGGAAGCGATGGCCTGGCGAATCCACTATGTGTTCAATCTCGGTCCCGACTACGCGGAGAAGACAAAGGAAGCGATCCGCAAGCTCAAGGAATGGGGATTGCGTTCCAAATCCTCCGACGAGGTGCAGCCGCCGAAATATCCGGAGCGCTACCACTCACTGGCGCTGGCCGCATTGCGAAAGGGCGAGGTGTCGATGGGGCGGTTCGCACAGATGCTCGATATAGGGATATGGGAAGCCATGCAACTGGATCAGGAGGATGCGCCCGGTGCCGACCTATCGCTTGTTGCTGCTTGACGCGGTCATTGTGATCGCGCTTCACGAACTTGGCATTTGGTCCAGCATACGGGATCGGTGTGAAATCCACCTGACGCGCACTATCATGAAGGAGTGCAAGTACTGGACAGACGATACCGGAGGGCGCCACACGATCGATCTCGGGTCCGACGAACGGGCTGGGAAGATCTTTGTGCATGATCTGGACGAGTCCGAACTGGACCCGTTGAGGTCCAACTTCGGTTCCGATATTTTGAGCCAGTTACATTTTGGTGAGGAAGAAGCACTCGCGATCCTGTACAATTCGGCGGACGACTATCGGACCTGTTCTGCCGATCGAATCGTGTTTCGAATCCTGGGCGCCCTCAAGCGGTCGGACCAGGGAGTGTCGCTGGAGGAGATACTCCGTGCGACCGGACTTTCGAGATCGCTTTCGCATAAATTCAGCAAGTCGTTCAAAGAAGAGTGGTGCCGTAAAGGCTTCGCGGAAGGAGCGCAGGGGTTATCAAGCCTGCACTAACCCCTGCAGCAAACTACTATGTCCCTCAACCCCATTCACTACACGGAAAGCATCATCAAGAGAGAGGCCGTCCTGGACGGTCGATATTCACGCTTGGAAGGTGCTAAATGAGTTAATTACAGTCGCCTCAAGAAGGCGATATCATCTTCTATCGGTCGCCCGCAGGGCACACCAAAGTCGCGGTCCTCTTCGAGGATGAGACGTTTTGGCTGACCCAGAAGCGCATGTCCGACCTGTTTGGTGTCGCGGAGAATACAATCACTTATCACTTAAAGGAGATATTCTCGTCCGGTGAACTGAATCTCGAATCAGTTACTCGAAAAATTCGAGTAACTGCCACGGATGGTAAGAGTTACCTCACCGGTTGCTACAACCTCGACGCGATTATCTCGGTCGGCTATCGTGTCAACAGCCACCAGGCGACGCAGTTTCGGATCTGGGCGACGCAGACGGCTTAACCGGGCGGCCTTACGTGTTTACTGGCGATACTAGGCGTCACCTCGCGAAGGCGTTTCTCGATCGCGGGCAAGAGAACCGCGAAAGGCTTCGAAAAGGAGATCCTGCGGTACCTCCAACCAGGTTGGAAATGACTGCTTATGGCGAGGCTTCACTGCGTGTGGCGGACGGAATACTCGACCTCCTCAGTTCCGAGGGCGCCAGACTATTCCTGGCGGCAATTCCACGTGGAGCCAGGAAGCTACCCCCAGGACCGAGCCATGAATTCCTGCGGAAGGATCTCGTATATCTTCTGGAACGGTATGACTACCTTCTTAAGGACGAGGTAGAAACCGGCCTGCTTGTGATGGACCAGGTGGAAAAGACCAATGACCGGCGGTTCGGGCGCACGATTGCCAACTACTTTCTAAAGACCGGCAAGGGAAGGGAGCGCGCCAAGCGCCTGGTTCCCGTGCCGCTCTTTGTGACGCAGGACCTTAGTTACGCTCTCCAGGCTGCGGACGTCTGTCTGTACGCCGCTAATTGGGGATGCCGATTTGTCCCGGAAATGACCGCAAATGTTCGGTCCGAAGTCCAGGATCGATACGATGCCAAGTTGAGGCGGTTGCGCTTCTCGACAGTCGTGTACGAAGAGGACACTCAGTTCCGAACGTTCGGATTTGTTTACGTACCCGACTGAACAACAGGTAGAAAAACAGTTCGCAAAAAAGAAGGAGACAATGCCAAGAACCGAAGTTGCTGGCCGAGTCTCCAATGATATTATGCCACCCTCCGCGCGGAATGTCAAGGTGGAATCGAAAAAGAATATAATGTCCCTCAACCCAATCCACTACACCGAGAACGTCATTGGCGGCTTTCTCAAGTACCAACGGACGGCCTATGTGCTCGCCGATGAGCACTTGGATGCGCAGATGCGGAGGCTGTTGTCGCTGGAGGAGACTCGGCGGAGTCCGTTGCTGCAAGGGCGGAACGAGTCTCCGCGGTGTATCTCGGGCACGATCTCGTCGAACCCTCGTGACTCCCGCTGGTTCGACGCTGTGAGATGTGTGATACAATGGATGTGGTAGCATGCAGGCACACTGCCGCTTGCGGTGCGCCGGAGGGTCCCGCTATGCCGGTTAGCGCGATGGTTGACTCAATAAACGCAGTTTCTCAGCGGCCGCGAACACGTCCGATCAACATCGGGATTGTCTCGGAAGGCTTTCCAACGTCGGAGATCGCCCTGTGCCACTACGGCGCGGCGACCCTCAACGGTGTGTTATGTGCCGCGCAAGACCGAGATCTCAATGTTATCGTGTTTGCCCGGTTGAAGCACGACTCACTGTCGTCGATTATTGTCGACACCGTAAGCGACAGTGTGGACGGCATGATTGTGATCGCGCCAAAGAACAAGTCCGAAGTGATCCGGGCCATGGTGAAGCGCGGCATTCCCGTGGTCGGAGTGGGGGCGTCCACGGAGAGTGTCGGGGCGGCGTCGGTCAGCGTGGACAGCGCGCACAGCGCGAAGCTGGCCATGGAGCACCTGATTGCCCTGGGGCATCGGAGGATCGCCCATCTCGCCGGACCGTCGACACAGGCAAGCGCCGCCGATCGGCGAGAGAAGTTCCTGCTGCTGATGTGTATACACGGACTGGACGTTCCTCCGCATTATGTTGTTGAGACGGCCTACCACGGCGACGGGCCTTACGAGGCTGCCTTCAAGCTGCTCATATCGGCGGACCGCCCGACGGCGATCTTTGCGGCGAACGACTATATCGCGCTGGAGACACTGCGGGCCGCGCGGGAAATCGGCATTCCGACTCCGGAGCGTCTGTCGGTGGTCGGTTTCGACGATGTGCCGGCCGCCCGTCTCTCGCGGCCACAATTGACAACGATCCGGCAGCCCCTCGTCGAGCTCGGCGAGCGTGCGACGCACCTGCTGCTCGACATCATTGCGGGCGAGCCGGTCGCAGCGAGCACCCGCTACTTACAAACCGAGCTGGTCATACGCGAGAGTACCAGCCCGGTATAGAGTTCCTCCCCCGTGAAATCGGGAATGGCATCGACTGCCCGTAAAAACCGGCCCCGCCTGCTTATTAACGCAGGCGGGGCCGGCTCATCGGTCCATGCTATTTTCTACGAACTACCTTCTCTTCTCTCTCTTCATTACGGGTACGCGCTGATCGCAGTCGCCGTCCAGGCCGGGAATGGACCGAACAGGTTCTGCGTGAAGGCGCCGGTCGTGTTGTTCAGGTCCCAGATCGAGCACGTGCCGGTGGTGCTGTCCCAGATGAACTGCGTGTTACCGTCGGGGCCGTCGGCGATGGATGTGGCGGTCCAACCAGGGAACACGCCGTAGTCGTTTTGGGTGAACGAGCCGGTCGATGTGTTGTAGTTCCACAGCGCCGCGACTTTGGAGACGTTCGTCCAGAGGACGTGGGTCGTGTTGGCGGCGTTGACCGAGAGGGCAACGGCGCTCCAACTGGGATACGGCCCGAAGCTGTGCTGCGTGAAGGCGCCTGTCGCCATGCTCAGGCTCCAGATCGACGTTGTCCCGCTGGAATTGACCCACAGAACACGGGTCAAGCCGTCCGGACCGTCGGCGATGGTCTTCGCGGACCAGCCGGCGTACGTGCCGAAGGTTTCCTGGGTGTACGCGCCCGTTCCGGTGTTGTAGTTCCAGATCGACGCGCTGCCGCTGGAGGACCAGAGAACGTGGGTGACGTTGCTCGGGCTAACCGTGACGCCGGAGGGGGTCCAGCCGGGGAACGGCCCGAAGCTGAACTGGGTGTATGCTCCCGTACTGCTGTTTACGTTCCAGATCGACAGCCCCCCGCCTGTGCTCACCCAGAGCACGCGTGTCATGCCGTCAGGTCCGTCGGCAATGGCCGTTGCGCTCCAGTTCGCGAAGGGGCCGTAGCTGTTCTGGGTGTATTTCCCCGTCGCCGGGTTGTAAGTCCACAGGGAGAGGGAACCGTTCGCATTCGACCAGAGGACATGGTTCGGGCTCAACGGCGGCGTCGGCGTGGCGGATGCCTCGTTCGACATAGCCGATACGCCTCCGCCGTTTGCGGCGGCGACCTTGTAGTAGTAGGTAACGAAGTTGGTCACTCCGGTGTCGGTGTATGACGTGCTCGTGGTCGTGCCGATGGCGGTCGAGCCTTCCGCGCCGGTGGCCGTGCCTCGGTACACGTCATACGATGTCGCTCCGGTGCTGCCGGTCCAGGCTAGTGCGACCTGGGCATTCCCGGCCGTGGCTGTCAGGCTGCTTGGAGCGGAAGGTATGGGCGGCTCCGGTGTGGCCGATGCCTCTGCCGACAGCATCCCAGTACCGCCGGCGTTGACGGAGGCGACTTTGTAGAAGTAGGTAACGCCGTTTGTCAGGCCGCTGTTGGTGTACGACAGGCCGTTAGCAGTGCCGACTGGCGTCGAACCTTCACCGCCGCTCGTTGTGCCGCGGTAGATGGAGTAGGAAGTCGCCGCGTAGCTCGAGGTCCACGACAGACCAACCTGCGTGTTCCCGGCCGATGCGGTCAGGCCTGTTGGAGCGTTCGGGGTCAGCGTTGTCGAAGCCTCGTTCGACTGCGCCGACGTGCCCGCGCCATTGACGGCGGCGACTGTAAAGTAGTACTTATCGCCGTTGGTGAGGCCTGTGCTGGTATACGACCCGCTCGTAGATGTGCCGACGGGCGTTGATCCTTCGGCGCCACTCGTGGTGGCTCGGTAGATGTTATAGGACGTCGCGCCGGTACTCGTGGACCACGAGAGTGAGACCTGCGCATTCCCGGCCGTAGCGGTCAGGCCGGTCGGTGCGGCCGGAGCGGGTGGCTCCGGCGTGGCCGACACCTCGCTCGACTGCGCCGACGTCCCGACGGCGTTGACGCCGGCGACCTTGTAGAAGTACTTGACGCCGTTCGTCAGACCGGTGTCGGTGAACGATGTGCCCGCGGCCGTGCCCACAGGCGTTGATCCTTCAGCGCCGCTTGTGGTGGCGCGGTAGATGCTGTAGGATGTCGCACCGGTGCTCGCAGACCACAGGAGCGAGACTTGTGTGTTGCGGGCCGTGGCGGCCACGCCGGTGGGCGTGGGTGGAGCGGTCGGACCGGATGGCTCCGGGGTGGCCGACACCTCGCTCGACTGCGGCGATGTGCCCGCGGCGCCGACGGCTGCGAGCTTGTAGAAATACTCGACGCCGTTGGTCAGTCCGGTATCCTGGTACCCCGTACCGGTGGTCGTTCCTATGGGAGTCGTGCCCTCCGCGCCGCTGGTTGTAGCGCGGTAGACGTTGTACGATGTCGCGAAGGTATCGGTGGTCCAGGCGAGCGAGACTTGCGCGTTGCCGGGCGTTGCAATCAGAGAGGTTACTGCCGGCGGAATGGACACATAGGCCTCGACTGTTTGAAGAGGATCGCTTGAATAGGAAGTTTCACCGCCGATGGCATAGATGACACCGTTCTGCCCGACGGTGGCCGCGAGGTAGAACGTCGGCGTCAGCAGCGAGGGGCCGGTGCTCCATGAGTTTGTGAGTGGATCGTATACTTCGACCGTAGTCAGGCCTTCCGAGCCGTCATATCCGCCGATGGCATAGATTCGTCCGTCCGGGCCGGATACCGCGGCCAGCAGGGCCCGTGCAGTGGGCATGGTCGCCATCTCAGTCCACGTATTCGTGCTGGTATTGTATGCCTCCACGGTATTGAGCACGCCGGAGCCGTTCTCGCCGCCAATCACGTAAATGAGGCCGTTCGCACCGGTGACCGCGGCCATACTGTCGCGTTCCGTGGGCATGGGGGCGACGGTTGTCCAGGTGCCCGAGGGAATGTCGTATGCCTCGACCGTTCCGAGCTCGCCGTCGTCGTAGTTGAAGCCGCCCATCGCGTAAATATGCCCGTCCGGCCCCGTTGCGGCGGCGAGGCCGCTGGAGGGTGTTGGCAGTACGCTCAACGTACCGGATGTATTCGTCGCCGGATCGTAGTATTCCACGTTGTTGAGAATAACACCCTCGCCGTCATAGCCGCCCATGGTATAAATCAGGCCGTCCGGGCCCAGTGTGGCGGCAAGCACACGGGCCGTCGGAATGGGCTGCCCCAGACTCACGGTGTTCGTAGACGGATTGTATGTCTGGACTTCGGACAGGTAGGAGCTGGTGGTGGAAGAGTCGAATGGGCCGTTATAGCCGGCGACCGCATAGATATTCCCATTTAGCCCGGTGGCCGCACCCAGGCCGGCGGTGGGCGTTTGCAGTTCCCACGAGTAGGTCCACGCGGCCTGTAACTGCGGGGGTGAACACACGGCGGTGGCCTCTCCGGACAGAGCCCCGGCCGAGGCTATGACAGTGGCCGTACCGCTCGCGGTCGCCGTATAGAGGCCGGTCGAACTCAGCGTGCCGGGGCTGCCTGATCCTAGCGACCACGTGAAGCTCGGCTGCGAGGGCATCGGGTTGCCGAACTGATCGACGACGGCGGCTGAGAACTGCTGTGTGCCGTCCAGAGCCAGCAGAACCGACGGCGGCGTGACACCGATCGTCGTTGTTGTTTGATTGACACTCACCGTAACTGAGCTGGTCACTGTCTGGTTGTACGGGTCGGAAATCGTGACCGTGAACGTGTAAGAGCCGGCCTGAATAAACGTGGCCATTGTATTCTTGGCGGCATTCGTGCCGTTTGCGCTATATGCCACGGCAGCGGGTCCGGTGCACGCCCACGTGTACGTAAGCGTGGATTCCCCGGCCGGGTCCGCTCCGAGCACGGACAGGCTGGTCGTCGTTCCGGTCACCGGAGACGGGTTGGCGGAAGCCGGCTGTGCCACGGTGGGAGGACCGACCGGAGCGGTGACGTTAAGAGTCTGGCTGGCCGTGGACGCGTCATAGGCCGCCGTATACGTCGTCGACATAATCGGTGCGGTTAGCGTGAATGTTCCCGATGTGCCGCCGCTGCTGACCACAGCGCTTGCCACCGGCGTATTGGTCGGATCGACGATTTCGACCGTCGCCCCGACCGATGGGGCCCCACCGCTCAACGTGACCGTGCCGGTGGTGGATTGGCCGGCGCTAACGGTCGATGGGTTGAAGCTAAGAGCCGTTACAGTCACCGCGGAGAAGTTGACCAGATCCGTGTAGAGACTGTTTGCCACGAAGCTTCCCCAACCGGTCGAGTTGTCGTAGCCGGTAACCGCGTTGTAGAAGAGGTTGTTGCTGCCGTCGTTAATGTCGTGGAAGTCGCTCGCATAGGTGGACGGCACTTCGGCCAGGCTGTAGATGGCCGGATCGGCGAAGCCGATACCGGGCTCGGATACCGCACTGCGCCCGGCGTTGACATCGGCCAGTAATCCCGCCCAGAGGGGGGATGCGGCACTGGTGCCGTTTACATCGAGGTAATACTGCTCGCCGGCCGGGCCATATGTCCCCGTAGCGTCGGTCCAGATTATCTCGTAGCCGTTATCGTCGTAGTCGCCAAAAAGGGAGACGTCCGGGATATTGCGGTTCGACAATGATCCCTGCGGGTTGACGGTCGGATTGAACGCGCCGATCTGGAAGTTCGGCAAAGTCCAGTAGCTGCTGATCCCACCGCCGCCGCCGGTACCGATCGGGCCTCGCCCCGTGTCGGCCGTATCGGCCCACGAGGTTTCGCTGACATAGGTTTCGCCGGGACCGTCGGTGAGATCGGTGCCGCCGACCGAAAGGACGTACGGCATTGCGGCCTCGAAGCCGACGTTGGGAGTACTGATTGTTTGATCCGCGTAGGCGCCGGCATCGCCGGCAGCGACGCAGAATGTCTGGCCCTGAACGGCCATCTGCTGAAAAGCTTGTTCGACAGAATCCGCGTAGCCGTCGTCGCTGGGGATAAAGTCGTCCTCGTTGAAGCCCCAGGAGCTGCTGACGACGCTTACCTTATCGTCAGTGGCGATCTGGTTGTACATGTCGAGCGCCTCCTGCGGGGCGTTGCCGTCGTACGGCGCCTCATACATATACAGGTTTGAGATTCCCGGAGCCATCAGCAGGATCATGTCAACGTCGAGCGTGCACTCCATGGACCCGTCGGCGTCCTGAATCGCTTGACTTCCGCCGTCTACGGGATCGAGAGTGGGGACAAGCGACGACGTCGTGAGAACCAGGCTCTCCCAGTCGACAATGTCCGCCGACGTCCAGCCCGCAAACTCCACCAGACCAACGCTCATCCCTGTGCCGGTGGCGGGCGACGTCCAGTCATAAACGCTGTATACGTCGGAGGGTATGAATCCGTTTCCGGAATAGTATTCGACCGTATTCGGCTTAGGGGCGGTCCCGGGGCTTGCGGAACCCGCGACCGGTCGAGGAGGCGACGCCATGCCGGAATGATGCATTTTCAGCGACCCATCCAGGCCGACCACCGACACGAGCGCCCCGGCAAGTCCGAGCGGAAGCGTGGGCGCACGATCCGCGGTGACGAACTGTCCGCCGTCGGGCCCCGTGTAAGTGTTCATGGTGACCTTGAAGGCGGCATCGACCGTCGACGCCGAGCCCCGCACGTGGATGACGGTATGGTTCGGCGTGGAATCGAGCACCGTGAGTCCCAGACTTGACGCGGCCGCTTCTACGGACGCGACCTGATCGTTCGTGGGACCGAACTGCGCGGAAAACTCCGCGGGCGTCAGGTAGTGACCGTATTCACGGTCGTTGGGATTGTACAGCTTGTTGATAAGTGCGTCGAGCTTGGCGTGGTTGCGCAGCGGAAGCACAAGGGATAGGGTGATCGGTGTCGACGCGGCCGTCGGTCCGAGCTTCGTCGAGGCCGCAAGAATCGAGTCGGCCCATGCCGCCTGCTGCGGCGACAAGCACACCCCAAAGACGATGATCGCGGCAATCACTGCCGCGCCAATTCGGCGCACCATTCCGCGCCCCGGCCACAAAGTGCAATCGGGCGTTCGCGCCCGTCTGCCGCGCAAGAATTCGGCAGTACCTGATAGTAGCATCCTGGCGTTCTCCTCTTCCATCCAGTCGTTCATCGACTTCAAGTCCGGACGTTTATTCATCGGCTGGCTTCAGGCCAGTCGTCCGTCATCGAGACGGGATCACACAATGTGCTCAGGACACTCATCCTGTCGCACCGGAATCTGCGGACCACAACAGAGTCGCCCCCATATAAGACAGGAATCGTGACGTTCTGTTGCAGGCAACATTCGTCCGCCAGCCTGGAAGGCCAGACCGATAACACGTGCGTTTGGCACTGGGCTGGCCAGGCGATGGGGACCGCACGAGGGTAATGACGTGAATACGACGACAGAAATAGTGAGGCTTCGCCTCAGACCGTCAAGCTTTATGGACATATGGACGCAATGAACGCAATGGACACCGTTCCCAAGATGGACTAGTCCTCTCGCCGTGGCGCCCCGCAAAACTTGACTCACGGACAACAAGTTCCGAGATTCAAGCGATCTAG
>JBKQWH010000288.1:0-19518 GCA_052139635.1 Capsulimonadaceae bacterium
CGGACCTCGACGCCGTCCACCGGGCCATCGGCGCCGGCCACTCGTACGTCGCCTACGACAATTACGCGGACTCGACCGGCTTCGTTTTCGAGTGCGAGACGTCGAGCGGTCGTGCCCTGATGGGCGATACGATCACCGCGCCCGACCCCGGTGGCCCTGCCTGCCGGCTGGTCGCCCGCGTCCCCAAAACCCGCTCGTTCGTGCGTCTCTACCGCGACGGGCGGCTGGTGGCCGCCGCGCGCGGGGGGTGTCTGGAATATGTCACGCGCACTCCCGGGGCCTATCGGGTAGAGGTATTTCTGTTCAAGAACCGAATCGGCAACCTGTGTTTGAACGCCAAGCCCTGGATCTTCAGCAACCCCATCTACGTCCAGCCCGCCCGGGTCACCGCCTCGCATACCGCCGCGGGCGCCCACACCCGGTCCGATCGTGCGTGAATTGCTGTCATGGGTTCACGGCAGGCCTTTCCCGAGACTGCCGGCGCCGATGCTCGATCCGGCTCGGACATAGCCGGGCGGAATCTCGAAAGCGGATTTGGGAATCGGCGCCTTGCTGATCGAGGTCACGACCATGGTCACCTTCGTGCCGTTCTGCTTGCCGCCCGTGATGGTCTCGGTCACCAACAGCGGTATGCCGCGGATCCGGGCCTTGCCGCTCCCCTTTGGAACAAATGGCGAAAACGAGGCGGTGTCGGCCGGGTCGAGATCCTGAGCGGCCCACAGGATCTCACGCGCCGTTGTGGACGTGCCGTCGGCATTCTTGACGCTGGCCGTGACAATGTATTCGTGCACGGTATGCCCAAGCAAAATCGACGACTTTCCGGTGTCCAGGATCGCGTTGGTCGAGGTTGGGAGCAGCCGGTTGGCGACGGCCGGGTCGAAGATCGACACGGTGTAGGTCTTGTTGTCGTACAACTGGGTCTTCGTGCGGGCGCCGCAGTCCGTAATCAACGAAACCGTCGGCATATCCGTCCGCATCTTCTTTCCGCTCACCGCATTCGTGACGGTCATGTCGGTGTACCGGATGAAGGCGTCGCGATACTCCCTGGGAACGCTCGCCAATTGGGCGCGCATTTGCGGACTGTCATAGGTGTTCCGCGACTTCAGCGTGATATCGGCGGCCGCCGGCAAAACGGCGGCGGTTCCCAGGACCACAACTCCTGTCACGAACGCAAGTGCCTGGTGGCGCATCATCTTCCTCCTCGATAGGTGATCCCAGCGTGTACGCGGAATAGCCTCGTGACGTCCAATCCTAACCCGGCAGAGCCGGAACCAGGAAAAGAAGAAAGATCCCATTCATTCGGTGTCTTCTGCGCGTTTTGCGCGCAAATGAGTCACGTACGGGCTAAGGCCGATCTGCTACGGGGTCCCGCCTGTTCCAGACCCGCCTGCTTGGGGAGCGCCCGTTCCTGACCCGCTCGTGCTAGATCCGCCCGCTCCGGAGGGCCCCGCTCCGGGCATGGCCGGGGTAGTCGTCTGTGTGTAGTCGCTGGGAATCTGGAAGGTGGAATCGGCGATCGCGTCGTTGCTGATCGCCGTAATGACCGACTTCACCGTCGTGCCGTCCTCCGGCCCGCCCTTGTAGGTGGTGGTGGTCGACAGCGGAACTCCTGTCACGTGGGTCTTGCCACTTCCCGCGGGCAGCAGCGCCGCGAAACCGGCCGTGTCCACCGCCGGAACATCCTGGGCGGCCCAGATGTCCGCATTGATCGTGGTCGTGGTTCCGTCCTCGTTCTTGACCTTCGATGTGACCACGAATTCGTGCACGGAGTGCCCGATCATTGTCGATGTCTTCCCGGTTTCGGTCACCACGTAATCCGACGGCGTGGCCTGCTGGTCGCTCCCGACCGGGCCGCTGAGCATCTGGCTCGCCAGGGTTGGGTCGTATTTAGTGACGTAGTACGTCTTGTTGAAGTTGTACAGCTCAATGGTCTTATCGCCGGCGCTGTCCATCACGATGGACATCGACATCATCGGCATCGGCATGTCAATCTTGATCTTCTTACCGCTGACCGAAATCGTGTTAGTCATATCGGTAAGATTGGGGATCATATTTCGGTACTGGGCCGGGATGTTCGCCAGCTCGGCACGCAGTTGGGGACTGTCGATTGTCATGTGCGACGTGAGCGTGATATCGGCCATCGCCGGCGGACCCGTGACGGCCGCTGCGGCCACTATGCCTGCGAGAACGGCGAACAAACGGCGTAACATGATGGTTTCTCCCGTGAATGATGTTTCCTGTTTTACATTCGGACGATCACTATCCGGTCTGGTCGGGGACTCGCGACGTTCCCTCCCACGAGTTCATCGCGTGGCGAGATCAGATCGATAAACTAATTCCCGCCCATTCCGGGGGCTCCCATTCCGCCCATTCCCGGCGCGCCCATGCCCGGACCGCCCATGCCGCCCATTCCGGGCATCCCCGGGGTGGTGGTCTGTGTAAACCCATCCGGTATCTGGAAGGTGGAAGCGGGTATCGGGTCGGTGTTGATCGCCGTCACGACCAGCTTCATCGACATACCGTCCTCGTGCCCGCCGGCGAACGTGGTAGTCGTGGACAGGGGGACGCCCGTGATCTGTGTCTTGCCGCTTCCCGGCAAAAGGGCCGCAAACCCGGCGCTGTCGGCGCCACCAATATCCTGCGCCGCCCAGATGTCCATTGTCATCGTGGTGATTGTACCGTCGTCGTTCTTCAACTTGCCGGTCACTAAATACTCGTGCACGGGATGGCCGATCAGTGTCGAGGTCTTTCCGGTGTCGGTCACCACGAAGTCCGTTGGCATGCCATGGCTGCTGTGTCCGGCCGGGTGGCTCAGCATCTGGCTGGCGGTGGCCGGGTCGAACTTGCTGACGTAGTATGTCTTGGTGGACGCGTACAACTCAATGATCTTATCGTTGTCCCGATCCGTGATGGTCGACATCATCGGCGTGTCCATCCGCGACTTCTTGCCGCTGACCGCAATCGTGTAGGCCTGGTCGGTGAATTGGCTGACCTGGCTGCGATACTGTTCCGGGATCTTCGCCATCGCGGCGCGCATTTGCGGACTATCTAACGTCATGTGTGACGTGAGTGTAACATCGGCCGCTGCCGGCGAGACCGCGACGGCCCCGACGGCGAGCATTCCTGCGAGAACGGCAAGTGATTGGCGTAGCATGACGGTTCCTCCTGTTGACGAGAGATACTCAAGCGGTTGCGCCACGGTTTTGTGCGCCGCCGACGCAGCCGCCGAGAAAAGCACGCAATCCGACGGAAACGGACCTGGTGTTACCCTATTATCCACCATGGATGCCGAAAATCGCACTGCATTGAGAACCTTCACCAGGCCGCATGAAGGTTTTGACGGCCGGTGGCGTCGGGCTTCCAGCCCGACACCCGTGTCACAAGGATATCTTCGAACGGCCAGATCGCGTCGTTTCCCCGGGGATGTTCGACCACAATGTGAGTGGCATGCTCGGTTATGAAACGGGATACCTGGCCGCCGAGATAGGCGTTGATGGTTCGCTGAGTTCCGTGTCGAACCCGGTCCGGCAGCTCGCCTCCGAATCCGGACGCGTCCGGAGGAGGCAGAGGATTGCCGGCAATCCAAACGGTGTGTCCGGCGGCCAGCGATGCGCGCATTCTGCCGGCGAGTTCCCGGCACGGGGTCGACCGGTGGATCGATTCGAGCAAAAAGTCCGGACCTCCGCAGTTCAGCACGCGCAGCGGCGGGATCGAGTCCAGGCGGTCCCGTGTGACCGGGTAGTGCGAGAAGATCACGCTATACCCGGACGGCCAGACCACAAAGAGGTCGCCGGACGACATGTTCCTCTGGAAATCCGCCGCGACCAGGTCGGCGTTTGTCTGCCGTACCGTGACGGCGCTCGACATGGCCGGCATACTCAGGACCACAAGGGCGGTGGCTGCAATCACGCGGATGGCCCCGATCGTGGCCGCGTGCAGGCCAGCGTCAGCGGTCTCGTTCGCGCGCCGCAGGCTTCTCGCGAGGATGGCGTCGATGCACACGGCGCCGAGCACCAGAATCTCGGTCATATACCAGAAGACCGGCCGTCGACCCAGGACGCAAAGAAAGCCCAGGTACGCGGTTCCGGTCAGGATCGCGAGGCCGGCGAGGTATATGATCAGGTGCTGGTTTACGCGGCGCCGGATCGGCAAGAAAGCAACTACCGCCCCCACGAGCACGAGAGCCAGCAGCCACCCGAGCGGCATTCCGGCCGGCAGCGGGCGGATTCCGATCTCGCCGGACGCCGCCTCGCACAGTCGAGTCAGGAGTAGCGACGGATGGACTTGAAAGGCCAGCAGGGGCGCCCAGGTATGTTGATATCGGATGATGTTGTAGTAAGGCGCCAGCGAAAGCGCCGAAATCCCGCCGGTGGCGAGACACAACCGCACGCCGCGTGGTGACTCGCGCTGCCATGAGACGACGGCACCCGCGGCGCAAATCCCGGCCACGAATACGGCGTTGAAGAACACCGACTGGGTGGCGCAGAGCGCGATCGCCGCAGCGGCCGCGAAGCGCTTCCAGGAGGGATCCTCGCACAATGTCCAAACCGCGCCGATCGTCAAGAGGATCAGGACGGCGCCAATGCCGTAAGCCCGATTCGCGCAGAGTATTCGCAGGAGCAGGGGATTGCAGAAGATCAGCGCGAGCGACAGGATTGGCGGCCCCGCCTTGAGCTGCCGATGGACAACCCAGATTGCGCCCACGACTGCGACCCCGGTTACGGCGCCAAGGGCCCGATAGGACCCATCCGAAGAGAGCAGGCCGAGCCCCTGCCCGACGCGCAGGACCAGGAACCAGAGGATTGGGAAAGAATCTTCCTTGAGTCCGCTCCACAAACGGGTCAGCGAGGCGTGCTCCGTGATGGCGAGGCTGTTCACCTCATCGCGCCAGAGCGGGCCGGCGCCGGCGGCGAATGCGACGATCAGGAACAGGCTCACCAGGGTCACGCCGGCGGAGGCGGCCGACGATGCGGCGCGTACGCGATCGTCGAAGGCTTGTATGGAAGGCGGCTCGCCCGCGAATTCGACCCCTCCCCGGCCCTCCCCGCAAGCGGAGAGGGAGTTGCGGAATTCCCTGCTGGAGGGGTTGATGTCTTCCCCGTCCGCCGACGCTCCAGGCGAGGACTCACGCATGGCTAGAAACTTGCTCCGGGAACCGTCGGTGCGCCCACGCCGGCCCCGGCCGGAGCAGCCTGGAAGCCGGGCGGAACCGCATATGTCGACGCCGGCAGGGAAACGATCGACACCGACTTGACCCGCGAGGTGATCGTGACCTCACTATTCCCGGATGTTGCCTCCAGGATGGTCAGCAGCGGCATTCCGTGAATGTGCCGCTGGATTTCCTGGATGATCGAGCCCTGCCCGACCGGACCAAGCAAGATCGGACTGGGGAGATCGGAGGCCGCCCAGACCTGCCCGGTCGCCTGGCCGCCCACGGTGACCTGGTAGAGCAGGGCGCGGTGGCCAAGCAACAGCTTCGTTGTGTGCGTGGCCGTAACAATGATCGGAATACTCGGTGCGTCGCCGGCAGGGGGAGTGGCGCTGGTCGTGTATTGCCGGGATTGCCGGTTGAGCGTCGTCGTCGTTCCGGTACGGCTGTCAAAGAGGACCGTGGTCGTGCCATAGTCCCAGCGCGACAGTTTTCCGTTGGTGCAATAGGACGATTAGACCGGCTGGCCGAGCCCCGATTTTGCGGCCTCGGCGCGCTCGTCCGGGGACATCTGCTTCAGCATGGCTTGCATCTGCGGGTTCTCGATCGTCGTTAATTGAATCACTTTCTGGTCGGCCGAAGCCGGCCCCGTTATCGCCAACACAAGCGCGCCTACGATCAGCGCATCTCGTAGTGTCATCATTTCTCCTTTATCAGTGCGCTCGCCGAACGCCGTCACCTCATACCGCCCGAGTGCACACATCGTGGTTATTGAACACTGGCAGGATGAGTTCAGGGGTTGGTGGGAGGCCGCACGCGTCGCGGGTCAAGGAACTCGTGGTCGAACTTGCCGCCGGCGGCGGCCAATGCGAACGCTATGGCTTCCAGGATGTCGGACTTGCCGGAGCCGTCCGCGCCGATCCGTGCGGTGACCCGGCCGAGATCGAGGCGGAGATCGAGAATGGATTTGAAGTTCTCAATCCGAGTACTTCTGATCATGACGGTGTGCGGCGCGCGAGAGCCTGTTGTTAGTCAAACGCAGCCGGAGCGTCGGTTCGCGCCAAGGGTTCGTCGACGCGGACGTCGACCTGCCGTTGCTTCGCCGTCGACGTCAGCCAGCCCGAGACCACTCGAATTTCCGCGCGGCGGCTGTTCCACATTTCCCCCGACCCTTCGTAAAACGGCCCATGGGCCTTTTCGCGAAGAGCTGGCTGTGGCTCCGCGTCACCGGCCGCGTTGAACGCCTCGGTTAACTCGACGAATATCCGTATCCGCTCCTGACCCGCATATGTCTGGTATAGGCGGGCGGTCACTTCGTCGACGCTCCCCTCGACGTACTGTGCTCTTGCCATTCGTCACACTCCCCTCGTTCCGTGCGACCATTTTATCATATTACAGCCTAACTGCCAAGCATTACTTTTCCGCGGCGCACGCCCTCCGGGTCGGCGCCTAAGCGCCGGGGTGGGTTTCGGCAAACCGCGTGTAAATGGCCCGAACGGCCTTCTCGTAGTCGGAGCCGGCGACGCCGACAATGATATTGAGCTCGCTCGAGCCCTGGTTGATCAGCCGAATGTTGATCCTCGCTTCCGCCAGGGCCGCGAAGAGGGAGGCGGCGACTCCGATGCGCTGCACCATGCCCTGGCCAACGACTGCGATCATCGCCATGTCCCGCTGAATCTCGATCCGGTCGGGCTGTACGATCCGCCGCAGGTCGGCGGCGATAGCGGCGTCCTTGCCGTTCAACTCCTCATCCGAGACGATGACACTCATCGTGTCGATGCTTGTCGGCGAGTGCTCATACGAGACGCCGTTGGCCTCCAGAATCTCCAGGACGCGGCGCCCATAGCCTCGCTCCTGGTTCATCATGGCCTTTTCCGTGAAGATCGAGGCGAAGCCCTTGCGCCCGGCAATCCCAACAACCGCCGTCTCGGCCGAATCCCGTTCGGTGACGATTCGGGTTCCGGGATCATCGGGCGCGTTCGTGTTCTTGATGTGGACCGGGATGCCGGCTTCTCGAACGGGAAATACGGCCTCGTCGTGCAAGACCGTTGCGCCCATGTAGGACAGTTCGCGCTGCTCGCGGTAGGTAACCTCCTCGATCGACCGCGGGTGGTCAATGATCCGGGGGTCGGCCATCAACATCCCGGAGACGTCGGTCCAGTTCTCGTAGACCGCCGCCTTCACCGCACTTGCCACAATCGCGCCTGAGATGTCCGATCCGCCGCGCGAGAAGCACCGTATGCAGCCGTGGCTGTCCAGCCCGTAAAAGCCCGGTATCACCGCGATTCGGCCCGGCGACGAGGGGACAAGGCGCCGCTTCGCGAGCGCATACGTCGCGGGGCCGTCGAACCGGCCGTCGGCGCCGAAACGAATGAAGTCTTCCGCGTCGATGAAGTCGGCGTCGAGTGCGGCCGCAATGAGTCGCGCACTCAGGTATTCCCCACGTGAGGCAATCCAGTCCCGGGATTCGCCGGCCTCGATTCGGCTCTCCGTGTCATCCAGCCAGTTTTCAACTCCCGGAACTCCCAGTTCACGAGCGATCGTCTGGAACCGAGTCCTGATGATCCCGAACGGTCCTGCCGTGCCCAGAGCGTGTTCACACAGTCCCTGATCGCACAGTGTGTGGCACAAGTAGAGCATGTCGGTGATCTTCTTGTCGCTCGAGTTCCGTTTTCCGGGGGCCGAGACCACCACAAAGCGCCGCCGCGGATCAGACCGCACGATGCTTTCGATCTTGCGAATCTGGCTCGCGTCGGCCACCGATGAGCCGCCGAACTTTGCAACAATGGGCTCCGAAAGGCCATTGATGGGAGCGGATGTCAGGATATCTGATGTCATGAGCGAGTGTCTTTCCCCGCAACCGGCGACTTGGCGGGCGCCATAGCACCGCAGTGTGCGGCCGCGGCCGCACCGAATGAATCGCAGTCACGAGTGCGGTTTATTGTAGGTTGTCTGAGCGGGATGCCGGCGTCGGGGGCGGGATCTCGCCATCTGAGCATGGAATTCATGAGACGGAACGGCGACGCCCGGCGGACCGCGCGCAACTTGCCGATTGAATATAGCCGGAAACTCAAGCAGGTGTCAAGGAATCGCGCCGCGGATTGGCGTGAAACGGGCCATTTGGAGGGAATGCCTGACAAACCCGCCTGCTACCCCGGCCAATTTGCTGTCGCGGTCGATGTGTCGTGTCGAGCGCGGTGCGAAATCATGAGCAAAGAGACCGGGTCCGGAGCCAACCTTGTTCTAACTCGATTCTGCCGGATTCTTATTATGGGAATGTGGCAGCCTGCTATGGCATAATCCACACGAAGGTCTTGTACAGGTTGCTTGCTTAACGCAGGCATTATCGATGAAAGGAGCAGTTGAATGGTTGTGACACATGCCTGCGCTACTGGCTGCAGCGAAGAGGCGTCATTAGAGTGCGGTACCTGTGAGAAGTGGTTCTGCTATAACTGCCTCCAGGTGTTCGATGGGCGGCCGATTTGCAATATGTGCCTGCGTTCCCTGGGCCGGGACGGCAAGGCCGCGCCCGACACGTTCCGGCGGCTGGTGGCCGGGATGGTGGCCGGCGGCGTCGTGCTTATCGTCGCGGCAAACCATCTGGTGCAGATGCTCTCCCATTGACATGTGACGCGCCGGCAGCCCGCCACCGAGCCGTATCGGCGTTTGCGTGATTGTTCATCGCACGGCGCAGTGCAATAATACGTTTTCTTTCTTCTCGGCAGCTATGACGACAAAGGCATGGCTCACCCAATCGTGAATTTCGGGGTCTATGCCGGCCTGGAATTGGCCGGCCCGCCCAAACCTGACGTATCGACGCGCTCTCTCTTGAGATTCCAGCCGTTTCACCGGTCCGTCGACTTAGCGTCGGCGACGGCCAGGCAGACGGCGGCGAGAATCGCCTGGGTGAGCGGGCTTTGGATCGGCGTGCCGTGGCCGATGAACCACGGGCGCTTGTCGTTGTGGGTCGGGAACAGCATTGTTTCCCTGGGAATAATGCCCAGGCAGAATAAGGCGTTCTCCGCGTCGGGCAGAACGGCGCCGGCGGCGCCGATGAACTGAGGCGACCCGACCCCGTACCTCCGCGCGAGATAGGCGAATACGATCGCCGCCAGCGGGGCCTCGATCTTAATGTCGAAGTCGCGATGCGGAAGGAGATCGCAAATCGCATGCGAGACGATACCTCCCGCCAGCGCCGCCCGGCGGCGGCCGGCGAGGGCGCCGACCGCCGCGCCAACAGCGGCGTGAACACTCACCATCATCGTGATTCCAGGCTCCTTGCAAACTCTCGCGCACGGCTCCGGCCCAAACGAAACCGGATACAGCCGCCGCGCGCGTCATAATCGAAAAACCGCATAAACCCGTGGTAGAATGAGATATCGGCATGCCGATAACCATAATGCGCCCGTATCCGGCAATGACGCCGGTCGGGCGCATTTATTCATAACAGGGTGACAACCGCTTAGATAACGGGCGTCCTGTCTGTCTTCCTCTTCCTCCGCCGTCATTCACGTCGATATTTCCTCGACTACACAATCTGAATCGACAGAAGCTGCGCCCGCGTGCGAATCACGTCGGACAGACCCGTCAGCAGCGGCGCGAGCCCCGGTTCACACTCGCCTGTGTTCCAGGACTCGGCGGTGAACGCTCGAACACGCTCCTCGATCTCCTGCGCTTCCTGGATGAGTTGAACGTCGAAGGTCATGAGATGGTCGAGCAATCCGGCCTCGTCGCGAAGTCTCCACCATATCTTGTCCTGGGTCGGCACGCTCATCGATCGGATTGACGTCTCCAACTCCGCGATTCGGGTCCGTAGCCGAACGCTATCTCTCAGACGGTCGAGAACCTCCGCGGGTGGGTAAGGGTTGTCGCGCGACGCCGCGGGCACGTAGCGGCGCCGGAATTCCGGCTCGAGCGCGGTTAGCGCCCGGCTTGCGTCGCCCAGCAGGTCCGACGCGCGCTGACGCACCAGGAGGTCGTCCGCACGCGCCTTGTTCTTGTTGTCGTAGTAATTGAACCCGCGCCCGGACATCAGTAGCTCCAAGCGGTCCTTGATACCAACCGGCTTCTCGTGCATTGTAATCCCCTCAGGCAGAACATATTGCCGTGTCGCGGCCCGATGCCGAGTCGGCAATCTCCTCGACTTTACCCAGAGAGATTATCGCATGTTCGCGCGTAACATGCAAGCATGTCCCATCGCGGTGACAGGTCTATACATCTCGAGGCGTCCTGGTACGAGTCGCCCGCTGCCGCGGCGATTTTCGGTGCAGCATCTGTATTGGGCTGATTGACACGGTCGGCGCGAGCGTGCTCAGCCACTCGACCCGCCCGAGCGCACGCAGGACTTTGATGAACGATGTCATTGTGGTTCCCTTTCCGGATTCCAGCCGTTTCACGACGTTCAGCGCCACGCCCGCCCGCTCGGACAGGCGCTGCTGGTCGATATTCTGTCGAAGCCGCAATTCACGCATCTGTAGTCCGAGTTCCGCTTCCCATTCGTCGGATGTTCTGCTGACGGTCATAATGGCCTCTTATTGGACTTTTATCCATCAATACCGTGCTAATAGCCTATAGCAAGGCTATTAAACCGGAATATGCTCGATCAAGCGGCTCCCGGTTGCGGTCTCATCGCTCCGGACCCGGCGGGCAGATGTGGCGGATATAGGTCTGGTAGTTCTGCAGAAAGTCGAGGGTCACCCGGTAGTGCTCGGTGTCCTCGTACGCGATCGGCGCGATGCCGTCCGGATCGAGCTGGTAGATCGTGGCGCCCGGGTAGGCCATCAAGAGCGGGGAGTGGGTCGCGATGATGAACTGCGACGCACGGGCGCGGACGAGATCGTCCATCAGGCTGAGCAGGGCTAACTGGCGGCTCGGAGAGAGGGCGGCCTCAGGCTCGTCGAGGATGTAGAGGCCGTCGCCAAAGAACCGGTTACTCATCAGCGCAATGAAGGACTCCCCGTGCGACTGCTCGTGCAGCGACTTCCCGCCGTAGTAACGGTAGGGATCGGACTGGTCCTCCTCGATCTGTTCGAGCCTGGTCGCGACATTATAGAAGCTCTCTGCCCGCAGGAAAAAGCCGTCCGATTCGCGGTTGACCCCGCGGCCGATCCGGATCGCGCTGGAGAGGCTCGATTCCGTCGAGCGACTGAGAAACGCGATGTCCGATGTCCGCCCGAAGTTCTTCGTGCCGCCCTCCGGGTTAAGGCCCGCAGCCACCGCGATCGCCTCGATCAGGGTCGACTTTCCGCTGCCGTTCTCGCCGACCAGGAAGGTCACCCGCGGGCTCAGGGCAAGCGTTCCCAGCTTACCGATCGCGGGAATGTTGAACGGATACGAATCGAACGACGGGACCCGCTCCCGGGCGAGCTGCACGGTGTGCACGAAGCCGGGCGACCAGAGCGGGCCGAGGTCGCGTTTGGGTCGAGATCGAGATCGCATCTGAAGTTCCTCGCGTAAACAACAAGTTTGCCGCAGGCCGCGACGGCGCCATGCATAAGTCGAAATCGGGGCTAACGGCCAGCCACAGCTCACACTTTTTTCGGCGCGTTCTCGGGCCGCCGTTTCATAATCACCACATAGGACTCACTGTTAGCGTTGTGATAGCTGCTTGCTTCCGGGCCCCAAATCATCCTCAAACGGTTGTTCTCGGCTGCGTCCGCGATCCCCACTAACTCATAATGCGCGACCTCTCGCCCAAGCCAGGTCGCCAGCGTCTTGACGGATTTGGACGTCTGGTTCCACGCCCCCTTATTCGTTTCCAGGAGCAGAAACGTGGGATGGCTGGCATTGAGTTCGCGAACAGCCTCGTTTTGCATTGGGCCGGCATACTTCTGCTCCTCCATCAGGGGATACATGTAAATATGGCCGGTTGCCGAACGGCGATGTGCGTAAAAGAAAATCTGTGGCTCGGACCCGAGGATCGCGATGGTGTCGTTCGGAGACGAGTTTGCGCGAATGTAGCTCGCAATGGGAACGGATTCCGGAAACGGGGAATACCCGTATTCCAGCCGGGAGATCCGGATCATGCCGTCATGGAAGTAAACATCCCTCTGCATGGTGACCGTGAATGCCAGGAGGCCGGCGAATGCCAGTCCGGCCACCCAGTGGCCAGGTACTTCGTCCTTCACTAATCTCACGACCGACCAGTACAGCGCGCCGATCAGGAGCGCCAGCGCGGGGAGGAACTGCACGAAATAGTGGAGTCGAAACCAGAAGCCCGGCGCCACCGCAAGGGCCGCGAAAGCCGTGAAAACTCCCAGAAACAAGCGGTTCGGGACTCTGCGCGAGAACAGCAGCACGATCAAGCCAATTCCTCCCGCGATCCACATACCCGGCTCGATGTAGCAAACATCCCGGAAAAAGCCACAGAACGTGTCCCATAGGAACTGGGCGGCGTGCCCGGTCGTCCTGGCGGTCCGGATCATCTCGTGCGCGTAGGCGTTCGCATAAATGAAGTTCCAAAAAACGCTGCGTTTGTAAACGCCGGCCCGAGCCAGCAGGACCCAGGAGCATAGCAACGGAAGGAACTCGCAGGCACAAAAGGTGACGGCGCGCGCGGCAAGCCGGCCGATGCTGATCGGACTCCTTGCGGAGGGCGTAATGTCCGCCCACAGGAGCCAGACGGCCGCGAAGGCGGCATAGAGGAAGCCCGACTGCTTCATCAGAATCGACACCCCGAACAACAGCCCGCTCAGGGACAACTCGGGGATCGCCCAGTGCTTCCGGTCCAGCGCTTTCAGTAAGACAAGGATGGCTGCCAGTGCGAAAACCACGACATAGTGGGTCGCGTGTCCGGCAAACCCCAGGACGCCGGTGCTGGTCGACAGGATCGCATACGACGCGGCTGCGACCACTCCGGCGTAAGGGTCGAGGAGCCGGCGGCCAATCCGGTACATCAGGACAATGGAAATTGCGTTTACGATCATGAGGCCCAGGTGGACACCGACGGTCGTCTCGCCAAATATCCTCATCGCCACCGCGTAGGCCGCATAGATGCCGGGCAGCTTCATGGCATAAAGGTATTTGTATGGCGGAATGCCGTCCAGCATGAGCTGCCCGCCATAAGCGAACTCACCCTCATCCCGTTCCAGATACAGATGCAGAAATCGGATGCGAAGGGCAATTGTTCCAATCAGGATGAGGCCGACGAAAACCTCGGGCCAGTACGGCCAGCCGGGGCGCGATGCCGACTGTACGCCGGCGGCGTCGAATTGTCGCTCCGATAGGCCCGCGTGGGAACGCGGCATCGATTCCCGGGATCGGCGGGCCGGTTCGGGTTCGTCTCGTACGGACATCACGTTACCTCGTTCCAAGGATCTCGCGGAGGTTACGCGATAATAGTAAATTCATAACTATTAGCTGTGATCGGTTCAGTCGCATAAGGGCCGCCGGGCTTGCTCACCCGGCGGCCGCGGCATTCGCGCCGCTTCGCTCGCGTCCGGCCGCCAGCCGCGCGCGACATCAAGCGGGAGGTTCTCGAGTCCGTTCACCCGCACGTGCTCGCGCAATGTGACGATCGACAGCTTCGTCGCGTGGCGAGTCAGGAAGAAGCCGACCTGCTGGTACCAGGAGTTGCTGTAGTCCCTCTCACACCACCCGATCTTCGGGCTCGGCGCGGGGGGGAGGATGGCCGGCGCGGGCGGGGAGGCCCCGTGAGCCGGCGGATAACCCGCATCGTCCTTGTCGATTCCCCCCACCACCCACACCGTGCGACCCGCCTGAAGCGCCGCCTTCATCCGGCCGCGCAGGCCCGCCATGGGATCGCGCTGCTGCATGATCCCCTTGATTTCCTGGTAGCCTCCCCAACGGTGCTGCGGCAACTCCGGGATGGTCGACCAGGCTGCGTGGCCCTGGTAGTAGCGCGTGAATGTGATTCCGCATTGCCACGGATGGACCAGGATCAAATCACCGGGCGTTGCGGCTTTCGACAGATACGCAGCCACGGTATCCACATTGGTCTGGCGGACTCGCAGGCCATCCGCCAGTCCCTGGGAGCCGGCGCTGACAATCCACAGCGCCGCCGCGACCCGCAAGACCGGCCAGACCCTGCGGAGGCTCCACGAGCTGCCGGTGCGGGGACGATCCGGCCAGGCCTGTCGGATGCGGCGCGCGAGGGCGGAGAGGGTCGGCGCGGATTGTTCGAACCGCCCCAGCACGCCCGGGGCGATACGCTTGAGAGTGGGACTGCCGCTCCCCGGAGGGCCCTCGCCCAGAGCGATGTCCAGGGAGAGCGCAGCGATCGCCATCGGAGTGGCGAAAAACCATGGGTAGGGCATGTAACGCAGGACGGTAAGGAAGACCACGTACAGCACGGTCAACAGAGTCGCGCTCACCACTCCGAACACGGCGGCATCGACCCCCGGCGTGTCGGCCCGCCCGGTGTCGACCTCCGGCGAGGGTGCGGCGGCCGCATCGACCGGTGCGGGACCCCGTCGGCCGGCGAGCAGCAGGCCCGCCATGGTCAGGACGCCGACCGCCGCCAGCAGCATCCAGAGGCTTGAGACGCCGTCGCCGCCCTCGTCGAGGACATTGACGGCGGCGTTGGTCATCCCGGTGAAATCTGTTTGTATCACCACCATCGCGCTCCACTGCCGCTGCAGCGCGAAGATGGGCACGTACGGGAGCAGGGACAGCGCAACCGCTGCCCCGAGAAGGAGCATCCGGAAACAGGCCGGGCGGTCACGGCGTCTCAACGCGCAAACGAGCCCTGCGCCGATCAGCGCCGCGAGGAACACGCAGTTATAGAACACGATACTTGCAGTCGCCGCCACCACCAGCGCCGCAGTTATCGTCAGGGCCCATGCTGTCCGGTTCGCGCGAGACCCGCTGGTACTGTCGGCGGGTCGCTGCACCGACCAGACAAGTCCCGCGCAGACGACGAGCATGTCGATGCCCAGTCCGTATGCACGGTTAGAGACCATCGTGCGTAAGAACACGGGGTTAAGCGCCAGAAGAGCCAGGGCGAGCAGTGGAGGCTGTCCGGACACGCGGCGCGTGGAGAACCACAGCGCAGGGACGACGCACGCGGCGAGCAGGAACCCGAGCAGGCGAATCCCCGGGTCGTTTCCCGCCCCGACCAGCCGAATCCAGATATGGAGGACGAGAAGCCACAGGACGGGGAAGGAATCGAACTGCAGGTGCCGCCAGATGGCTCCCGCACCCGGCAACGACGCTACATTGACGCTGTTGGCCTCGTCGCGCCACAGCGGGCCGGCATGCTGCGCGCAGTCGCAGGCCGACCACACGAGGCCGGCCGAGAGGACCACGGACAGGACCCAGCCTGCGCCGTTCGCCAGGCGGACGATGTCTGCTTTTTGGTGTTGAAACGATGCCATTTCCACTCGATTCGCTCAACGCTAACCCGGTGGCCGCCCTCTCGACAATCCCCTTGTCGAGCCGGGTGAATCTCGTTACGGGCGCCCCCGACGCACTATGGCGCGGAACCCCGTGCTGTAGTCCCCGCCTCCGGGAACGCCCCCTCCCCGGAACCCGCTGCGAAAGCCTCCCGCGCATTCGTCGCCCCAGCCGCCGCCACGCGCGACGCGGATGCCGAAAGGAGACGCAGATGGGCCCGCGGGGTCCTTGCCATGCCCGGTCTTCCAATAATTGGCATCATACCAATCCGAGCACCAGTTCCACACGTTCCCGGCCATGTCCAGGACGCCGTAGGGACTTGCTCCGAACGGATACGAGCCGACCGGCTTTGGACCGGTCAGCGGGGGGACAACAATCGAGTTTGCGCAATCGGACGAGTCCCAGTCGTTCCCCCACGGGTACTGACGGCCACTCGGCCCGCGAGCCGCCTTCTCCCACTGCGCCTCCGTGGGGAGGTGTACCCCCGCCCAGTTGCAATACGCCAACGCATCGTCCCAGGTCACATTCACCACCGGATCGCGTCCATTCTCCCAGCCCCATGGAGGCGCAGGCGGCATGGCGTGGCCGGTCGCGGCGCAGAACTTCTCGAACATAGCCACGGTGACATCGTTTTTATAGATGTAATAGCTCGACAGCGTGACCGTGTGGACCGGGTTATTGCGGTCGGAACCGCCCATTCGGAACCGACCGGCGGGGACCAGGATCAATTGGGCGCCGTCTGCTCGATTGACCGCGTGATCCTGGTCGATCACCCGGATACCCGGCGCCGCCGCGGAGCCCGGCCGGACCACGGCGCGGAACCCGGTGACGACGTTCCTGTTTTGGGGTGCGATCCTGTGCCGGCGGGCACAGCGGAAGCTGTCTTCGAGAGTGCCGCCAAACACGCCGCCACGCGCGGCGCGGTCCTTCCCCGAATTCGGGCCGGCAGGGTCCGCGCCGTGCTCGGTCTTCCAGTAGTCTTCATCGTACCAATCCGAGCACCAGTTCCACACGTTCCCGGCCATGTCCAGAACGCCGTAGGGACTGGCACCCGAGGGATACGAGCCGACGGGCTTTGGGCCGGACAGTGGGGGAACACTGACCGAGTTCGCGCAATCGGACGGGTCCCATGCATTCCCCCACGGGTACCGACGGCCGTTTGTCCCGCGCGCCGCCTTCTCCCACTCGGCTTCCGTGGGCAGGTGTACACCCGCCCAGTCGCAATACGCCAGGGCATCGTCCCAGGAGACGTCGACTATCGGATCGCTTCCGTTGTCCCAGCCCCACCGCGGCGGGTCCGGCATCGGATGGCCGGTGGCGGCGCAGAACTTCTCGTACATCGCCACGGTGACATCGTTCTTGTAGATGTAGTAGCTCGACAGCGTGACCGTGTGGACGGGGTTATCGCTGAGGTCATCATCGCCCATTTGAAACGGACCGGCGGGAATGAGTACCATGTCAGCGCCGTCTGTCACATTAACCGCGTGGTCCGGATCGACCACCTTGATGCGCGAGACCGGCGCGGGGAGCCCGGTTGCGACCGGCGCGGGGGCGTGCCCTGTACACCCGCCAGTGCCGCACACAACGACGGCCGCCACCCCGACGAACGCGGCGCACCTCACAAGGGCCCGACGTGTAACGCGCCGGGACCATCGCCACTCTCTTGCCGCCAACATCACCGTCCGGCTCCGATTCTCCTGCTTTGCCGCCGCGTTCCGGGCCGGTCAACGGAAGGCGGGTCCGGCGAGCAGTCCCCCATGTGTCAGCTCCCTCTGCGGGAGATTATCGGTGGATGCGGGCAATATTCGCCGCCGCAAGCCGCAATTCCTGCCATGATCAAACCCGTGGTGCTCCTTCCTGGCGGGTTTAAGGGCGGCCCGGACGGACCACGGCGCGGAACCCGAAGTCATTGTTCCAGTCCCCGTAAAGGTATCCGACCCGGCAAGCGCCGCGAAAGAGGCTCGTGCGATCGTAGTCCCAACTGCTGCCCCGCACAACGCGAACTCCCACCGGAGAGGAACCCGGGCCGGCCGGATCCCTGCCGTGCTCTGCCGTCCAATAATCGGCATCGTACCAATCCGAGCACCAGTTCCCGACGTTTCCGGCCATGTCCAGCACGCCGTAGGGACTGGCTCCCAGGGGATACGAGCCGACCGGCTTTGGGCTGAGCAGGGGGACAACGACCGAGTTTGCGCAGTGGGACGGTTTCCACTCATTCCCCCACGGGTACTGTCGGCCATCGGATCCGCGCGCCGCCTTCTCCCACTCGGCCTCCGTGGGCAGGTTTCCCCCCGCCCAGTCGCAATATGCCCGTGCATCTTGCCAGGTGACATTCACGATCGGATCGCGGCCATTCTCCCAGCCCCAGAGAGGCGCCGGGGGCATCGCGCGGTCGGTGGCGGCGCAGAATCTCTCGTACATTGCCACGGTGACGTCGTTTTTGTAGATGTAGTAGCTCGACAGCGTGACGATACGGACCGGGTTACGGTCGGAACCGCCCATCCGGAACCGACCGGCGGGGACCCGCACCATCCGGGCGCCGTCCTTCAGATTGACCGCGTGATCCTGATCGATCGCGTGGATGCGCGGCGCCGCCGCGGAGCCCGGCCGGACCACGGCGCGGAACCCGGTGACGACGCTCCTGTTTCCGGGTGCGATTCGGTGCCGGCGGGCGCAGCGGAAGCTATCTTCGAGATTGCCGCTAAAGACGCCGCCGCGCGCAACGCGGTCTTTGCCCGAATCCGGACCGGCGGGGTCCACGCCGTGCGCGGTCTTCCAGTAATCCTCGTCGTACCAGTCCGAACACCAGTTCCACACGTTTCCGGCCATGTCCAGCACGCCGTAGGGACTTGCACCGGAGGGATACGAGCCGACGGGCTTTGGGCTGGAGAGGGGGGTCACCACCGAGTGCGCGCAATCGGATGGTTCCCATTCATTCCCCCAGGGATACTGCCGGCCATCGGTCCCGCGCGCCGCCTTCTCCCACTCGGCCTCGGTGGGCAGGTGGCCCCCCGCCCAGGTGCAGTACGCGTTCGCATCGTCCCAGGAGACATCGACCACTGGAAAACTCCCGTTGTCCCAGCCCCATCGAGGCGGGTCCGGCATCGGGTGGCCGGTGGCGGCGCAGAACCTCTCGTACATCGCCACCGTGACATCGTTCTTGTAGATGAAGTAGCTCGACAGCGTGACCGTGTGAACCGGATTATCGGCGAGGTCGTGATCTCCCATTTGAAACGGACCGGCGGGGATCCGTATCATCTGGGCGCCGTCGATTGGATTGACCGCGTGATCCGGATCAATCATCCGGATGTGCGGCGCCGGCGCCACCGTTGCGACCGACACGGGGGCATTCCGGGTACAGCCGCCAACGACGTCGCACGCTATGGCGGCCACCACCGCAAATGCCAGGACCCTGGCAAAGCCGCGCCTCCCGGGCCGGTCTGCGGAAAGGTGGTCAGTCCGGGAACCCGACAAGTTTGTGCGGCAGCAGGGTGTGCAAGCCCGACTGCACTTTTGTACACCTTCATTGTGAGACAACTGCGTTCCCGCCGTGTAAGAGGTTAAATCGAGGATACCATGCCAACCGGTCCGATTCGCCGCGGCCGGTCGCCGGGCGGTATCCTCCGGGTATACTTTACCAGCAAATCCCACACATCAGATGGAAACCAACTCGTGACAAAGCTGCGCATCGGCGTGCCGAAGGGGAGCCTGCAGGACGCCACCTTTAACCTGTTCAAGAAGGCCGGCTGGGACTTCCGGGTCCGTGGGAGATCGCCCGCTTCTACGAAGACGCATTCCTGCGCGATCTGGACCGACTTGCTGTCAAGCGCCCGAATGTCATGCCGCGAGCCACCGAGCATATCCCGCAGATGATAGCGCTGATCGAAGAGCTGGAGCGCAAAGGGTTTGCCTATCGCACGAGCGAGGGAATCTATTTCGACACGGCTCTTGACGCGGACTACGGCAAGCTCGCGGGCCTCAACTTCGCCGGCCAGCGCGAGGGCGCGCGCGAAGAC
>JBKQWH010000289.1:0-13321 GCA_052139635.1 Capsulimonadaceae bacterium
GTCAGGTTGGAGAAGCTCCCATTTTGAACGGATCTCAGTGACCCGCAGGTCTCGGGTATTATTTGTCGACATATGGCATTATAGCCCATATGCCACATATAGTCAACTTATTGTGTTACGGCCCCTATGTTGTGGATACATGGCCAGGACGAGCGTTCCGATCGTTGCGGGCCAAGCACCAGACCGGCTCCATTGTCGTTCTGTCCGTTGGTAGTAACCCGGGTCTTGTCGCTCGCATGCGAGGAGAACATCCCGCGTGAGTGAGCCGATACTGGGTGAGGTCAATGTGTTTCCATGGGTCCCGATCCGCACGAGGACGGCTTCGGGTGTTTATAACGTCAGATTTTTAGTCGACACGGGTTTTAAAGGGGAACTGGCTGTTCCGAGCGGATTCCAGTCTGTGTTCGGTACGTCCGTTAACACCCGCGGCGCACGCTACGCGGACGGCCGTAACGAGGATCGGACGATCGTTGAGTGCGAGGTTTACTGGCATGGCGCGTACCGGCTTGTTACGGCAATGTACATTCATGGCGAAAACCCGCTGATTGGCGCTGAGTTGCTTCAAGGATCGCGTTTGACGGCCGAGTTCGAAGAAGGCGGCGAAGTCTCCGTTGAGCAGATGTAATTGATCGACGAAGCATATGAGTTCTCGACCGGTCCGCGCCGAGCGGTCGGGAACGGGGGCGCCATGCTTCTCAGAGCCGAAGCATGGCAATCGGAGCTGGCTTGACGACTGAGGGTGCGGGGCTGAAGGCGCGGGATCGCTGCGGGCGCGCGGGGAGGGGGTGCGTCGAGGTTGACTTCGATGCGCCCTTCTCGATCCCCTACGCAGGCGCGGGATTTCGGCGGCGCCGCCGTTGTTTGGTACAATTTCCCATGTCGCCCTGCCGGTTTGTCCTCCGAATGGGAGGAGAGCAGCGGCTTTGAGGATAGCCGATGAAACTGACAATCGAACTGACGCCGGAACAAGGCCTGCAGCTCTTTACCGCAGCGATTTCACCACGGAAAGCACGGAAACTGAATTTGAACCCCGGGGCATAACATGGCAAAGACGGAAAGAAGCAGGTTTCTCCTAAGAACGGAGGTTTTTGATGGATCACGCCCGGCGTACCAAACGAGGACGGCAGGCCGCACGGCCTGCCGTCTAAACCTCTGTTAAGTTGTTCGATCCTGCCATACTCGTCGATGGGCGAGTACTCGGTTGCGAATCCGGAAGGACTATCGTCTATCCTTCCCTAGCCGCCGCGCCATGCGGGTAAGGTACTGCCCGCAGAACTTGTTCAGTTGCGCGAGGAGGGTGTTCGGGCCGAAAGTACAGGCTCGGCACGCCTCCCGGATGCCATCATTGGCAGCGCTTGCTCGATGGCGGGTTGGGCATTCTCAGTAAGGTCACTCTCTGCAAACTATGGCGGAAAAGTACTCCTTACCTCCTTTCGAGCAACAGGAGGATTCAGCACCTCCACATCTCATTATACGCCACTTTTCGCCTGCTTGCTTGGATTTACCGGTGTTCTTGTGAGGGCATTTTCCAACGCTCCACTGAGGGCGGACGAGTTGTGTGGACTATGGACAAATGGACGCCCACCGTGTCCACAGCGTTCATTGCCGTCCACACCGTACGTCCCCTCTGTCACGGGTGCGCTTGCCCCCCACCGCCGGCGTCGAGCTGCGCAAGGTGCTGCTTGACGATCGTGGCGTCGGGCATCAGGGTGAGCGCTTCCTCATAGGCAGGGCGAGCGAGGTCCTTGCAGCCCTCCCTGGCATAGAGGGTGCCGAGCTCGTCGTAATGGAACGCGGATGGGCTCAGCGCAACGGCACGCAGCAGCTCACGGACGCCGCCTGCGACGTTCCCCTGCCGCGAGAGCGCCATGCCGTAGGCCGAGTGGATGGCACCGCTGTTCGGGTTGAGCGCCAGCGCCCGCGCGAATTGCTGCATCGCCTCCGCCGTTCTCCCGACGCCGTCAAGGGAAACAGCATACCCTGCGTGGGCGTTCGGATCCGTCGGCTGCAATTGCACGGTGCGTGCGAAACAGGGAACCGCCTCCGCGAACCGCCTGTCCCGGTTAAGCAGGTTGCCGATGCCGTAGAGCGAATCCGTGTCGTTCGGGTCCAGGGCCAGGGCCTGCCGGTACTGCTCGACCGCGTCGTTGTCCCGGCCGAGAGCGCGCAGGGACTCGGCGTAGTCGCTGTGGCTCTTGACGTTGCGCGGCTGCAGCCGGATGGCTTCGTGGAGGGGAGCGAGGGAATCCTGCGGCCGGCCCAGCAGAACGAGGGTGTGTCCAAGGTTGCGCTGGCCCACGGCGTACTTCGGATCGCTTGCGACGACTTCCTGGAAGATTGTCAGCGCCTCCGCGAGCCGGCCCTTCTTTTGCAGCGAAACTCCCAGGTTGTTGTAGATCCGCGAGTACCCCTGATGCATCCGGATGGCCGCCTGGTACTGCTCGATGGCCTCGTCCACCATGTCGCGGTCCTCTAGCTCGTTGGCGTAGTTGTTGCGCATCTCGTAGCTATCCGGACGCGACTCGCTCGCGTACCGGAAGAGCGACAGCGGGTCGTTCCAGTGTGGAATCTGCGCGACCGTGAGTGCGGCAAATACGCCCGACGCCGCCACGAAGCACCCGTAGGCAGCGCGCTTCCGGACGCCGTCGAGTTCGGACAGCCAGACGGCCACCGCAAGGCACGGGCCGATCATCGGGAGATAGACGTACCGGTCCGCCACGGTCGAGTATCCCTGAAAGATGAAGGGCGCCAGTCCGAGGACCGGCAGAAGCAGCGTGACGCTCCACAGGGCCGCCGCCACAAGCCACGGACGCGCACGGGACCCGACCGCGATAAGGCCGCCCAGGGCCGCCGGGATAAGCCAGGTGACATAGCCCCACCAGCGGCGTGTCACGAGCATCGGCGTGCGCCCGTAATCGATGGTGAGGTGAACGGGCGCCACCAACTTCGCCAGGTAAAACGCAAGCGCATCCCCGGCCACGAACGGACGTGTCCAGATCGCCGTCGTTTCGTCCCTGGGGACATATTGCGCGGAATGCGTGACCAGAACGAACGGGACCACGAATGGCAGCCATGGCCCGAGCGCCACCGCGCAACTCCGGATGGAACGCCCGACGATCCACCGATCGAGCGCGAACAGGGCCAGCGGCAGGGTCACCGCCGCCGGTTTACAGAGCAGCGCGACCAGAAACATCACGAATGCGAGCCAGTACGAGCCTGCGCGAAACATGCTGCCGTACTCCCTACCGGAGGAGCTGATTTCCTCCCCTTCCGCGAACGCTCTGAGCGGCGCCTCCCCGGCCGTGGCGGCGCTCAGGTACAGAACTGTCGACAGCAGACAGAACAAACCGCAAAGGAGGCCGCGCATCTCAGAGATCCAGGCGACACTCTCCACCTGGAGCGGATGCACGGCGAAAATCAGGGCGCCGATAAAGGGCGGCCAGGGCGAACCGCGGCCCGCGCCACGTGCCGGGCCGTCCTGCCGATCTCGACGGAGCCGGACGATGTCGACCACGCGCCACAGGACCGCGAATACAAGCAGGACATTGGCCGTGTGCAGGATCAAGTTGGCCGTGTGGAACACATGCGGATTGAAGAGCGACTTCGTGACCGTGATCTGGGAATCCAGGTGTGAAAGCCCGCCGATCCTGGCCAGCAGGGCGTAAGCCATGTAGCTGACCGGTATGTAAAGCTGCTCGTATGGGTGAAACCAGAAGTGCCGCAGGTCTGCCGGGGTCATTCGTTTGAACCAGGGATTTTGGAACACGTGGATCTGGTCGTCCCAATCCGTGAAGTCCATGTGGACGCAATGGGAGTAGACCACGGCCGTGATCAAGACGAGCAACAATCCGGCGATCATCGGCTCGGGGATGGGCACGCGCGGGGCCGGCGCGGTCTCGCGGACGATGATGGAGGCCACCCGCGGCGATTTCGGGGTTTTCCTGGCGGCAGCACGAGCAAACGCAACCATCGATACGGCCGCACGCGACGGAAAACGCCATAATTTGAGGGCACAACGCCTGGAGGAGAAGAAATTCGCGTTAATCACAAGCCTATTTTAGGTCCGCACGGCGCATCTGTCAATCCCGGCTTGTATTGATGTCGATTCTCAGGTCACAGAGCCGATTAGTCGTCCTTATCATGCATGAGGGATGCGGTCGATAAGGGCAATGTTTCCGAAACAGCCATTCATGACGTAGAATAGGGAAAGTGAACGTGACCGCCAGCCAAACAGCGCCGATTGTCCTGAGCCGCAAGGACCGGGTTTATAATTTCGCGTCCTGCCTGATCGACGCAACCGGGTGGCCGCTCGGTACGGCGTTCTTCTCCGTCACGACGATTTTACCGGTATTGCTACGCCGGCTCGGCGCCGGGGACCTGACTATTGGCTGCCTTCCCGCTCTCGCCAACCTGCTCTGCTTCCTGCCAGGCTTTCTGGTCGTGGACATCTTGAACCGCCGCAGGCGGGTTCGGGGCTACCTGATCTGGGTTGCCCTGGCGGAGCGCATTGTCCTGCTTCCGCTCGCGCCGCTAACCGCACTCTGGGCGCTTTCGCATCCCGGCTGGCTCATCGACGCCGTGTTCGCGTGCATCGGCGCCAACGGCATCCTCATGGGCTTGAACCAGCCGGCGTACTGGGTGGCCGTCGGAAAGTCGGTGCCGTCGCACTGGCGCGGCCGGCTGTTCGGCTACGCCGGCGGGTTGTCCGGCCTGCTCAGCCTGGGGGTCGACGCCGCCATGCGCCACCTGCTTGGAGGTCGGAACGGCGGCCTGCCGATGGGGTACAGCCTGTGCTTCTGGATCGGATTCACGATCCTCATCTTTACGGTCCTGCCGCTGGGAGCCCTGCATGAGCCGAGAATCGAGCCGCATCCAACCACCGAGGGAGGCGTTCCGGACCTTGTGCGCCGGATGGCGGGAATCTGGCGCGCGAATGCCAGCTTCCGTCGGTTCCTCTGCAGCTCAATCGCCTGCCAGCTCGCAACACTGGCCGGACCGTTTTACATCCTTTACGCCGCGAAGCATATTGGCGCGGGAGCGTCCGAGATCGCCGGATTTACGGCAACCACCGTCTTCGTAGGCGCCGTGGGAGGGTTGGCATGGGGAGCCTGGGGAGACCGCCACGGCTATAAACCGGTCCTCCTTCTTTCAACTCTGCTGGCGGCGCTCGCTCCAATCGGGGCTCTTTTCGCGGCTACGCCGGCCGCCTTCTACGCCGTGTTCGCAGCCATGGCCCTGAGCGCCTCCGGGACGGGCCTGGCGGGATTCAACATCGTGATGGATTTCGCAGAGCACCCCCGTGAAATCCCCCTCTACTCGAGCACCGCGAACGCGGTCACCGCTATACCACGGGCGGTCGCTCCGTTTGTCGGCGGCCTTATTGCGGTTGGAACCGGGGGGCTGTATCGGGAATGCTTCGTCATCTCCGCGATTTGCGCCGTCGTCGGCCTCGCCCTGACGATGCGTGTCGCCGACCCGCGCGTCCGCCCCGACCGGAATGCGCCAGAACATGCCCGTACATGACGTACATCCTGACGCAACTTGGGTAGAATACACCATGCGCACGGTGGTCGCGACATGTCGGACCGGGCCGCACACTCGCACGCGCGTCGACTTTTGCAAATGGCTGCAATAAATGGAAATGACGGCTTGCTTTTGGTCATGCTGTCGGCTATAATGTACGCACAGTTGGGAGGCCGCTAAAAGAATGGACAACGTTTACGAGAAAGTGTGTCCGGGTTGTGGACGATCAGCACCGCTCGCCGCAAAATTCTGCAGCGGCTGTGGTCACGAATACCGCACAGTTTTTCATGATCAGCCGGCGCCGGCGGATACATCGACCAGCAGCACGCCGGAAGCGACGAACTTCGACGCGCGGTGGGCGCCGGTCGTCGCCATCCTTCCTGTGGTAGTCGTGTTCCTTTTCTACCATGCACCCATTCAGGAAGTTCGGCTCATCAACCAGGCGACTGCGGACACCAACACGGTTCAGGTTCAGCCCAACCCCACGGACTATTCCGCCGAGGCGGTTCCGCAGTACGGTCAGACTCCCTACCAGGTGAACCTCTCGATGGGCAAACCGGAATGGACCGAGCATGACAAGTTTGACCAGGCGCAAGACTGGTACTATGCCCGCAACGGCCGAACGCTCAAGGTGCATTTCAACGTCAACGGACAGGTCGACGACCTGACGACGTACTGACACCATCGATATCCGGTAGGCTGGCCCTGCAATATACGGCGGGGCGAAGGCACGTTTACGCCGCGACACCGGGCTTGCGCATGCTTCCGCAGCACGAAACGGCCGCTCGCCAATCGCGAGCGACCATTTTACCTTGACATCTCTTACTTGTTTTGTGCGACGTTGGATTGCGGATCGACCGGCGGAGCCGATCGAACGCAGTTTCGGCCGCCTGCTTTCGCGCGATAGAGCGCGCGGTCGGCCTCCAGCACCAGAGTCTGCGCGTTGAGCAGCGGCGGCAGGGCCGTGGCCACTCCAAGGCTCGCCGTTATCTGGCGCATCTCCCACGACGACGCCTCGATATTTGCGCGGAATCGCTCCGCGATCGACTCGGCGCCCGGCAGGTCTGTTTGGGGAAGGATGACGACAAACTCCTCGCCGCCGTACCGCGCGATGCAGTCCCCCTGCCTGGCACTCTCGCGCAGCACGCTCCCGACGCGCCGCAAGACTTCGTCGCCGGCCAGGTGCCCGAAGGTGTCGTTGAACTCCTTGAAGTGGTCGATGTCCAGCAGCACCACCGATAGCGGCCGGCGGTACCGCGCCGCGGAGTGCCACTCTTTCTCCATCTGCTCCTGGAACGCGCGATGGTTGTTGATCCCGGTCAAACCGTCGGTGGTGGCCAGGCTCTTGAGGCGTACGTTCGCTTCGGCGAGGGCGAGCTTCTCCTGCTGCAGCTTCTCGCGCAGCGCCAGCTCACGGTTCTGCGCCATCAACTCTTCCTGCAGCCGGCAAAGCCGCTCCTCAGCCATCTTTCGATCGGTCGTGTCGATACAGATTCCGACCAGATGCTGATGGCCGCTCGGCAGGGCCTGGATGGTCACGTTCTCCTCAATCCAACTGAGGCTGCCGTCGCGCAGTCGAACACGAAACAACTGGTGATAGCCGGACGCGCCGCTGAATATGGCGTGGCGGGAGGTTGCGTCGCACTCCGCATTGTCCTCCGGCAGCCGCGCGCGGTTGAGGGAGACCGCCAGGTTCTCGTCACCCTGGCGTTCGATGTCGAACCATCGGGGAAGCACCTGACCGAACTGGTTGTGGAACTCCCAGACAAACGGCGTGGCGACGTCGGCCGGGACGAGGACCGTGCAGGACCAGACGAGCCAGCGCCCGCTGCGCATCAGCAGATGCAGGACCTCCTGCGCAGTGTGCGGCTGCTCGCCCACACCCGTTGTGAACGAGTCTGAACTTTCGGTCACGCCGGCGCCGGAAGGTTCCGGAGGACGACTCTGATTTACGCCCAATGTCTCGTCATCGTCCATTGCGGGTAATTTGCCCTCGGCACTCATATCGAAAAATCCGCGCGACCCGCCGAAAGCATCCATCGGCTCACGCGCTGCCCGGCCCTTCGCACGCGGATCGAGCCGCGCCGTTATCCTGCATTATTCCCAATTATACAGGAAGTTTGCTATGATGAAACATCGGGTAAGCAAGCAGACTTATCGACAGTGTTCGACGCCTTAAACGGAGAGGATCGACCATGGACTGGCGGACAATTGGCCCCGCCGCGTTGAAGCAGGCGGGGACGATGTCGCCATTTCGGATACGCACTGATATCCGCCCTACTAGCCTGGTTTATTCACGAACATCTCAGATGACAGGAAGGGACGCCTGTCCCACGATAGGAGTGCGCTTGTCGGAACCGGGGTGGGAGGCCGGGGCCAGAGCCGACGCACGCGTTGGTCAACATTTGGAGGCGAGCGTCCGGGTTAGGGTCCCAGTTATGCTATGATTACTGGCGTAATGCGTGTTTTTGCGGCGATGGACATCGGCACCAACTCCGTTCGATTGGCGGTAGTCGAGGTGCGGACCGGGTTTACCTGGAATGTATTGACTCTCCAGAAAGAAGTGGTGCGTCTCGGCGAGGGTGAGTTCGCGAGGGGCGGCGACAGCGCGCTGCTTGAGCGCCGAGGCCACGCGGGGCATCACCTGACCGAGGCGGCCATTGCCCGAGGAGCTCTCGTTTGCGCGCGGTTTGCGGAGGCAGCGCGCGGGTTCGGGGCCGGGCGGATCATTGCGCTGGCCACCGCCGCCGTTCGGGAGGCTCACAATCAGGACGAGTTTCTGCAGCGTGTCCGCGACCTCGCCGACCTCGATGTCCGGGTCGTTTCCGGACAGGAAGAGGCCCGCCTGATCTACCTGGGCGTCTCCAGCGGCGTAAACCTGCCCCCGGGGAAGAAGGCTCTCTTTATCGACATCGGCGGCGGGTCGACAGAAGTGATCGTGGGCGACTCCGCAACGCACTACTTCCTCGACAGCATCAAGCTCGGGGCGATCCGTTTGACTGCCGAGCGTATCCCCGATCCTTCCAAACCGGTTACACCGGCTCTCTGGGCCGCCTTGCAGCGGTACGTACGATCGTCGATGGCCCCCGCGGTGCGCGCGATCAATGCCGCCGGCTGCTCCATCGTCTATGGCTCCTCGGGTACCGCCCACAATTTGGCGGAGATTGTCGCGCATGCCGGGGCAGCGCCGGTGCCAACATCCTACCGGAACCACACGCTTTCCCTTACCGACATCCAGATGGCCACGCGCCGCCTTTGCACGATGAATATCGAGCAGCGACGTCGCGTGCCGGGAATCAATCCGGAGCGGGCGGACATCATTATTGCCGGCGCGGTTATCCTCCAGACCGCCCTCGAATCGGTTGGCGCAACCGAGATTCACATCAGCGATCGAGGACTGCGTGAGGGCATTGTCATCGATTATCTCGTCCAGCGTGCCGGTGACGCCGCCATCGGTCGCCCGCTGGACAACCTCGGCGCGCGGCAGCGTTCGATCAATCATTTGATGCACGCCACCGGCGTCGACGAGGGCCACGCCCGGCACGTCGTACATCTCGCCCTCAGTCTCTTCGACCAGTGGCGTCTTCTAGGATTGCATGACTATGAGCGGGCCCGTGAGCTCCTCGAATACGCGGGCCTGCTGCATGACTGCGGGTTCTTCGTCTCGCACACGGACCACCAGCAGCACTCGTATTATCTCATCCGCCACTCGGAACTGCTCGGCTTCAACGACCGCGAGGTTGAGATCATCGCCAACCTGGCACTCTATCACCGCAAGGCGCTTCCGCGTCCCAAGCACCCATCGTTCGCCAGGCTGGACGCGAAGACGCGCCGTGTTGTTCGCGTCCTCGGATGTGCCCTGCGGCTGGCGGAATCGATGGACCGCAGCCACCTGATGCTCGTCCGCAACGTCCGCTGTATCTGCGCGACAAAACCGGACCGGATCGTTATGATCATGGAGTCCGCCACCGACGCACAACTCGAGCAGTGGGCCGTCGAGGCTCAGGCGCCCGCCTTCCTGAAAACGTTCGATCTGCCGCTGGAAGTCCGCGTGCAGCCGATCTCCTGAGCGATCCCAATGCAGACAGTACGCCGGTTTTAGCTACATCGGCACGGAGAATCGTACGCCGGCGTCGACCTCCGCACCCGAGAAGATAAAGCCTTCAATGCTCCCGTCGGCCTGATATCGCAGTTCGACGAACTCGTTGCCGCCAATGGTCGTGCCCACGAACACGCTCCCGCCGGGGCCGGGCTGAACGCTGGATTTGATGTGGTCTTCCGGATCGTCCAGATCCGCCAGTATGAGGTCGGCGGTTGCGCCATAGTAGGGGACGAAATAGGCCGCGTAGGCCGACTGGCCACTGCGAAACGCGTGGCGATACTCAATGCCCAGGCAGCCGACAAACGCGTTGCGATTTCCGGATTCCTGATAGAGCGTCCGTAGATCAATCCCGAAATGGCCGTGCGGCGCTGTATCGACGCTTCCGGTCCCGATGCCGCTTGACCACCAGGCGCTCCCGAAGCGGTCGCGCGGGTGGCTGCTCGCCGGAAAGAAAATCCCCTCGTTAATGCCGATCAGCAGGTAGCGCCGCTGCGGAGGCGGAGGCGGGCCGAGAACCACGTTGTCGTCGGCGCCCGATCCGGCAGGTGCGGCGGGTGCCGACGCCGGGGGAGCGGCCGGCGTCGATTCTGTTGGTGCGGTTGCGGCCGGGGCTGCCGACGTCGCCGGGGCTTCAGGCGGCGTCGATCCCGCCGGAGCCTGCGCGCGGCAGGCGCAGGCCGCTGCAAACGAGAGCGCTATCCCCAAAATGAGCGCCCGAACGGCCTTGGTGTGAGCCATATGTCCTCCGTTTTAATTGTGGTATGCGAGGCGCGGCTGTTAGTCGCGTCCGACGATGCCGGCTGCCGACCACTCAGCGCCGCCGATGCCGTCATTATACTCAACCTTCCACGTCCTGAGTGTTCGAAGCGCGGGTATAATCTGGTGCGGCGGCCGCTGCCGGCCCCAAACGATCTCTTAGAAAGCGTGAGTTCTGTGACCGATCTGCCAACCACCGACGTTCGATGGGATCTCTCCGACCTGTTCGACAGCCTGGATGACCCGAGGATAGATGCCGGTATCGCCGCCCTGCAGGAGCGAGTCCGGCTATTTGCCGAAACGTACAAGGGGCGGATCAACTCGCCGGGCCTCGACGCGGCCACTCTGCTGGCTGCCCTGCGCGAGTTCGAGGCGATCGAGCAGGAGTCGAGCAAGCCGGGTGACTATGCGGGGCTCATGTTTGCCACGGACACGTCCGACCCCGCCCGGGGCGCATTTCTGCAGCGTATGCGGGAGGAGTTGACCGCGCTGTCCCTGCCGATGCTGTTCTTCACCATCGAGCTGGCCGAGGTCGCCGAAGAGATCATCGCGCCGCTTCGCGAGACCGCGGAGGTGAGAGGGTACCGGCACTATATCGATACCGTGCGGCTCTATAAGGACCACATGCTGTCGGAGCCGGAAGAGCGTCTGCTCGAGGAGACCGCAAATACCGGGACGCGGGCCTGGGACCGGCTCTTCGACGAGATCACGGCGAATACCGTGTTCCGAATTGGGGACACTCAATTGACGCAGTCCGAAGTGCTCTCTCGACTGTACGAACCGGACCGCGAAGTGCGCCGTACGGCGGCGGCCTCATTCAGCGAGGGTCTGCGGAGCAATAGCCGCACCGTCAGCTTTATCTTCAATACGCTCCTCCAGGACAAGAATATGCGGGATCGGGTGCGGCGATACACCTATCCGGAGCAGTCCCGTCACCTCGCCAATGAGTTGTCCCGACAGACGGTCGACCTCGTTGTGGACACGGTGCACAGAAACTATGCGGTCGTGTCGCGCTATTACAAGGTAAAGGCGCAGATCCTGGGGGTGGATACGCTCACCCATTACGACCGCTACGCGCCGCTGTTCAGCGCGGAGTCGGAGATTGGCTTCTCCGCGGCCCGCGCGATTGTGCTCGACGCATTCGGGAAGTTCTCACCTGTCATGCGCGAGCATGCCGCCGCCTTCTTTGCAAACGGCTGGATCGACGCCGCTCCGGTAAAAGGAAAACAGGGGGGCGCGTTCTGCTCCTACACAACGCCGGACCTGCATCCTTACGTCCTGTTGAATTACCTGGGCCGGATGAAGGACGTTATGACTCTGGCGCACGAGCTTGGCCACGGTGTGCACGCCTCGCTTTCTCGCGAGCAGTCGCTGCTGAACTTCCACGGCACTCTTCCCCTGGCGGAACTTGCCAGCACATTCGGGGAAACGCTCGTGTTCGAGAAAGTCCAGGCGCAGGCGTCGCTGAAGGACCGGCTTGCCCTTTACGCAGAGAAGATCGAGGGAACCTTTGCCACGATCTCGCGCCAAGCGGCCATGTTTCGCTTCGAACAGGCAATCCATAACCATCGCCGGACCCGCGGCGAGCTCACGATTGAGGATTTCGGAGACTACTGGCAGCGCGAGATCCAGTTGATGTTCGGCGACTCGCTGACTCTCGGAGAGGAGCACCGCCTCTGGTGGTCCTACATCGGACACTTCACAGGGACGCCGTTCTATGTGTACGCCTATTCGTTCGGCGAACTCCTGGTGCTGTCGCTGTACCGGCGCTCGCAATCCGAAGGGGCGGAATTTGTCGGAAAGTACCTCCGGATGCTGCGGGCCGGAGGAAGCCTCACCCCGAGCGAGTTGGTCGCGATCGTCGATGTTGATCTTGACGATCCCGCGTTCTGGCAGGGTGGCCTGGACGTCCTGGCGGAGATGGTCGATCGCTTTGACTCGCTCTGGGCCGAATATCGCCCGCTGCGGAACTCCGGGGAGGAGAAGAAAATTCCACGTATGTAGACTTAACATATCGAAAACGACGTAAATAACCACTTGACGAATTGTAAAATCGTTTGTATAATCGAATAGGACGACACCACTCGTCCTGGAGAGGTACAAAAACGATGCCATTACCAAACGTCGGCCGCGCGGAGATGGATATTCTTCGCTACATCCTGGATCATCATCCCGTTACCGTGCGGACCGTCTCGGAATATGTTGCCGAGACCAAGGGCCACACCCGAACCACCGTCCTGAACGTCATGGAGCGGCTCCGCCAGAAGGGCTACCTGAAGCGGACGCAGATTGACAGTATCTACCACTACGCTCCGACCGCCCCGAAAGCCCAGTTGCAGCTTTATCTTGTCCGCGACTTTGTCGATCTGTCCCTGGGTGGTTCCCTGGCGCCATTTATGGCCTATCTTACCGAAGAGGCTCAGGTCAGTGACCAGGAGATCGAGGACCTGAAGGCGATTGTGGGTGATCTCGAGCAGCGCAAGCGCGCGTAATCGGCCTTGCGAGGTTGAAGAACTGACCAGAGTCCGCGCAGGAGCGAAGCAATGGGGGCGGACATTGCGCGCTCCGAAAGGAATCGTCGCCTGAAGCGTTCGCAAAAGGGAAGGACATTACGCCCTCCGCGAGGAGGCAGCGAGAGTCATGGTCAGGCGGTTTGTCGTCATTTAATACGCACGGAGAATTCGGCGCACACCGGCCCCGCCGGCATTACGGCGGATGCGCTGTTGCTCCGTGCGGCGGGATTACGTTATGCGGCGTAGATAATTCCTGCCAGGATTACGTCTCAGTCGGCCGGGACATCCGTTGTAGAAGACGAGATCCGGCAGGAATTGCCGGCCTCAGGCAATTGGCGTCGGAGCCGCCGCTCATTTGTGCGGCAGGAGGGTCCCAACCCGCTTTCAAAGCAAGTCGGAAAGGAATGCTGGATTTCGCCATTGTGTT
>JBKQWH010000290.1:0-10443 GCA_052139635.1 Capsulimonadaceae bacterium
TCCTCTCGGTCGTGGCAATCGGGAACTCTCCGGTGATCCATGCCGATGTCGGAATTGGCCGCAAACTGCCGGTCGCGTATCTCGGCGATGGTGTACATCGCCTGCTGTCGATCATCATCTACATGGCGACCCTCACTAACGGGACCATTCTGATCGATGAGATTGATAGCGGTTTGCACTACTCCGTGCTTGCGAAGATATGGGCTACAATTGCGAAGGCATCTCGCACCTTTGGATGCCAGGTAATCGGGACAACTCACAGTTACGAGTGCCTAACTGCCGCAAAGGAGGCGTTCGCAGCCGCGTACGAGTCCGATTTCTCGTTCATACGCCTTGATCGACGAGGTGACTCGGTTCAAGCAAAGGTCTATGACTATCCGTTGTTCACGGGAGCTATCGATTCGGATTTGGAATTGCGATAAGATGCCTAAGAAGCCCTTTATAATCGAGAAGCAAAGGCTGATCATCGCTGAAGGAGCCGACGCCTACTATTTTCTTATCTGGGCCTATCAAGCCTACAACAGATCCGATATTCAGGTCTTTGATTTCGGAGGAGTCGGCAGCCATGATCTGAGGCACTTCCTTGCGGCCATTCGAAACATGGAACACTTCGATTCCGTTCAGACCCTCCTGATCGCGAGAGATGCGGAGACAGACGCTGCGGCAGCGATCGACAGCGCCCGCTATCATCTGGAACAGGCGGGATTTGCAAAGCCAGACGCACCTTTTTCGTTTACGAATTCGGACGTTCGAACAGGAATAGTCTTATTCCCCGGATTCGACGATATTGACGGTATCCGTCATTATCGGAATGGCGCGCTCGAAGACCTCTGCTTAGCCACAGTGACGAACGACCCGCTCATGCAGTGTGTCGATGACTACATGACCTGTGCAGTTGAGCAGGGCCCTGCGCTAAGACACCCGCACAAGTCGCGACTTCATGCATACCTGTCTTGCAAGTCCGAACATGCCGGCAAGAAACTTTCCGAGGCGGCCAGAGATGGCGCGTTCGACTGGAATCATCCGGCGCTTGCTCCGCTCAAGGAAATGATCCTCAAGATGTGACGAGGCCCGGACCAGGTCGGAATTGCGGGCATCTACCGTCCGCTGCGGGAGGCGAAATGCGGAAGAAGTATCTTGGCTTTGCCATTTCGTGTTCACCATATGCAAGCAGACATACGACAGCCAGTACACGGTGTTTATAGGGCGCTGGCGAGATATCGCCGTAACCCGCGACTACATGTGCAGTCAGTAACGGAACGAATGGATTCAGAACGATGACAAGCGGCGAGCGAATCAGGCGGATGTTCGAGCACCGGGACGCGGATCGAATACCCGTTTACGACGAGCCGTGGGGATCTACGATCGAGCGCTGGCGCCGGGAAGGGATGCCGGAGGATGTCGACTACGCGATTTACTTCGATCTCGACCGTATCGGCGGGATCTGGGTCGACAATACCCCCCGCTATCCGGTCGAGGTGATCGAGGAGACCGCCGAGTACCGCATCCATAAGACAGCCTGGGGCGCCACGCTCAAGGACTGGAAGCACGCCGGCGGAGTGCCGCAGTTTCTCGATTTCCACATCAATAAGGACACCTGGCCGGAGGCACGGGCGCGCATGGCGCCTACCGAAGACCGGATCGCGTGGGACGAGCTTGCCCGCGAGTATCGTCGATGGCGGGAGCAAGAACTCTGGGTTCAGGCGAACCTCTGGTTCGGCTTCGACGTCACCCACTCCTGGGCGGTCGGCACGGAGCCGCTGCTTATCGCCATGATCGAGGATCCCGATTGGTGCATCGACATGTTCACCCATTTCCTCGATGTCAACCTGGCTCTCCTCGATTGCGTGTGGGAGGCTGGTTACCACTTCGACTCGGTGAAGTGGCCCGACGACATGGGCTACAAGCACAGCCAGTTCTTCTCGTTGCGCACCTACCGCAAGCTCCTGAGGCCGGTTCACAAGAAGGCGGTCGATTGGGCGCACGCCAAAGGCGTGAAGGCGCATCTGCACTCCTGCGGCGACGTCAATCCGTTCATCCCGGACCTCGTCGAAATCGGCATCGACGCCCTCAATCCGCTCGAGGTGAAGGCAGGGATGGACCCGGTCGACCTCAAGGCCCGGTACGGGGACAGGCTGGTCCTGCACGGCGGCATCGACGCGCTGCTGTACGACCGACCGGAGGCCCTCGACGCAGAACTTGACCGAGTCATCCCGATCCTGAAGCAGAACGGCGGCTACATCTTCTCCACCGACCACTCTGTCCCGGACAGCGTCAGCCTGGAAACCTTCCGCCGGATCGTCGAGAAGGCCAAGCGGCTCGGAAGTTACGAGTAGCCACCTGGTAGATTTCCGTTCTGGCGCGTGATAGCCCGATAGTCATGAACTACGAGGAACCTCGTGCTTCATAATCGCAAGGTGTCGTTGCGTTCTGCGCCGTTATCGGGAATAATCTTCATGATCCGTTCGCAAGGAGGCCTCATATGTGCCATCGTTTCCAGGGGACCCTCGGCGCGGCCCTGACCGCGTCCGCACTCCTCACAGTTGTGTTTGCCCTTCCGGCCGTCGCTCAATTCGGGGCCATGAACAACCTCGGCAACGCGGTCAGCGGCGCGATGAACAATGCGGGCAACCAGATTAACAACAGCAGCAGCCCCGCCCCATCTCCCGCGCCGGCAACAACCGGCGACGGATACGCTCGACAGGCCGCGATGCGGCACGGGCCGGCACACCGCACGGCCGTGCACCACCGTATCCGGCACCACCGGCGCCATCACTGACATTCGAGCGAGTCCAAAACGGGACGGTGAAGAGCTTGCCTGTTCGCTTCCTGTCCCGTCTCGGCTGCAGGGCGTCGAGGGGATGCGCCACGAAACGGCCTTTCCTCGTGGTAGAATCCGTATATGCCATTTCCGTACCTGCACGCCGTCGCAGCAGTCGCGTCACTCGCCGCAGCGTCCCCGTCTCATCATCAATCCCCGCCGATCCCGCCACGGTTCCGAACCGCCGCCCAGGCGCGCGCTTGGGCAGAACAGGCCGAGGGCCGCGGCGATTACTCCGGCGCGTCTCGGGCCTATTACATCGAGGCCGGGATCCGCAACCGGATAGGCGACCTGCAAGGCGCCCAGGTCGAGTTGCGGCGCGCTTGCCGATTGGACACGACCGTCCAATTCGCGATTCCGTCGAGTGACCCTCCCCTGCGTGGCCATCTTGCCAGATTCGAGCCCCTGTCCGGCTGCTATATCGGCGTTCGCGATGATTTCGCGGGCCAATACTGGGGGAAGGACTCGGCGAACTGCGAGGACTTCGCCGCGCGAGTTGGCCATCCCGTCGCGGTTGCGCTCGACTATGAGGTCTATGGCCTGCCTTTTCCTACCAACTGGGCAATCCGGGAGGCGCATCGCGAACGGGCCATTCAGATTGCCTGGGAGCCGCAGGACATCTCGAAGGTCGCCGACGATCGATATCTCAATCAGTGGGCGGAAGACGCGGGCCGTTCGCGGGCACCGGTTTTCCTGCGCTTCGGCGGGGAAATGAACGGCTTCTGGACGTCATGGGGCCGCAACCCCGCTGCATACAAACGCGCCTTCCGGATCGTGCACGACGTGATGGCCCGCCACGCCGCGAACGTCGTGATGGTCTGGGCTCCCAACGCGATCCCGGTGACGAATCTCGACCAATACTATCCCGGAGACGACGTCGTGGACTGGGTGGGCATCAGCCTGTACATTGTCCGGTATTATGACGACGATCTGACACGGCCGGCATGGCAGGACAGCATCGAGAGCTTTATCGATCCGATCTACGCGAAGTACGCGGGCAGGAAACCGTTCTGTCTGGCGGAGTTCGGCATCACCCGGCGAAGCCGGGTCGAGGGAACGAACGCCGATGCGTTCGCGGCGGACCGTCTAACAGATCTCCTGGAATCGATAAAGGTGCGTTATCCGCGCCTGAAAATGGCGTGCTTCTTCGACCGGAATAACCTGGTGACCGCAATCCAGGGACGGCGCTTGAACGACTACCAGATCGCCGAAGGCAGCCTCGTGCTCGCGTCCGCGCGACAGGAACTGCAGGACCCGTATTTTCTGGGCTGCTTCCAGCAGCAATGCAGCGCTCCGGTCGAATACCTTCCGGCGGTCGACGCACTCCCGGCGGGATACAACGGCAGTGTCTCGACATCCGTATCCACGTACTGCCTTGACCCATGGCTGCAGGTCACACGCGGCCACACGGCGATACACGTGGCCCGCCCGTTTCGCTTCACCGTGCCGGGTGGAAGCGGCCCGCTGCAAATCACCGTCTATGATAATAAAGGAAGAATTGCCGGGAAATTCCGGCTCGACGCACCCTGATTAACCGGTACGAGCGTATAAACGACATCTATAGCACTGGCGGCGGAACGTACTGAAACGTAGCGACCAGTCCCTGATCCGTTGTCAGAACCACCCGTTGATTCTGACCCCAGATCGGCGACGGTTGGAAAACATATAGGTTCGCGGTGGTCCCACCTCCGGGCTGTTGATTGTGCACCGCAGTTTCTTCGAATGCAGGGTGATTTGCAACCGATATTGTTGCAACGCCGGCGTGGGTTGCTTTTACGCAAACGGTCCCATCCGCATTTTGGGACACGCTCCAAATCGCCGGATAGAATTTTTTCACTTCGGCTATCTGGCCGTCGTCGTTGACCAATTTGACCGTGACTTCGCCTTCGCGCAGCTTCACCCGAGCAGCGTCGATCTTCACGTTGAGCAAGCTGACAAAGCCATTGCCGGTATCGTCCAGCGGATGACCATCGGAGTTAGGCGCCTGAATGTCCGATGGCGGAATGTCGATCTCGGCGGATTGATTTCCCTGGGACGAACGGATGGACACTCCCGCGCGCTGGGACAGGTTGCTGCCATAGATATCGATCGATGTCCCGTCACGTGCGACGATCTGGTCGATTGTCGGTCCGGCCTTGCGGATGAGCTTGCCGGCAGCGTAGGTCGCGCTCATTCCCGTCAGAAGGAGCAGACCTTCGTCGAGCTGGGGCAATGCGCGGGTCGTAGGGTATGTCGCAATAGTCAGCGCGATGTAGCCGGTGGTTCCCAGTATCGTCCATGCAAACTGCATCACTCGCTCCGGCGCGATAACGCCCCCGTAAGAGATGAGGTCTGACATGTGGGGCCCTTCCGCGCCCGAGCCGTGGGCTCCCTTCACGACCAGTATCGACTGAGCTACGACGAGCGTGATCAGGCTCGTGATGAAGGCCGAGTCGATTGTCGTTAAGCCTCCCTTCGTGATCGACGCTGGTCCCGGGAGCGTCCAGTGGTTAAACGCCCATCCTTCGTACAGAAGCTGATACAGCCACACGAAAACGATCGTAATCATCCACGCGTAGAACTGGAACTTGGCAAGACTGTATGTATTGTTGGCCGGCTCATACAGAATCGACGCGCCTTCCTTCCAGAAGACCTCCACTTCGTGTCCATGCCTGAGCTCATTCAAGTTGCTGATGAGGATTACGACACACAATATCGCAATGAGACCAGCGATGGCTGTTGCGATCGTGATGCTCCAGGACGCCACGTCTCCGGGACCGGGCGCCTTGATATTCACCGGCACAGCTACGCCCCAAAGATACAAGGAATTCACCTTCGGAGTATCGTGAATAGGCTCGGCCACATGCAGTTTTATCCAGATGGATGACGTCTCGTTTACCACGGCCACCTGACCGTTCAAGGTGACGACGACCTGATCTCGCGGCACGTCGAGATTGACTCCGCTGAGCGTGAAGTCATGCCCGAAGGGAGCAAAGTCCGGATCGATCGCGGTGATCATGCAGCGCGACACGGGAGGGTAGATATCGAGCCGGTCCGGCAGGACACGCACCGGCTGGTTGTCCGCGCCCTGCACCGGCTTTCCGTCCGCCCCGACAAGCGCGACGGTGCAATCGACCGGGCCGTCGGGCGTCCCGATAAGCATCGGGACATTGGGTACGGTAATAGCTCCGTCAGGACCCACCGGCAGTTGCACGGACGAAGGCGCCCCGGCGGAACTCGCCGTCCATCTCAGACACACCGCGGCGCCATTTGTCGAGGCGGGTATCCCGGAGAGTGTGAAGGGGGCTCCTGCGTAGGTGCTCGGAGTCCCGGGCGGGTCCGACGACACCGGCTGCGGAATCGACCCGAGCAGTGCCGCTGCGAGCATAACGCCGGAGAATTGCCGGATGAATTTGTTGTGCATGCGCCCAGCCATAAGTCGTGCCGTAATTCCTCATCTGTGTATGATTATGCAGCAAGTATACCAGCAACCGTTCAAACACAGGTATCACCACGAACCTACATTCCCGTAACCAGCGCAGCACTCCTTGCGGTGAGGTGTCGAGATCGCGTCTTCTGTTCATAACGTTCTTTGCGAACACAACAACGACGGCTTGACTTCCCAAATCGAATGCGAGTAGTATAACGGCATTATGATATCCATTGAACGTGTCGAAACCGCCGAGCGCATTACAGTCCCATCCCGTCGAAACTGGCAAGCGCTTGCCGAACACGTCCTCGCCGGCGAGCCGCTGAGCCGTGCCGACGGCGTCGCCATGCTTCAGTCGGAGGACTCGGAACTACTGACACTGCTGGCGGCCGCGTACGAGATTCGCCGGACCTTCTTCGGTAACAAAGTCCAGCTCTATTACCTGATGAACATCAAAAGCGGACTGTGCGCGGAGGACTGCCACTACTGCTCTCAGAGCAGATTATCGACCGCGCCCGTCTCTCGCTATCCCGTGTTGTCGAGGGACCAGATCGTGGCCGGGGCACTGCGCGCGGCCGAAAATGGGGCATGCACCTACTGCATTGTAGCCAGCGGTAGAGGTCCCACCGACCGCGAGCTGGACCAGGTGATCGACGCCGTCCGCAAGATCCGGGATACGGTCAGCATTCGGATCTGCGCGTGCCTGGGGATCCTTAAGGAAGGGCAGGCCGAGCGGCTCAAGGCGGCCGGTGTCGACCGCTATAATCATAACCTCAATTCGAGCGAGGACTTCCACGGCGAGGTGGTCACAACGCACACGTTCGAAGACCGCATCCGAACCAATCGCATGGCGCACGAGGCCGGGATGTCCACCTGCTCCGGGGGCCTGATCGGCATGGGGGAGAGCGACGAGGATGTCGTTTCGCTTGCCTTCGCGCTGCGGGACATCGAGGCGGAATCTATCCCGGTAAACTTCCTGATCCCGTTCGACGGTACTCCCTTCGGCAGGGTTCGGACGCTCAATCCGCGCTATTGCCTGAAGGTCCTGTGCCTGTTCCGGTTCGTTAACCCGAGCCGCGAAATCCGCATTGCCGGCGGCCGGGAGGTCCATTTGCGTTCCCTGCAGCCGATGGGACTATACGCGGCCAACTCGATTTTTGTCAGCGACTATCTTACGTCGAAGGGTCAGGAGGCGGGAGACGACTTCCTGATGCTCGATGATCTGGGATTCGAGGTCGTCGCGCCCGTACATGCCGAGGATGGTCATTGACCGATCTCCAGGCGATACGCGCGGAGTATCATGGAAAACGTCTCCTCCGATCTGGTATCGAGCATTCGACTGCGGTCCGCCGCCGGCGGGCCGCATGAGCGCGGCGGACGCCACCTGTCCGGCGCCGAACGGCTGGTGCGAGCCGCCGAAGAGGAGGAGTGCGTTCTGGAGTTGCTGCGGCGGGCCAGGTCGCACGGATCGGCCGATTTCGTTCGAATAACCATTGACAGGATCGCGGAATCCCAGGTTTCCCGCACGGCCCCCCTGAACGTCGTGCAGTCCACCACCCAGATCCCGGAGACGGCCCGAATCCGGGCGTTCGCCGCCCTGGTCGATGCGGGAATCGCGCCGCCCGCGGTTCGCATCGCCTTTGCGCACCTGACGGATGGTCTGGCGCCGGGAGGCGGCCCGATTCGGGGCGCCGCTATTCTGGACCGGTACACCGGAGCCCGGCTTGATTCGCCGGTAAACCACGGTGTACGTGCGTCGTGGTTCGATTATGCGCCGGGCGCTCGCGCCGAAGTCGAGGCCGCGCTCGCCCGGGCCGGACTGGATCACTTCCGCACGCAAGAAGCGCTTGCTGTGGCCACCAAAGTGCTCTGGGCCGGCGTCGCTGCCGAGTTGTGCTGGTCGGACGATCCCCTGTACAAAGCGGGATATGTCGCAACCCCGTTAAGCGGCTACCTCCGGTTCGCAAGCTTCAAGCCCGTGGACGCCTGCGGGGGCCGCGTATTTTTTGTCGACCGCGAGCAAGTCGAGTTGCAACCGCTCATTGACTGCTTGAAGCGAGGCGCGCTATGGATTGAAGGACTCCCGCAAGTGTCGATCGATCCCTGGAAAGAGAACGTCAAATGATCACAATCTCATCACTCCGTGACATGCTCTTCACCGCCCTGCTGATGACCACAGCGGTCCTTACCGCGGCGGCCGCGCCGCCGCCCGGCTACCACCTGATCTGGAGCGACGAGTTCCACGAAGGAATCGGTAATCAGCCCGCGGCGAAGGACTGGAACTGGGAGACGGGCGACAACGGCCACGCGAACAACGAGATAGAAACCTACGTCAACGATGTCGCCCACTCGCAGATTGTGGCCGATCCCGATGCGACCGACGGGCAGGCGCTGCAGATCCTGTCGACTCAGGAAGGCTACCAGTCCGTGCGGATGAACACCGGCGGGAAGCACGACTTCCAGTACGGCTTTGTCGAGGCGCGGATCAAGATACCCTACGGGAACGGGATCTGGCCGGCGTTCTGGATGCTCGGCTCGAACATCGGTGATGTGGGCTGGCCCGCATGCGGTGAGATCGACATCATGGAAACAGTCGGGACGAAGGGCTGGATGAACCGTAACCAGAGCAGCCTCCACGGCAAGGGCGGCGGCACCGCCTCGTACCCTACCTACAGTATCCAGGGCAGCTACTACCTGCCGGCTGGACAGGTTTACAAGGCTCAATATCATCTCTTCCAGATGCTCTGGCAGAAGGACTGCGTCTCGTTCTATGTCGACGGGCACCTGTACATGACGCGGACGCCGGCGGACACCGGCGGAAAGCCGTGGCCCTTCAACGCGCCGGAGTTCTTCATACTCAACACCGCCATCGGCGGCGGATGGGCCGGCAATCCGGACTCGACCACGGTTTGGCCGCAGAAGATGCTGGTGGACTACGTTCGGGTCTATCAGGGGACCCCGACGATGGCCAAAGCGCCCGCGAATGTCGCAACGCAGCCGCCCGATGTCCCCGGCGCAATCGCCCTGACCTGGGAAGACAGCCTCGGCGCGACGTCTTACAATATCTACCGCGGCACAGCGCGGGGCGCGGAAGGCGCCGAACCCTATAAGACAGGAGTCGATAGCGCCCATTTCGTCGATACCGGCCTGCATCAGACCGTGCCCTACTTTTACCGGGTCGCGAGTGTTGACGCCGCCGGTGAGTCGGGCCTCTCGCGTGAGGTCTCCGGCACCCCGATCTCGGCCGTCGAATCGCCGTACCACGGCGTTCCGGCCACCATTCCGGGAGTCCTGCACGCCTGCGATTTCGACAAAGGCGCCGAGGGTCTCGGCTACCACAGCATCACCGGGATCAACAACGGCGGCGCGTATCGCCCGCACGAGGGCATCAGTATAGAGGCAGCGACCGACGAAGGTGAAAGCGGCTTTGACATCGGCTGGGCAGCGCCGGGACAGTGGCTGAACTACACGGTGGACATCGCCACCGCCGGGAAGTACTCCATCGCCATCCGCGCCGCGTCCGGCGCAAACGGCGGCTCCTTCCATCTGGAGGACGAATCCGGAGCCAACCTCACCGGCACGATCACCGCGTCCGCAACCGGAGGCTGGCAGAAATGGACCACAGTCGACGCCACCGCCACCCTCCCCGCCGGCCGGCACATCCTGAAGTTTGTCGAGGACACCGGAGGCTACAACGTCAACACGTTAACCTTTACGCTTAGGACGCCGTAGTGGGTCATTTTCAGACAGCGGTACGTTCATTTTCGCAGGCTCGAGGTTCATCGCATGCGAAGTAAACATGTCGTCGTGCTGATGCTCGTCCTTGCCGCCAGTCTTTGTTCGCACGGGGCGGCTGCGTCGAAGTCGACCGGAGTATACGATCTTGCGTCCGACTTCGCACTGACACAGACCCCGCACAGTATCTGGCAGTACGGGTATTCGGCCACTCGATCCACCGATCCCGGCCAGTTCCGAAACGACCTGGTGGTCGATATGACGAATCCGATCGGGTTCTGGCACTCCTCCACGGCGATCAACACGGGAGTGATGTCCGGCTACTATCCGTATGTAGCTCATAACCCAACACGATCGACTCGAGTTGGACCAGTCGGCGGCTGGGCCGTTCGTCCTGGCGAGGTGGCGATGGAGGCGAATGGAAACGGACTGTACAGCCTGGTGCGGTTTGTGACACCACATTCCGGGATCTACCACG
>JBKQWH010000291.1:0-42771 GCA_052139635.1 Capsulimonadaceae bacterium
GACAGCGGGAAGTTATCCGAGTCGCCGGTCGCGCCGAAGATGTAGCGACCGATCTCCGTCCTGGACTTGGTGTCGTAAATGGCGAGGCTCGAGGGAACCGCGGCCTCCTCGGAGTCGTTGTTCGTCACGTAGAGGTCTCCGCGGCTGTCGAGGGCAAGTCCGGCCGGGAAGTCCCCGGACTTCGTGGAGATGGGGGCCTGCGCCTTTAAGGTGCCGTCAGGCGCCAGGGTCAGAACCGCGATGCTGTCGTAACCGCCCTGCGCGGCATAGAGGGTATTGTCCGGGGCGAATACCAGACCATAATACAGGCCGTACCTCTTATTGTCACGGTCCGACGGAAAGTCGACATGTGAGACGCCCTTGCCGTCGGCTGTGCCGATCGACCAAAGTGTCTCTCGATATCCCATGTCGGTGGTAACCGCATAGTGCCCGTCCGGGGAGACGGTGATGTTCATGGGTATGCTTCCCAGGTCCTGCGTGGCCGGGGCAGGCGGCGTGATCCGCGGCCCGATCACCAGGCGCGGCTGTGATGCCGTCGTATCGTCCGCCGCAGCCCGGACGGAGCATGCAAGCGGGATCAATGGCAAGAGGACACAAAGTCCTCTGGTCGCGGCACGGGCCGCTGCGAGTAAGTGATTATGACGGGGCGCTCGGGCGCCGTATACGTTCGATCCTAATGTCATGGATCAGGTCCTCCGATCTTGTCCGCTCGACAATTCGACGGGACCTGGTGGCAATCCTCTCTCATTTTGCCGAACTCCAGGAATGGGAGGTCAGTCGCAATAGAATCCAGATCCGGGCGGGCTATAATCTACTAGGGGCACCACTCCGAACGTCCTGTGCGTTGTCCCGCTCTCCTGAGGCGTCTTCGCACAGCCCGGTAAGTGGGTTCCTGCCGGCGACAAATACGAAACCAAACGGGAGTACAGTAATGACTTATTGCGTCGGGATCATCACGTGCCATGGACTGGTGATGGCATCGGATTCGCGATCCAATGCCGGCTTCGACCAGGTAAATGTCTGCCGCAAGTTGCACGCCTTCGTCAAGCGAGGAGAACGCGTCTTTATCGTACTATCGAGCGGCAGCTTGTCGATCACGCAGTCCGTACTCACGCTCATCGGGCGTGACTTTGACCTGGGCCGGGGATTGGCTGCCGCCCAGACCATGTACGCCGCTGCCCGCGAAGTCGGCGAACAGGTGCGCCGGGTGTCGGCCATTGATCGGGCCGCCCTCGAACATGACGATATCCCCTTTAATGTCAATCTGGTCCTCGGCGGGCAGATCCTCGGAGAACCTCCGGCCCTGTACTTGATCTATCCGCAGGGTAATCCTCTGCGCGCGACGGAGGACTCGCCCTTTTTGCAAATCGGGGAGTGCAAGTACGGCCGCCCAATCCTGGTCCGCGGCATCCAATATGACGAGACCAGTCTGGCCGATTCCGCAAAGTACGCGTTGATCTCGATCGACTCGACCATGCGATCGAACGTTACAGTCGGCCCGCCCATCGATATGGTACTGTACGGCGTCGACCAGTTCGAGATCACACGGCGTCGCCGCTTCACCGATACCGACCCCGACCTGATTCGAATTCACGAGGAGTGGGAAGCGGCCCTACGGCGCTCTATCATCGACCTACCCGAGATCGACTTCGAGACGTTCGGGCAAAAGAAGTAGATTGTCTTGAACCGTGACGCGCCTGATGACGTGTCGAGAGCCTTCGAAGGTTATGAAAGAGCCAATGAACAGGATAACCGCAATCCTCGCGTCGTTAGCGATTATTACGGTTCTAGCAATATGTGCGTTTGCTTTCGGAGGGTTTCTGATTGGCGCGGTGAACCCGTATTTCGGGTTTGATCTATTCGATGGGGACGATTATTGGCGCGCGGACAGGTCGATCGATGTAAGTGCATACAATATGGGTGTTGATCATCTGTGCGTTGCTTGTACTCGGGCGGGGGAGGTGTACACGTTCGAAAGAGGGTCGACCGGGGTTGCCGATATTACCGTTCTGGGGCCATTCTACTTGGGTCTTATACGGCAACCGAACGGCAAGCCGGCCAGGATTGTGTCAGTGAGCGCTTTGGACTCGAGTTGTACCGGTGTTTGGTCAATCGATAGCGGGAGAGCTCCCAATGCGTGGATGGGTCCAAGCGCATCGCTGCATCGTCTTTCCGAGAGCGATCATGACAGGCGCACCATGGCGTTCGCAAGGGTATTATTCGACGGACCTGTCATAGTGTTCTATCTCGCGCTCATGCTTTGCCTGGAATCCTTCGCTCTGATCCTATGGGTTAGGCTGAAACGCCGCAACAGGCAATCGGGGGCAGTCCGCAAAATCGACGGCTTGTCTGTGGCCGGCGGCCGACGCATATGAGCTCGAACTCGACAATTCTATCAATAACTCTGCGGGTGCCGTTGGCAGCGCCACTGCCCTGCTATGCAGATGAATCGGTCGACGCACGGGTGCAGGGATACGTCGCGCAGTTGCAATCGAGTATTCCTCAGGTGCGAGCGGATGCGGCGAATGCGCTCGACAAGATCGGCGTCCCCCGGTGTCTGGATTGACGTATCTGCTCAGCCATGCGTCTCCCGCAAGACGTGCCGGGGAAGAAGAGTATGCGCGCGGGGTCGGTCGGCGACGTTCCAACTGGACGGTAGGCAGTTTGATATTGACGATCAAACGTGCACGGCGACTATGGTATACTTACGATATGCCGTATTCGTATTCACGCTCTGCCGAACTGTTTAAGGAAGCGCAGAAGGTCATTCCGGGTGGAGTCAACTCCCCTGTCCGCGCTTTTAAAGGAGTTGGCGGCGACCCCCTTTTCATCTCACACGGCTCCGGGAGCCGAATTGTCGATGTGGACGGAAACAGCTACATCGACTACGTAATGTCGTGGGGCCCCCTCATCTTCGGCCACGCGCCCGAGCACGTAAGGCTCGCCGTGGCGGACGCGCTGGACAAGGGAACTTCGTTCGGCGCCAGCACGGAGCGCGAGGTTCTTCTCGCGGAGGCGATCGTTGCCGCCGTTCCCTCCGTCGAGAAGGTCAGGCTAGTCAACTCCGGCACGGAAGCGGTCATGAGCGCGGTACGCGTCGCGCGCGGGTATACACGCCGCAATAAGATCATCAAGTTCGAGGGCAACTACCACGGTCATTCGGATGGATTCCTGTCCCAGTCCGGCTCCGGGTTGCTGACGCTTGGACTGCCGGATTCCGCCGGAGTCCCGCCAACCCTGACACATGACACCATCACGCTTCCCTATAACGATGCCGGCACTTTCCTGGAAGCAATGGCGGCAAATCACCATGAGATTGCCTGCGTTGTAGTAGAGCCGGTTGCGGGGAACATGGGGGTGGTACTACCTGCACCCGGGTTTCTGGAGACGATCCGCGCTCGAACACGGACCGACGGGACTTTGCTGCTCTTCGACGAGGTCATAACCGGGTTTCGTCTCTCTTATGGCGGCGCGCAGGAGCGCTTTGGAATACTTCCCGACCTCACGTCGATGGGAAAGATCATTGGCGGAGGCCTGCCGCTGGCGGCCTATGGCGGGCGATCCGACATTATGGATTGCGTGGCCCCGGTCGGCCCGGTCTACCAGGCCGGAACACTTTCGGGTAACCCCCTCGCCGTGGCGGCCGGGTTGGCGCAAATTACGGAGCTCGAACGCGGCCGAGACCACATCTACCAGGCGATGGAGTCCGCGGTCGAGTACCTTGCGCAATCAGCCGCGGAGGCTGCGGCGCGAAATCGCGTTCCGGTCAGGATCAATCGGATTGCTTCGATGATGACCATCTTCTTCACCGGTGCGGATGTCACGGACTTCACCACCGCGAAAACCGCGGACACCAAGCGCTTCGCCGCATTCTTTCGCTCGTTGCTGGATCAGGGCGTCTACATCGCTCCCTCACAGTTCGAGGCCGGATTTGTGAGCACCTCACACACCGATGACGACCTTGCGGCTACTGTCGCCGCGATGAATGCGGCATTCGACGCTCTGGGTCGTTAACTCCGAGCGTTCATGACAGGCCCTTGAACGCCGCTTCGGTGTCTATTTTCGGATTGAATACGCGGATATCGTTGCACAGAGCGGAATCGGGAGTATGCAGGGATACACGCAGTTGCCGTTTGGCGTGACTCCAGTGCGGTCGATTCGGTAAAATACTTCTCAAAATTTTCATCCATTAAGCGGCCAGACGGGAACTTTCGTGTTACAATGACAAAGTAATCACGGGAGGAAACCATGGCAACGCTGACATTTAACGATGAAACCGATTTCCGTCTCGCGGTAAAGAGCGAGGGTTCGTCGATTGAACTGGTCCATCTTACCGGGCAAAACAACGACGGGCTTGCAGTGGCATATTTCGACCTGCCGAACAATCGCATGACCGCGCTGACGTTCGAGATCGAGATGGCCCGGTCGGCGAGCCGTGACGTACACCTGACCGGTCCGCTACTGGCTCCGGGATACCGACTTCCGTCGTTCCTTGGCTCTCCCAACCTGACCACCTACAACGGCGGCAACATGACCGTATCCGGCCCCGACTGGGACGACTCGCCGTACTATGTCACCGTTTCGATCCCGTCGGACGACCCGCGTGTCGGCAAACTCATCGGTCAACTGCAGGCCGCGGGCCATCGTTGCGCTTGAAATAACCGGCCGCTTCCTGGCGGCCGGATTCGACCAAATGCCGGGGTTCCCCGAATTCCCGCAGCGCGTTCCGCCGTTCCTCGACCATACATGAGTGGTTGCGATCCTGTCGCTACACTCCGCACGCTTCCTGATTGCTCTCGGCCGGGTATAATGGGCCGATGAATCCACGCAGACGCCTAAGTTGTCGGCAATTCCCGTCGAAATTGACTTCGTGTCTTCCGCCAGCGCATTGCGTCGATCCGTATGTTCTCGGGTTCGACGTGCCGTTGGAATCCAGAGAAGGAAAGGGAGTTATGCATCTTTTACAGCGGCTCGTTCTTGCGACGCTCGTCGTGATTGTTACCGCTTGTCCGGTGGTCGCAGTCCCCGCGTCGCTCGGCGACGGACAGCTCATTGCGCCGAACGTTCGAATGTGGTCCACAACGTTGAATCGGGCGGATGGCCGGACCACCGTTTGGGTTTACCTCCCGGACCCCGTTCCGGCCACGAAGGTTCCGTGCGTACTGATCGCGCCGGCTGGCTCACCGTTAGTGATCGGGATGGATTTGTCCGATGACGACCATGACGAGCACATCCCGTATGTGCAGGCCGGCATGGCGGTCGTGGCCTACTCCATCAGCGGAGCAGGCAACCTGAACGCAACGATCAACGATCCTCAAAATGTCGATGCGGCAAGGCAATTCCTGAAGGCGCATGCCGGCTTCACCGACGAGCAGGCGGCCCTGGGCTACGCCCTCAAGAGTTTTAGCGAAATCGATTCCACCCGCGTGTATTCGGTTGGGCACAGCTCCGCGGGCACCCTCGCCCTCCTGGTCGCGGAACTCGACCCGCGAATTGCGGCGTGTGCTGTTTACGCTCCTGCCTGCAATATCCTGACCCAGGAACCGCCTGAGCTTATCGACCCGTTGGACGAACAGATTGCGGGCTTTAAGGCGTTCCTGAAGCGGGCGTCGCCGATCACCAACACGGCCAAGCTAACATGTCCGGTCTTCGTTTTTCACGCCGAAGACGATCAGGTCGTGGGATCTGCCGATAATGACGCGTTTGTCGACAAGCTACAGTCGACAAACTCTCACGTTACGTACGTGCGTGTTCCCACCGGAGGCCACTTTCAAGCGATGGCCGAGCAGGGCATTCCCAAGGCGATAGCCTGGTTGAAGGCACTGAAGAATACGTCGACGCAATGAGCGGCGACGTACGCAATGGACGCGATGGATGGTGGTCGACCGCCTGTTGACGGATGCTTGCCGCACGTCCCGCATCGGGAGCGAGCGGATTCTCAAGTTTTTTTCGCGGCTACTTGAATTTACCACTAAATAACTAGTAAAATATTCCATTCCGGTTGTCTGGCCCGTTCGGGGCATCAACAACGATGTGATGGGAGAGAACGCGTGAATGTCCACAATGCCATCGCAGGCCTGGTGGTCGGTTTCCTGGTCGGAATGACAGGGATGGGAGGGGCGTCGCTGATGGCCCCAATCCTCATATTCCTGTTCCATATCAAGGCCAAGTATACGGTTGGGTCGGACCTGGCCTATGCCGCGATCATGAAGGTGTTCGGATCATGGCAGCACAAGCAGGCCGGGCACGTGAACGTTCCGCTTGTTTGGAAGCTGAGTCTGGGCAGTGTGCCGTCTTCGCTATGCGGCGTTTGGGTGCTGCATGCCATTGACAAACATAGTGGCAAGCAGGCCGAGCAACTCATCGTCCACTTGCTCGGCGGCGCCCTGGTGCTTGTCGCCGGGGTGGTCCTCGCGCGTTCGGTGCCGAAGGTGGAAGCGTGGTTTCAGAGGCGTCCGCCGCTGGACGAGAAGCACAGCCTTCTCTCCGCCATCGTAGTCGGCGTTGTTGGCGGATTCCTGGTGGGTCTGACGTCTGTTGGGGCCGGGACATTGTTCGGCGTCGCGCTTATCCTGCTGTTCGGCCTGAAATCGAAAGACATGGTGGGGACCGACATCTACCACGGGTGTGTCCTCTCCGCCGTAGCCGCCGCCGGACATATGGTGGTGGGGGATGTCGATTATTCGCTCGTTTGCAGCCTCCTCGTCGGCGCGGTTCCCGGCATCCTCCTCGGCGGCGTCGCCGCGTCCTACGTGCCGGAACAGGCCCTCCGTCGAACCATCGGCGCGGTTCTTCTGGTCACAGGCGTGCGGATTCTGGCCTGACCCGGCGTCGCCCCGGCACAAGCGGAACCAGTGCACGTTCATTTAGCCTATCTGACCGCCAGCATCTCTATCGCCGAGAGAGCCATTCTTCGACTTCGGCGTAAGAGTTGAGGTCGAATAGGTCCTCGCCAAGATCGCTAATCTCGTTGGGCGTCAGATTGTCCAGAGCCACCGCGATATTCGAGGGGACCGGGCCAATATGGCGGCTGAGGAGGCGAAACAGCAACTCCTGCTGCCCACGCCTGATGCCTTGTTCGATGCCTCTCGCCTCGCCTCTCGCCTCGCCTCTCGCCTCCGCGTACTGCAATTCCGCTACGTCCGCCATTCTCTCTTTTTCCTCCGCTTCGTAGATTTCGCGCAGTTCCGGATCAGTTCCCATCCGCTCCAGTTCTTCGACGGCCTTCACGATCGTCGGGTCCGCGAGCAGTGCAGCCGGGAGGCTGTTCAGCTTCAGATATTCCCCCATCTTTATGAACGCAATCCAGCGGTCGAGGGCGGTGCTGAGCTCGTCCCAGTTCTTCTGGAATTTACCCAATTCGACAAAATAGAGTTGAATGTACTTGAGCTCGTCCGGGTGCTCGTTGGTTGTCATCTCCTTGAATACGTAGTGGTGTACCGTCAGATCATCGTCGAACAAGTTATAGCCGAGAAAGTGAATGCCAATCGCAGAGTTTAAAGCCGAGTAGTGCTGCCCAGCCTCCAACTGGTCAACGTATCCGCTTGCAAGGTAGAAAATCGCGCGCTTCCCGTAGCAAGCGTGACCATGTACCTGCATTTCGATGATGTACCAGTTGCCCTGTTGATCCTGAGCTTTGATGTCGACGATAGTCTCTTTCGAGCCCTTGTAGGTTGCAAGGTTGAACGGGTTCTTGATGACGACATCTATCACATGCAGGTTTGGCTCAACAATACTGTTGAGCATACTGATCAACTTGTCCTTGTTTTTCAAGGCCCCGAATAGGAAGCGGAATACGAGGTCGGACATCGGTCTGGGATTTGTGCTGGGAATTGTCATCCTTAAGCCTCTTATACTCCGCCGCCGGTCGGCATAGCCAATTGCGGAATCCCGCCGTGTGCATTCCGGCTGGCGATTATCCCGTGCTCTCGACGGGCTCCGGTAGGACGACGGACCGCTTGCGGCGCGGTTTTGGGGCCGGCTCGGGCTCGACGATGGCTACGGGTTCGGGCTCCGGTTGGATTTCCTCATCGGGCTCAGGTTCCGGCTCGAATCGGTGCATCTCTCGGCCGTTGGCGCTGGGTGCGAACCGGCGGCTGATCTTGGCTAGCTCGCGCAACCGCACAATTTCCTTGTCCGTATCCACCTGGGCGATGTCCTTGCTGTCGAGGGCGTTGATCACACGCTCCGCCAGTCGTATTGCCCCGAGGGCAACGATCTCGTTGTCGTAGTCGACGGTCACGTAGAATCGCCCGCGAGGGTCAATCGTCCAGTTCCACTGGGTTTCTCCCGCGAAGGGAGCGCCGATTCCGCGTCGCACCTGATCCTGGATCTCGATGATAAGATGTTCGAACAGATGAGGAATCTCGGTGGCTTGCGCTTCGCGCCGGAAAGAATAGCCGCCATCATTATAGCAGCGCTGGGTCGCCATGTGCGGGAATAACTTGAACAGGATACGCGGGATACGCGGGACCTCCATCGTCGTGTAGGCGTCCGTTTCCGGGATTTCGACGACGAGTTTAGCGCGGTTGGTATTATAAAATACGATTTCCGTGATCTTCAATGACGCTCCCCTAGGGGCGATGCCCAAGGATGCCGGATTGCGGCAACAGGATGTGCAGTTCGACTACCGCATCACCACGATGAAGGAAACGGCTCCTTGCCCGAGGCTGATGTCCTCCCGTTCCGCTAACGCTCGAGGACTCTCCGTCGGTCAATCAGGAAACCGGGCGTACAATTTGCCGCGCGGGTATTGACAGCCGCTTCCGCGTTTGGATATAATGATCTGGCTGTTCCCCGATAGCTCAATTGGCAGAGCGCTTGGCTGTTAACCAGGATGTTCCAGGTTCGAGTCCTGGTCGGGGAGCCAAACTTGTTGAAGTATAACACAAAGTCGGGGGTGATTGCCACTCCGAGGATGAGTTAAGCCGGGCTCTTGCGCCCGGTTTTTGCTATTTGGGCCGTATTTGGGAAGAGCGCTAGTTCAAAGCGTTATGAAATGCGGCCTGAACGATACAGTTGCTTCCCGGGCGGGTTTAGCGTTCGGCCAGCGCGTACCGGCGTTTCTCGAGGGCGAGCAGCATGGCGTCCACGTACAGGGGATCCCATTGGGAGCCGTGACCCGCTCGCAGACGCGACACCGCCTCCGCTATCGAAAGCGCTTTGCGGTAGGGGCGATCGGTTGTCATCGCTGACATGGCATCGGCGACTGCCATCAACCTGGCCAGTGGCGGGCACTCTTCCGCGATTAACCCGAACGGATATCCGAGCCCGTCCCAGCGCTCATGGTGGTGGCGCACGCAGTCCAACGTGTATTCCAGGCCGGGTACGGCGCTGATGATGGCGGCGCCCATCATGGGGTGCTGCTTCACAATTTCATATTCTTCTTCCGTAAGCGCTCCGGGCTTTCGCAGAATCAGGTCCGGGACTCCCGTCTTGCCAACGTCGTGCAGCAGCGCGGCCGCCGCGAGCTGTTGCCGGATCTGTGTATTGAGGCCGACCTCGTCGGCGATCATCAGACAGTACACCATAACGTCTTCACTATGCCGCCGTGTGTATCGATCCTTAGTGTCGACCGCAGTTACGAGTGCGTCGAGCATGGCAAAGCCTGAGATCGACCGTGAGAGCCGGTTTCGCAGGTTTCTACTCAGGCGTGACTGCTTGTCTCCGCCGCTGCGGCTGCGGCGGATTCTGCTTTCGGCTTCTTGCAGCATGCCTCGGAGACTCCCTGCCTCATGCAGAAAGGCCGCACCGACATAAAGACTGATCGGCACGCAGGAGGGCGATCCGGGCGGGCAGTAGTCGACATCATCCATCGTTTCCGCGAAGTCGTGTTCGATAGTCTCGACGCTTTTCGTGTGTGGTGCGTCCAGGATCACGGCGTACTCGTCGCCGCCGGTACGGGCCAGCAAATCCGGGGCGTGGCTGCGGGAGCGCAGTGTGTTTGCCACGAGCCGGAGGATCTCGTCGCCGCAGACGTGGCCGTAGGCGTCATTCAGGTACCGAAAGTTCTTGACGTTTAGAAAGACAACTGCCATTGCGGTGTTTTCGCGGTTCGCGCGTTCCGCCTCGAGTGCAAGTCGCTTGTGGAACGCTCGATGATTGAGCAGGCTTGTCAACGGATCGCGCTCGACAAGCTCGATCGCCTCGGCCAGCAGGCGCTCGTGCTCGATTTCGAGGTTCTTGCTCTTGGTAATGTCACGCATGATGGCGACGCAGTGGCTGAGCTCGTCTCCTTCATTAATAGGATCGACATGGACATCGCTCCAGTATTCGATCCCATCCCTGCGAGTGAGCCGGCACACCACGCCTGCCTCCTTCCCTTGCCGTACGCTGCGGACGAGGGTCTCGATAACTTCGGGATTGCGAACATTTTGCTCGAGAACGGCGGCACTGCACCCCACGAGATCGACCGCCGAATACCCGGTGATCCGCTCCCACGCGGGATTAACGTAGACGATCGGAGTGCCTACCTGTCGCACATCCACGATTACGACGCCGTCTCCCGCCGACTGGATGGCGCGGTCGCGCAGCTTGAGCTGTTCCTCAATTCCGTGGCGCTGCGTCACATCTCGCGCCACCTGGAGCACAAACCGCACATAGCCGTCGGGGCCCGGCTCCGGGACGAATCGGCTGTGAAAATACCGCACGCCAAGCGGACCGGGAACAGGATTCTCGATCTGCATTTCGAGGCCGGTGTCGAACACGGCGCGCAGGCGCGGCTCCCAGGCGGAAACGATATCCGACGATAATTTAAGGTCTCTCAGAGTCTTTCCGAGAAACGCGTGCGGCGCGGTCTCAAGAACCGCTTCAATCGCGGGGTTGATGTAGATGCACCGGAGCTGTCGGTCATAGCGGGCGACAATGTCGGGAGAGTTTTCAACGAGTGCCTTGAACTCTTGCTCGCGCAAGTAGAGGGCGTCATCCGTCTGCTTGCGGTCGATAGCGTAGCGAAGCGAGCGCGCGAACTGCAGATGGTCCAGGTGGTTCAGCACAAGGGAATCGGCCGCCCCGGCTTGCAGTGCGGATTCCAACCCCTCGTCGCCTTCATCAGTCAGGAGGATTGCGGCGAGGCCGGCCTTACGGCGAGTGGCCTCGTAAATCAGTTCGAGGCCGTTGTGCGGCCCGAGGTCGGTGTCAACGAGCCATATTTCATGCGCGGAGCTGTCGATATACTGCCGGGCTTCATCATACGTGTTGGTCCATTCGAGACTATACGAGGGTCTCCGCATTGTCGAAACCAGCGACGATATGCGGGTGTATGTGCCTTCGTTCCGAGCGACCAGCAGTAGTCTCGATTGTGTGTCTCTCATCGTTGACGGCGCTCCTTGCCCGCCGGCAGTTCATCGACCTCACGATCTCAATCGCAGATTAGATTCACGGCCACTTCCGTCAAATTGGCTGTTATTGCAACAATTGTTTGTCAGGACCTGCTAGCCCGTCAGTTATGCGGCTGGCGCTACTCTCTGAGTGATTAGGTCATGGAGGGAAGCGCTCTTTATTGTGGCATGCCGGACTCACATTCCGCAATACGTTTTACCGATATGGTTCAAATTCTAACGATTAAGTCCACAAATCTCCGGAAGGGACCCCTCAACTCCGACGGTTATCATTGGTAATCGCGGTCCAAACGCCGTGCGAGAGATGGAGAAGAGATGATCAGATCACTCGCTGATAACGTCTAACTTTCGGGCCTGGACTACCTTGCGCCGGAAGGAGTCTGGGGACCGCATGCCTAATCTATCCGTAGATGCGGTGGAACGCAAAGATTCAGGTCGCTGGCGCGGTGTTATACCTGCTGCTCGTGACGGCGGCTGTGTACAACGTCTCTCTGCTGGCCGGCAGGACCTTCTTGACGGCGGACTTGACTCTCCTCATGCCGCCGTGGAAACTGCATACCGCCGAGTTGCAGCCCGGGTTTCACGCTGTGGCGCGGCCGGCTACCGATCCTTTGTTCCAGTTTTATCCCGCCCGACGGTACCTGGCGGACTCCCTCCGGCGTGGAATTGTTCCATTGTGGAATCCGAACGCATTTGCAGGCACTCCGTTCGCCGCCGACGATCAGTCAGCCGTCTTCTATCCGCCCAACTGGCTGTTTTCCGTGCTGCCTCTCGCCTACGCGTTCGGGTGGGTAGCCGCGCTGCATACGTTCCTCGCCGGCTTATTCTTTGTGGGTTGGGGCCGGCGGATCGGCTGGACCTGGGCGGCGTGCCTCAGTGGAGCGACGGCCTGGATGCTGTGCGGCGTGATGGTGGCCTGGCAGATGTGGCAGGTTGTCGACGACTCCCTGTGCTGGCTTCCGCTCGTGTTGTACTTCTGGGAGGGCTGGCGCCGGTCCGGATCGGTTGCTCAACCAGTATGGGGCGGCGTGGCCCTGGGATTGAGCGCACTTGCCGGCCATTTGCAGTTTACGTGCTATGTTTGGATGGCCGCGCTTGCCTACTCGGTCTGCAGTTCCCTCGCGTGCAACCCCGGACGCCGGCCGGCGCGCCTGATCGCCGGCGCGGCTGCCATGGCCTCGGTGGGCATCGGTATCGCCGCTGTACAACTCCTGGCGACCGGAGACTTTCTCCGTAACACCCAGCGCACCGACATTTCTTATTCTCAGATCCTGGCGCTGATGATGCCTCCCGCACAACTGCTAATGCTCGTCGCGCCGGAACTGTTCGGAGGGGAGCGTGACTGGTGCAGTCACCCATATCTCGGTCGGTACAATTACTGGGAGCTGACCTGTTTTTGTGGCGCCGCCGCACTGGCGTTTGCGCTGATCGGCGTCCGCTGGCGGCGGACCGCGGGCTCTCAATCTTCCGCCGGTAGGACGGCATCAGACTTATCCTCCTCCCGTATCAGGCCGGGTACCCACAACGCGGGTGGCGGCGAGGAACGAGGCAGGGTGGATTCCGCTTCGGATGACGAGCAAACCGGGGTGGATTCTGCCCGACCACGGTCGCTCTTCTGGTTCGGCGTCGCCGTATTCTCACTACTCATGGGGTGCGGATCGCCACTCTATGCCGTGTTCTTCTACGGCGTGCCGTTGTTCAAGTCGTTTCACGGTCCGGCACGAATCTTCGTATTGTTCGAGTTCGCGATCGCCGCGCTTTGTGCCGACGGGATCCAGAGACTCTCTCTTCTTGACGGTACCGCGCGACGAGTCATTGCCGGCCGGACCGCGGTAGCGCTCGCTATCGTGCTGATGCTGGGATTCCGATTCGCGGTGACTGACACGGGTCCGCTGGTGGGCTCGGCGCTGACACACCTGGAGCCGGCCGGATGGATGGGATATGGCATGGTCCAGGTCGGTGTGGCACTTCTTGCGGCGCTTGCTGCGTGCGCGGTGGCAGCATGGGCGCCCCCGCGGCATCTTTGGCTCGCTGCGGCAGTCGTGTTGGTGGAATGCCTCAACTTTGCGGTGGGCCTGAACGTGGGCACGCCGTCCAATTTGCTTTATGCAAGCATTCCGGCCACCCGCGATATTGCCGCCGTTGCGGGAAACGCGCGCGTGTACTGCGTTGGCGATGGGCGGCCTGGGCACGATTACAGCCGGCTGATTCCCAACTCGGCCATGGCGCTGGGACTGAGCGACGTACTCGGGAGCGATCCGCTGATTCTGAAGACATATCAGCCGATGAGCGACGAGTTGACACGGGCGCAGGCAGCCGGACTTTCGGGGTCGATAGCGCTTGAAGAGCAAAACTTGGAGCGACTGGGTGTCGGGTGCATCGTCTCGCCCGAGCCGCTTGATATTACCGGGGGCGGTCGATGGGCACTGGCGGGTGGCGACGGTGACCTGTATCTATATCGCCCTATGGCGGCAGCCACCCTTTACGATATGGGCGCCGTGCTTGTTCGTAGCGGTGCGCCCGGATACGGGATAGGCCCGGCGCAGGCCGCCGGCGGCCGCTTTGACGTGGGGTACCGCTCGAATACTCCCGCCCGGATCTCAACCGACATCGTGTTTGCGCCGGGCTGGCGAGCGAGGGTCGACGGATTGTCTACTCCTGTCCGTAACGACGGCATTTTTCTCGGTGCATCGGTCCCGGAAGGCCAGCACCGGCTGAGTCTTCGTTATCTTCCGGGTGCAGTATATCTGGGCCTCTACGTTAGTTGCCTGGGATGGCTCGTCGTAGCGATGGCTACAGCGCGACGGATCGTCACACGAAGGGAACTCGAAGTTGGAGGCTAGCGGGGTGGACAGCTTGGACGTTGGGCGCAAGAACCACCGCTGGTTCACGGTGTCCATTGCGCCCATCCACTCGACAATCACGTACGATGCAGGAAGAGCCGGCCGACGAGGGATGGTCGGCGTTCCATTGGCTTAGCGGCCGCGCGGCTTCCTGACGGGGCGGCCTCGACGGTAACCGCGCGCGCCGACTCCATACGGCTTACTTTCGCCTGCAGCGTGGCTCCCGGAGAAAGGCTCAGGGCGCGGCGATACGCATCGAGCGCCGCTGCGGTCTTTTGCTGGCCGGCAAGGGCGTCGCCGAGCATGTGCAGAGCCCGAACATGGTTCGCATCGACCTCCAGCATAGCCTCGCAAATACCGCGTGCCTTTGCCAGAAGACCTCCCATCAATGCGGCCTCGGCGTCCCGTTCCAGGTTTCCCAGGGCTGCTTTGTTTCGTTCGGTCTCAACCAGGATCTTTTGATCGGAGTCGTATTTTCGACGCCTGTCCGGGTCGCCCAGAGTCCGGTAAGCACGGGTGATCGACATGAACGTTCTTAAGGCGTTCGGCGTCTGCGTCGCGAGGTCCGGGTGAAATTCTCGGGCCAGTGCGCGGTACCGGGTCTTGATGGCCTCCGGTGAATCGGTGGGCGATACGCCCAATACTTGATAATAATTGCTAGCCGTTTCCATCGTCCTGTGCCCTCTTACGCCATATGACGCCACAAATCGGCTTTTTGATCCCGTTTGCTCGGTTTATTTTTCACCGACGGGCAACCGATTTCCAGCGTTTCGCGCTGAACGCTGCTTCGCCCCGTGAATCGAGGTCTCGTTCCGGCGCGCTCGGCAGCCCAAAGCCACAATCAAGGAAGCAACCGGAATTGTCGGCGTGCCTCCCCGACATCTCATTCGCCTCTGAAACTCCCGACAACATTAACAACCGAGCGGGCGGCGACCTGGTTCCCGAGCCGGCGGCTCATCCCCCCTCGCGGCGTTCGCCTGCCACAGCGACCCAGGTTCGGGTCACGGGCGACGCAGGAAAAGCCGCCGGATGAGCGACGGATGCCCGTCTACCGTCTTGGCCGCGGCACCATTGCGAGTCGACGCAGCTTCGGCTCCGGACGGAAGCATCGCTTCCAGGCGGGTCACTTTCGACTGCAGTGCTGCTCCCGGAGCGAGGCTCAAGGCGCGGCGATATGCATCGAGCGCTGCCGACGTCTTGTTCAGGCCGGCGTGTACGTCGCCGAGTATGTGCAGGGCTCGGACATGGTTCGGGTCGATTTCGAGAACAGTTTCGCAAATCCCGCGAGCCTTCACAAGAAGTCCCACCATCAAGGCGTCCTCGGCATCGGCCACCAGGTTAGCCACAGTGATTTTTTGACGGTCGGATTCGATCAGACTCTGCTGGTCCCTGTCATACGCATTGCGGCGATCCGGATCACGAAGCGTCCGGTAGGCCCGGTTGATTAACTGGAACGTTTTCAGCGCGCTTGGGTCCGCAGTGAGATCCGGGTGGAACTCTCGTGCCAGGAACCGGTACCGCTTCTTTATTTCCTCCGCCGAAGCGGTTGGCCCGACGCCCATTATCTTATAGAAGTTGTCGACCGAATCCATTGTTCTGTGCCCTCTTACACAATATGACGCCGTAACAGCCTGTCGTCATCCCGCTTGCCTGGTTACTGCCCTAATCAAGCGGCTTCCCGGATTCTGAGTCAGGCGGTCATCCGTGACCTAAAGATCGATCCTGATCCCGTTGCGATAGGCCGCTCGAAGGCCCGGCATATTGCTGTTGAGGAAGCGGCTGGCGTGGCGGTACCAGCAAAACGTGTGCGGCCGCCCATCACCCCCGTCGGTAGATGTTGCTCCTCCGATCTCGATTACTACAATAATTGCACCCTGATCGTCTTGCCGACTGCTCATCTCGCACGCCGCCTCGCAGGCTGCGTACAGGCCGTCGGAGTCGACTTCGGTCGTCCGTCTGGTTCCTTTATACCCAAGTACGCGCTCAAGTAGCGCTGTTATCGCGCTCTCACCCATCAGTTTTTCTCCAATCCGGGCCCGGCGGATTCCAGCCACCTGCCTGATCGATGAAACGGAGCTTTTGATCCTGGGAATTAATGCCGGCCGGTCTGCGGCCTCGCGTCGACCGCTGTCCCCGCGCTGTGGCGATGGAGCCCCGCGGACTTGCGTGCGTCGCCGCGGTTGTTTCATCTTCCACAGGGAATATAGGGCTGTTGATGGGAGTCGTTACACGTGGCGGGATGAATGTTTACAAATTGGCGTCACATTTGTGCGATGCGTATTCTGCTGCGAGGCTTGCCGGGTAATATAGCACACGGGCATTGGTGCCTTTCTACTGGACCTGGAACGCAGCTTGCGCCTCTGCCGCCGGCTGTCCTCACCTTGGAATCCCGAATCGATTTCGAGGATATGGGGAGTTTTGGATTTTTTTGTGAATTTCGGAAAAATCTTTGCCGGACCTGTAACGGCTGGCGCGTTCTCTTCTATTACACCATTGGAAGCACGAAATTGGCTTCTCGTTACATCGGAGCACGATGCCGATGACCGGAGGCTCGCACATGGGTGCCGTTGCGGATACCGCGGCGGTCGTACTTAAATCGAGGGTGCAAACCATGAAGCGGATATCCGTGTTCGACAAGCGGGCTCGTACCCCGGCGGAGTGCTCGGCGCTGCCTGACAGGTCCCGACCGGCGAGAGTCGAGGCGCTGGATCGGAAGCCGGGTTGTGAGTGGACGACGGAGGAGATGCGCCGCCAAGCCGCCTGGTGGATGTTGCGTGAGCAGGAGCGTGTTGTTTGGACGGCCGCGTTGCGCTACCTCGGGCCCCTTGCGACACATGAGGATGTTGAGGACGCCTGGATCGCGTTCTACGAGGACCTTGACCGCGTGCGCCAATCGTACCGGCCCGGATGGGTGGATTTTCGGGCTTATGCGCTGCATGTGTGCTTCAAGCGCGAATGCATTCGTCGCGGATGCGAGATCCGTAAGAGGGTATCTGCGCAGGTCCCGATTGCAGTTGCGAGCGTGATACAGAAGGTAGAGGACGACGAGCTGGCCGGCTGCGCGGAGGGGCCGCACAGCATTGTAGAACACAGACACATGGTGGCGTGCGTCGAACGCATTCTCGACTCGCCAGACTTCACGTATCAGCATCGTCGAGCCTTTGCGCTTCGCCATTTTGAGTTTTGGTCGAATGAGGAGATCGCCTTCGAGCTCGGGGCAGAGATCGGGACGGTGAAAGTCTGGATACATCGTGCTGCCCAGCGCGTCAGGGATTCCCTCAGAAAGGAAGGGTGGACATATTGAAAGGACCGGGGCGTGATTCAGGCATGGGGCCGTCCCCTCGCCAGTTCGAAGTGATCTTGGAAGACGTACTCAGTGAAGATCCCCATCTGAGCGACACCGAATTGATCGAGTTCGCGAGCCGGCCTGCCGGGTTGCCGGAGCACGTATCGAGATGCACGCGGTGCTCTGAGACGCTTCAAGCACTGCAAATCCGCGTTGACTCCGACTGGAGCGATCCGGCCGCCGTGTCTCGTCGCGAAGCCCGCATTCGGACTGCGGAGATCCTCGGAGAAGATGCGGATACTGCGTCGCCCGATGAGGACGCGGTGCCGTGGTGGCGGAGCGCCCTCGAATGGGTCTCGCTTGCGCCTCTGCAGCCCGCCGGCGCCTTTGCCGCCGACGCTGCGGTGGAGACGATCAAGTTTCCCGTCTACCAGGGCGATATGCTTGTCATCGGACTCTCGGGTTTGGTGCAGCGCCGAGGGCCGGAATTCTACATTCGGGTCACCGCCTCACCGGAATCGCGGCCGGCTTACCAGCGCAGTCTTGTCGAAGTGGTCGTTGCCACTCTCGAGACGGGGCGCACCATGGTCCAGCGGCGAATCGGGCTCGAGCAGTTCATCCTGCTCGGCACGAACCTGGACGTTGCGGCACAACGGATTACGGCGAGGCTGCTTCCTTGACGGTAGTGACACTCGAAAACCTGTATCGTTCCACAATCGACCGGTTCAAGGCCGACGACGCTCTTGGCGCCGGCCTTGACTGGGTAGACCGCATACTGCCCCACTTTACCGGTGCGTGCTGCCGTGCAGTTGCCGACGGCGACGACGCCGCGCTCCGGGACTGGGGGACCTGGCTTGCGGGTACAGCCGTCGACGGCATCCGCGAGGGTGGGGAACCGGACGCGTTTGTCTGGCGATGCTGCTGGCTGCGCCTTCTGGTCGACACGGCGGTGAGTCTGCGCCGGATTGATGCGCGCGACGATTGCGCGCGCGCGGCATTGGCCGCCGCAATCCCCCCGTCCCTGCCGCCCTTCGCGGACTTTCCTCCTGCATTCTGGCGTGAGTTGGTGGACCTGCTGGCGGGCACACCGTCCGTGCCGCCAAACTGGCTGGAGCCTGGCGCCGAAGCCGGCGCACCGCGAGCAATCGTATCGTTTCCGCTTGTGCTCGCCGAGCGCATGGTTGTCGCCGGCGACACGATTGATGTACTTCTCGCGGATTTCGTCCTGGAGAATCGCCCCTACGGAGGCGGACAGGTCTACTTCGATCCGGAGCAGGTCGCCACGCGCTGCCTCGATCCGACCTTCCTCGCCGTGTTCGCGCAGGCCGCGAAGATCACGACCCGCCACACGCCCCACAATCGGCAGCTCTGCGTGCGCGTTTCGCTCAAGACGCGACGGCCGGAGGACGAGGTGTTCCTCCAGAAGCTCATCGTACGTGGTCCCTCCGGCGGCGGCGCCCTTGCGTCCGGCCTGTACGCCCTTTCCCGCGGGCACTTTGTCCTCGACCGAAGCCTGGCCATCTCCTTTGCGCTCTCCCCTCCGGGAACCTCCGCGCCGGATGGATACTGTCACGCGGTCGGTGGCGCTTACGAAAAGGTGCGAGGGTGCGCTAAAGACGGCGTCCGCCAGCTCATCGTTTCCGACGAGCAGGCCGGCCAGGTCAAGTTTTATGGGCGGTTGCAGGATGTGACGATTATAGGCGTCTCATCCGTCGCCGATGCGTTCAAGGTGGTTGACAGCGCCGCAATCGCTCCTGAGGCGACCGACACGGGCGCTCAGCTTGGCGATGATGGGGGAGTGCTGCCGCTCGGTTCCCCGCTCTACATCGAGAGGCGCTCCGATATCGCCTTCCGCGAGGCGCTTACGCGCCGTCCGATGATTGTCCTGGTCAAGGGAGCTCGCCAGATCGGCAAGACTTCGCTGCTGGTTCGCGGTGTCGACCATGCCCGCCGAAGGGACGTCCAACTCGTCTACGTCGACCTGCAGAGCATGGGCCGCGAGAGCCTCATCACGCAAAAGGACCTCTTCAGCGCCGTCTCCCGGATCTTCGCGCGCGAGCTTGGCCTGAACGTGACCATGGACGATATCTACGACGAGCGCGACGGTCCCAACAAGAATTTCGAGAACTTTCTCTTCACCCACGCCCTAAGGTCGCCCGTCATCTGGTTTATGGACGAGGTCGACAGGCTCTTCGAGTTCGATTACTATACCGATGTTTTCAGCCTGATGCGATCGTGGCACAACCGGCGGCCGGTCCATCCTCAACTCGCCAACCTGACCCTGGTGCTCTCGTACGCCACGGAAACGCACCTGCTGATCGAGGACGCGTACCAGTCGCCGTTTAACGTCGGAGTCAAGGTGGAGCTCGAGGACTTCGATCTTGGCCAGATTCAAACGTTGAACGAACGCGTCGGGCGGCCACTCGCGGGAGACCTGTCGTTGACCAGGTTTCACAAACTCGTCGGCGGGCACCCGCACCTGGTGTGCCGCGGGCTTTGGTGGATGGCCCACGAGCACAAGAGCATAGATGAGTTTGCGGCATGCGCCAGCTATGACAGCGGCCCCTTCGGCTCGCACCTGCGTCGACTGCTGCTCTTGACGCAGAATCCGGAGCTCATGACGGTGACGCAGGACATCCTGCGTGACGGCGTTTGCAAGAACAACGACGCCTTTCTGCACCTCCGAACCGCCGGGGTCGTTGTTGGTGGCGAGTCCTCGGCTCTGCGCCTGCGGTGCGAGATCTATGCGGAATATCTGCGCCGGCACCTGATCCCGCAGTCGTCTGGTCGCTCCGAGCGGTCTCGCCCGGCCCAGACCCTCTGGAGACTTTTCCGCGGAGGCAGGACTTAAGATGCCGCAGGCTGCCGTGGTGGAATCGATGTCCGGCTTCTATGTTGCGGGCGGCAACCTCACTCCGGATGCCGGATCGTACGTCGTGCGCCCGGCGGACACCGAGCTCTACAACGCGCTGCGGGCGGGAGAATACGCCTACGTACTGACGTCGCGCCAGATGGGCAAATCCAGCCTCATGCACCGGACAGCGATGCGCCTGCAAGCGGCCGGGGTGCGGTCCGTTCTGCTTGACCTGACATCGGTGGGGGCGAACCTCTCCGTGGACCAGTGGTACTTCGGCCTTCTGGCCGAAATCGGCGGTCAGCTCGGCCTTCGCGACGATACCGACCGCTACTGGACCGAGAACTCCCAGCACGGTCCGCTTTTCCGGTTTGCGCATGCCCTGACCGATGTGGTGCTGGCGAAGATTCCGGAGCCTCTTGTCATCTTCATCGATGAAATCGATTTCGTACGCGGACTCAGGTTCTCCCCCGACGAGTTCTTCGCCTCGATCCGGCGCTTTTTCAACGGCCGCGCCGCCGATCCCTCCCTGAACCGGTTGACATTCTGCCTGCTCGGCGTCGCCACTCCCGCATACCTGATCAGTGATGTCAACACGACCCCGTTCAATATCGGCCGTCAGATCGAGTTGACGGACTTTACGGCGAAAGAGGCCGCGCTGCTCGCCCGCGGGTTCGCGGGAACGCATCGCGACGGCAAACGTAAGCTAAGTCGCATTCTTTACTGGACCGGCGGCCACCCGTACCTCACCCAGAAGCTTTGTTTGGCGGCCGCACAGCGCGAACTGCGCCATCCGCGCGAAATTGATCGCCTGTGTCGGGAAATGTTCCTCGCCAGCCATGCCCGTACGTCGGAAGACAACCTCATCTTCGTGCACAACAAGCTGCGCGGGGGTGCGGAGGATGCGGCGACCGTTATCACGATGTACCGCAAAATCCTGGCGGGAAAACGGGTGGACAATGACCCGGCCGACCCAGTCGTCGCGCAGTTGCGCCTCTGCGGCGTCGTCCGCGCCGTGAATGGCCGCCTGGTCCGGCGAAACCGCATCTACTCGCGCGTGTTCGGCCGGCAATGGGTCCTCGAGAACATGCCGGAGGCCGACCTCCGCCGCGAGCGCGCCGCATACCGCCGCGGCTTCGCTCTGGCCGTCGTGATCTCCACCCTGGTGTTTGCGATTATGGGTGTCCTGATCTTTCGCGCCACGACCGCTCTGCGCAGCGAACGGCACATGCTCTGTATCCAGGACATCAGCCTGGCTCAGGCTGCGCTGGACAACCAGCAGCTCAACCGCGCGATTGCCCTGCTTGCGGAGTGCCGCTCCGTCCCCGGCGAACAGTTCGCCAAGCGCTTCGAATGGCGCTGGCTCTGGCACGAATGCCATCCGCACGAACGGATTCTCCCGGTCGCGACGCGATCTATCTGTGCCCTCCGCTTCACTCCCGACGGCTCCCGGCTTGTGGCGGTGAGTGAGGACAGGGCCATCTGGATTGTTGACATCCGAACGGGAACGACGCAGCGGAAGATTGACGTTCCGTTCGAGCCGATGTCGGCTGCTATCGCGCCGGCATGTGATTCTGTTGCCTTTGTCGCCCTTTCCAACCATCAATTTGCTTCCTGGATTTGCTCCTTGCGGACGGGAAAGTTGCAGCGCTTGCAAGGTCAATCGGCGGGAATAAACGCCCTCGCCTTTTCACGAGACGGCCGCTTTCTGGTCGGATGCGGAGTTGGCGGAACCATGTTTTGGAATGCCGCGGCCGGACTGCCTGTGCGAAGCTTTGCGGGACCGCGCTCCTTTGCCCTTTCCGTGGACATCTCGCCGGATAGTCGGTATGTCGCGGTGGCGAGCGTGGACGGCATGGTCCGCGAATGGAACGTACAGACCGGCCGCCTGACATTCGACTCCGGCGACATCTTTACCTCGAACGAGTATTTGAGCTTCTCCCCGGACGGATCCATCCTGGCAGCCGCCGGCCTCGACGGCGTAATCCGGTTGTTCCAGACCGCCCACCCGGGGTCCGGAATGCGCGAGTTCGAACAGGACGAGCCGATTGAGAACCTGGCCTTCAGCCCAACCGGCGACCGTATCGTTACTTGCAGCCGCGATCTGGTTGACCGGATCTGGCGTGTGAGCGACGGTTCCTGCCTGCTTGCCGTTTCCGGACATTCCATGGCTCCACAGACGGCGCAGTTCAGCCCGGACGGTGCGACTATTGCCGCCGGGGATGTGGCTGGTGAGGTGGTTTTCGCCGCAGCGAACCCGCCCGCCCAAACGGCGCGCATCAATGGGGAAGTCCAGGAAGACGTCGAGATCAGTCCTGCGACCGGCAATGTCATCACCGAGTCGGAGATCGGCAAAACGATCGGCGACACCACTCGAGTATCGGCCTGGTCCGGGAAGACCGGCGCGCTTCTCTGGAGTCACTCGTTCAGCAGCGACAGGGACCGCCCGTCGCTCGTTGCGCTCAGCGGCAATTGCCTGGTGCTTGCGACCGTAGGCGCGATCCTGGCATACGATGCAAGAACAGGCGCGCTGCTCCATACGGTTGCCGCTTCGGTCGACTCCGTGTACAGCGCCTGCGCAGCGCTCTCCTGCGACGGACGATTCTTCGCGGTCTATGTCGCTCCACGTCATCAGGTGATCGTATACGACCTGGCCGCACGCAATCGAGCCGCGGAGCTCCCCGTTTCGGACGTTATCTATAAGCTTGCATTTTCGCCGGACGGGAGGCATCTCGCGGGGGCGGTACGGTCCGGTTATCTCGATGTCTGGAGTGTTCCCTCGATGACCCGCGAAATCTCACTCCGCACAGCGGGCGCCAACAACTATGGAATCACCGATGACACGCTTTGCTTTTCCCGGGACGGCCGCACGATAGCCGTTGACCACCGTGGCAGGATCACGGTCTATCGCACGGCGGACTGGACACGGGAGTCCGTAATCGAGGTGGCGCCGCTCTCGCCGGTGGACATGGCGTTTAGCGTGAGCGGGCGATCGATCGCGGTGGGAAGCGACGATGGCTCCATCACCTTCTGGGATGTGGCATTTGGCCGCGAAACGATAGCGATGCACGGGCATACGGGCAAGGTCCTGTGCACAGCGTTCAACGCGGGCGGTACTTCGCTGATAACTGTCGGCGTGGACCGTGTGATCAGGAGGTGGTCAACGACATAAAACAGGACGTTCTCGCAGCTTTTAGTATGACAGGCACTGTCAGCGTTCGAGTTAATAGGTTTAACGTCACAAATACAATATAAAGGAGATCATAAAATGGCAGACCATCCGATGGGGCCGTATGTCGAGAAGGTTGCGGAAGCAATCCACGAGTTCTATAGCGCTACGAAAGACTTGCCGGACGCAGAGCGCCAGCAGCACCACGAAAATCTCAACAAGATGTTCGAGGGGATTTCCACGGGCGGCAACTGTGCAACGTGTTGCGCCACGTATTATACGGTCGGTTCGGGGGAATATAACCAGTGCATGGTCAATTGTAATGCTCAAAACGGCATTGCGCCGTGTGGTACGATCTAGGAAGATCGAAGGAAGCCTCGTGGCCGGCAAGCGCTTTCCGCCGGCCACGTTTCGCGCTCGGGCGGCCGGCGACCAGAGCCGGCTGTTAGCTGTTTGGGCGGTTCAGCAGGCCACGTGACATATCTGCTGCGAAGTGCAGGCAACGATGCAGTGATGGTAGTGGATTTCGCAACCGTTGCGGCAGCCTCTGCGGCCTCACCAGGGTGACGTTTCCGGCAGATCTTTCCGCGGAGGCAGAATGGAAATGTCACAGGCCGCGCTCGTCGAATCGATGTCCGGCTTCTATGTCGTCGGCGGGAACCTGACCCCGGACGCCGGATCGTACATCGTGCGACCTGCGGACAACGAGTTGTATAGCGCGCTCCGCGGTGGAGAATACGCCTACGTCCTGACATCGCGTCAGATGGGCAAATCCAGCCTGATGCACCGGACGGCCATGCGTCTGCAGGCTGCGGGAGTGCGCTCGGTGCTGCTCGACCTCACGTCGATTGGGGCGAACCTTTCTGCAGAGCAGTGGTACTTCGGACTGATGTCGGAAATCGCCGGCCAACTCGACCTCGGCGACGCCATGGACCGCTTTTGGACGGAGCACTCACAGCAGGGTCCCCTCCACCGCTTCGCGCGTTCTCTCACCGATGTCGTGCTCGCTGAGGTCGCGGAGCCGCTGGTCATCTTCATCGATGAGATCGATTTCGTGCTCGCCCTCAAATTCTCCACCGACGAGTTTTTTGCGTCGATCCGTCGTTTCTATAACGGCCGCGCAACCGATCCTGCCATGAACCGCCTGACATTCTGCCTGCTCGGCGTGGCCACTCCCGCCTACCTGATCAGCGATGTGAACACGACTCCGTTCAACGTCGGGCGACGGATCGACTTGACGGACTTCACGCCAAAGGAGGCGGCCTTGCTCGCGCGCGGGTTCGCCGGCAGCGAACGGGAGGCCCGGAACAAGTTACGCCGCATCCTCTACTGGACGGGAGGCCACCCGTACCTGACGCAGAAACTCTGCCTGGTCGCCGCTCAGCGGGACCTGCACCATGCGAACCAGATCGACCTTCTGTGCCGCGAGATTTTCCTCGCCGGCCACGCGCGCACATCCGAGGACAACCTCATTTTCGTGCATAACAAGCTGCGCAGCGGCGTGGAGGATGCGGCGGCTGTGCTCACCATATACCGCCGCGTGCTGACCGGAAAACGGGTGGAGAACGATCCGGCCGACCCGGTCGTTGCCCTGCTGCGCCTTTCCGGCGTAGTGAGTGTCGTCGAGGGACGGCTTGTCCGGCGAAACCGAGTCTATTCTCGCGTCTTTGGCCGCCGGTGGGTCATCGAGAACATGCCCGACGCGGACCGGCGTCGCGAGCGCGCGGCCTATCGGCGCGGCGTGACCCTGACTGTTGGAATCTCACTCGTTGTCGTTCTGATTATGGGCGCCCTCGTCTACCGCGCGAGTACGGCGGAACGCGAGGCTCGCGCGGACCACCGCCAGGTCCTTGCCGCGCTGGCAAAAGCAAAGCACATGATCTGTATCCAGGATATCAGTCTGGCCCAGGCCGCCCTCGACGGCCAACAATTCAACCGCGCGATCACCCTTCTGGACGAGTGCCGGTCCGTACCCGGCGAGCACTTCGACCAGCGCTTCGAATGGCGCTGGCTCTGGCACGAATGCCACCCGATAGATCGGGTACTTCCGGTCGCGACGCAAAACATCCTTGCTCTCCGCTTTGCTCGGGACGGCCGTTCGTTTGTGACGGTGAGTTCCGACAAGACGATTGCCTTTGTCGACGTGAAATCGGGAGCGGTGAAACAGAGGGTTTCCCTTCCCATCGAGCCGTTCGTAGCTGCCATATCGCCGGCGTGCGACACCTTCGCCCTTGTCGACGCGCGCGGGGGATCGTGGATCTATCACGTGCAGACGGGACGGGTCGCGCGCATGTGGTCCGGCCGCAACGCCGTAGCCTGCGTCGCATTCTCGAAAGATGGCCGCACAATCGTCGGCGGTGGCTCCCGGGGCTTTATCACATTCTGGAGCGCGGCAACGGGCCATCCGGTGCGAACTCTTTCGACGGCGGCATCTTACATTAACAACGTGGCGATTTCGCCGAACAACAAATACATAGCCGGTTCGAGTGACGACGGGATCTTGCGCATCTGGCATGCGACCGGCGGGCACCTCATTTTTGAAATCTCGGGAGTTAGCGCGTATGGCGAACGACTGTGTTTCTCTCCAAACGGCGCGACACTGGCGGCAGCCGGCATGGACGGAGTCATCCGGCTTATCGACACCGGCCACCCGAAATCGGGGACGCGCCAATTTGCGCAGGACGCGCCGATCGTAAATGTTGCCTTTGACGCCGCCGGCAGTCGAATTGTCACCTGCAGCCACGACCTTGTCGATCGGGTCTGGCGGGTGAGCGACGGCGCCTGTCTCCTAGACTTCTCGGGACATTCGAAAACTCCGCAGGAGGTGGAGTTCAGTCCGGATGGGATGACAATTGCCGCGGCCGACGCGGGGGGCTCAGTCGTTATTGCCGGATCGTACCCGCGCGCGCAGACCGAGCTGATGCGCGGAGAAGTCGCGGACAAGGCCGACGTCGATCCGGGCGATGGAAGGGTCATTACCGAAGCGGTGATCTGCGCCGCGGCTCGCGAAGTAACTCGGATTTCGGGATGGTCCGCAACGACCGGGGCGCGGAGTTGGACCCGTACACTGGGAACCAATACGGATCGCCCGTCCGGCTGTGCCGTCGGCAGAGGTCGAGCCGTGGTTGCGACCGCGCGCGGAATTATGATCTTCGATACAGGAACCGGAGTCATGCTCGAGGATGTCAGCGCCCCCGCCGGGACTCCGATGTGCGCTACCTCCCTCTCGGGTGACGGGCGCTGCTTTGCCGTGTCGATAGCTGCGCAACACAGGTTAATCGTCTACGATCTTGGGAAATCGCATCAAACCGCAGATCTACCTGTGTCCGGCACCGTGGACTTTCTGAGCTTCTCGCCGGATGGGCGGTATCTCGCCGGAGCGGATGGGATGGGTGATTTCGATGTTTGGGGCATTCCCACCATGAAACGTGAGTTTGCGCACCGGGTTGCCGCGCGCGCCTCCGCATACAACAATCTTTGCTTCTCGAGCGACGGAACGGAGTTGGCCTACCAGTATGCGGGGAAGATCGCCGTTTACCGCGTTTCGAACTGGACTCCGGTGTCAACGATCGACGTCGCGCCTCTGTTGCCGTTTTCGATGGCATTTACGAAGGGCGGCCGATCGATTGCGGTTGGAAGCGACGACGGCTCAGTCACGTTTTGGGACGTCGCATCGGGGCGCGAAACGATCGCCGTGCACGGCCACACAGGAGTAGTCCTGTGCACGGCGTTTAACGCGGATGGGACCATGCTTACGACGGTAGGCGTCGATCGCGTCATCAGGAGGTGGTCGACGGAATAATACGTTAGACAGCAGGCGATTCATTTGCGCGAACGACTCGCAGAAATCACCGGGGGATAGAATTCAGGATTCTCAATTTACGGGTCAAATTCTCCTGGTTTTGCGCCGAATTGAAGCCTCGACCTGTCATAATGCTCAGGGAGGTACCAGCAGCCATGCGAATAGCATCACGGCGAGCGTTCACTCTAATTGAGCTTCTTGTCGTAATATCTATCATCAGCATTATCGCGGCCCTCATATTTCCAGCGTTTGCTTCGGCGCGCCGGCGGGCTCAGCAGACGACCTGCGCCTCGAACCTGCGCCAAATGGGATTGGCTTGGTTGATGTACGCGCAGGACAACGACGATGACAACCCGATGGCGTTTTACCCCGGGGCCGACGGCAACCTTTATGCTTGGTTCGGTTGCATCAATGGCACCACGAACGCTCTGAACCCGGATGCAGGTCTGCTCTCTCCGTATACGACCGGGGCGTACCAGATCCAGGATTGCCCATCCTCAAACTTGACCAATTGGATCTCGGGGCCAGGATCGACGTTCGGCTATGGGGTCAATAACGATCTTTACCCGAACAGCAATACTTTTCCGCCGCCGCCCAATGCTTACTCGGCCGTGAATCTCGCCGCCATTACGTCTCCCGCGAACACCCTCCTGTTAACAGACTCCGCCACCGTGTTTCCGAGCAGTAAGCCGACGTCCACGTGGTACATATATCCCCCTTCATCGGCGCTCACCTACGGCTCGCCAACGGTTCAAGCCCGGCATAACGGTCGAGCCAATGTGCTCTGGTATGACAACCACGTCTCTTCCACCACACTTGCCTACCTTCAAGTTTCGGATGCGTATGGAAACAGCCCATCGACCTTGCAGGGATACAATCTCGGGTTCGTAATGCCGTCAAACTGCGCCATCGGCAACACCACATGTCAGGACTACTACTATCAATTGAACAAATAAGCAGCCGGCCGGCCTTTCTCCCTGCCGGCATCGAGGATTCGTCGACGCCGCCTGCTGCCACCAAGCGCGGCCGGCGGCCGTTTCACTTTGATGCGGCAGCAATCCCGGAACTCGAAACAGCAGTGAGTAACTTTGCGCCGGACACGACCGATCCTCTCGTAGAACGGGCGTCCCTGCCTGTCCTGGCAGCACTGCAAATGCCTTCCGGCTAGTGACTACCCGCCGCGAGCGCGCTGACCGTGACGAACTGGTAGCCGCGGCGACGCGCCTCGGTGATAAGTTGCGGGAGGATGCTAAGGGTATCCGGAATGCCGTCGTGCAGAAGAATAACGGCCCCGTTCTCCAAACTGCCGAGGGTGCGGCGAAGGACAATGTCCGCGCCGGGCTTGGCGTAGTCACCGGGATCGTCGGTCCAGAGTGTGGTCACGTAGTGCCGTCTCGTCGCCTCGCCAATCACGTTCACGTCGTAGTTCCCGCCGGGTGGGCGGAAGAAGTGAGTATCCGCACCACACGCGGTCTTAACGGCGTGCGCGCACTGGTCGAGCTCGAAGCCGATGAGCTCCGGGGGAATCTGCGTCAGGTCCACGTGATCGTAGGTATGGTTGCCCACCTCGAAACCGGCTTGCTTCTCCAGCCGCACCAGGTCCGGATACTTGTCCACCTGCTTGCCGATCACAAAGAACATGGCCGGGGTGTGCGTTGCCTCCAGTATCGCAAGCAGCTTCTGTGTGAAGTAGGGGTGCGGTCCGTCGTCGAAGGTCAGCGCGATCTGTTTTCTGGCTCGGTTGCCGCGTACTAGCTTGGCGAACTTCAGTCCCTGCCGCTGCTCTTCCTTAACCCGCTCCTCGAGGACATTTGCCGGACGATATCGTTCCGGTACCGTCGTTTCCACCTGGTTCGACTGGGCCGGGGCCAACTGATCCGGCGATTGGCTGGCTGTGGCCTGGTCGTTCGTGCTGCCGCTCCTTCTTGCCGTGTGTGCAGCCGCGCAAACGGGCCCGGATACCAGCAGCATTGACGACGCCAGGGCGAAAAAAGCAAGGGAGGCCAGGGGGCGGTGCAGGGTCATAGGAGTCCTCCGGCGGAATCGCCGGCTTCCGCGGCCAGATCCCGCAGGATCAAGCCGGAAAGAAGCTTGGGATAAAAGAATGTCGACTTCTGAGGCATCTTATCGTGAGCCAGGGAAACGAGGCGCACATCCTCAACCGACGGCCGCCCGAGGATGAACGCGACCTGGTACTCGCCCGACTCGACACCATCGACGGCTGTGTGGACGTCCCGCGTGTAGCCGACATTCCCGCCGGCCGCCAGGTCACTTGCCGATATTCCGAGAATCTCATCCAGGATCAGCGACTGGAGGATGGTGACGTCGAGGCACTTGGCCGCGTCGGACTGTCCGCCGGAAATCAGCTCGGGAATACAGTCGATCCCGGAATTGAGGGTTGCCGTATAGGCGCGGTGATCCGGGAGGACCATGCCGATAGCCTTTCGTCCGCGCTTGGCCGCATCTTCGATCTCGGCTTCCAAATCTGCCCGATCGGCCTCTGTTACCGTAAAGTGCGCCGATAGCAGTTCCGGCAGGCGGGCGATCCGGTCGCTCGGCACGCCGCGAATCTCGCGGTGCGTGGGGAGGACAACCAGTCCTTCGTCCTCGAAGGCGGTCAGGGTGATCAGGATATAGTCGGCCGGGATCGAGGCAGTGTCTTGCCCAGAGAGAGCCGCGCGAACCTCCCGCCGGTAATTGAGCGACGTTTCATAGCGGTGATGGCCGTCTGCAATGAAAATAGGCTTATCCCGAAGCAGGTCCTGCAGGACGGCAATCGCGCCGGTGTCGGCGATACGCTCGATGTTGTGGCTCGAGCCGATCAGGTTATCGATATGCTCGATAACGGGCTCGCGGATATCACACTGGGCGAGGAACTTTTCGACCGAGCGGTCTTGATCGCTGTAGAGACCATAAATGGACTCGAACTGAGCCTGGCTGGCGCGCAGCAGGTTCAGGCGGTCCGCCTTGGCGGCGGTCAGTGTATTCTCGTGTGGCAGCACCTTGCCGGACTCGTATTCCTCGAGCCGCAGCAAGCAAATCAGGCCGACACGCTCCGGGACGACGGCGCCCGACGCCGGGTCGGCGAAGCGCTGCCGGTAGACATAAACCGAGGGGACATCGTCCTTGACGAGGATATTCTCCGCAAGCCAATCTCGAAAGAAGCGAGCACTGCTCTCATATCGGTTTTCCTCGCGGCCGAGGATCAGCCGGACGACGTTATTTGGATGACGGTCATATAGCTCCATCTGCTCGGCGGCGGATATGACATCGTATGGTGGCGCCATAACCGCGGCCAGGTCGCCTCCGATTCTTGGTTCATGGTAGCGAATGCCGCGGAACGGCAGGATATCAGCCATAACGGGTTTCTCGACTCCTTATGTAAGCCGGTCGTCATTCCTGCATCTACGAAGACGGCGCCGGTATTAACTCACATGCACGCATTGTGCCGGAACCAGGCTTGCGGGACCGCGATCGATGATCGACTTGCGCACACTGCCGTCGCACAATGCGCAGTAAGTATAACACATTGGCGGCCGTCCAACGAACTCTCGCCCGCATTGTCACCCCGTGACAACCGGGAACCGCATCGGTGGCGGTTGTTGTTAGTTCCCATGGCGGCGCCCTTGTCCCGTGCCGCGTGTTGGGCGGGGCACTGCGGGGTATACTCAGAATCACGCGATGCACACGGAGAACTCAATGTCAGTAATGGACGCCTCCTTGCCGGAAGGGCCAGTGTCCTCCGTTTACGCTGAGGCTTCCTGCACGGACGCGGTCGCCCCGTACATGAATTCGGCGCAGCCCGGTGCTGCAAGCATGACATCGAATCCCGTCTCCCAGGACACATCCGTTGCCGAGATTCTCGATGCCGCCCGGCATCGATACCCCTCCATGCCTTTTCTGGCTCTGGGACAGACGGTGTTCTGGGACGAACCTACGAAAGCCGTTTGGCGACGCTTGCTGGATGTCCACTATCCGGATGCCCGCCTGATCGCCGGCGTCCACGACACCGACTACTTTGCCAAGCTCTCGACCACGCAGGTCCAGGACGCACTCAAATTTGCGCTCGTTGGCCATGACGATGGGGCGACCCGCGACCTGTGGAGCGCCGCCGGCGAAATCTCCGCATTGTTCGGCAGTGAAAGCGTTCCGACCCGCCACGTGTACCGTTCACACGGCGTTCCGTTCGACTGGTTGACGCGGCAGCAGGGTGCGCAGCCGGACCGGGGCCATGGTGGCGACTCGATCCGGAGCGGAAGCGCCGGCGACCGGGCGACCGTTGCCTCCACGCTCACGAGCGCCTGGGGCTGGCGCGGTCTGGTGCGAACCGACGGCGCCAATGTCGTGGCAGGCGATGTGCCTGCGTCGGAGTTTGCCGACGCGCTCCTGCGCTTGTTGGAATGGGGGCTGGGCCAGAGTATGGAGTGCCTCCCCGGCAGCGACCATGCAGCCGGGGTTGCCGAAACAATTCAGGGCTGGGTCGTCGATTTCATGGCCCATTGTAGCGAATGGTGCCGGCTTAACGACCTGTACGAAAACATGCTTCCCCGGTTTTACGAGCTCCTGCTTGGAGAACCGGCCTCACGGCTTGAGACGACAAGCTCATCGGAGCTCTTCCTGTTTAACACGCAGACTTCCCATCTTCCCCGTTTCCGCGTGCTCGACCTCTTCCTGGCGCCCGAGACGCGCGCCGCAGCCAGACTCGCGTACGATAGGGCCGTAGCAAAGTCGGGGATTTACACGCTCGATTCTTTTGGCGAGGGCGCCATTCCGTTCGACCTTGTTGCTCCCGGACATGGTCGCGGGACCCTTTTTCTCCGCGGCACACAGGTGATCGCGCAGCTTGGCGATGCCCGAGTGACCGTGTCGACAGCGACGGACGTCCGGTCCACGGAATCGCTTGCCCGGGTCGTCGAAAACCGCTTTGGCCCGCGGGCCGCCATCGTCGGCAAGGCGGTCGTCTTCGTCGATATGCTGGCAGCAGAGCACCTCGTCGTGTTTCACGAGACGGCGTCCGGGTACACGCCGATTACCCGCCGCTTTAATGAGGGGCTTGCGGCCGCGGGCATGTCGCTCGACCTCGCTCCAATTGTGCGGCTCGCGTATCCGACGTGGGACGCCCTGGAGGCCGCGCGGACGGAGGCGCCGATCCGCCTTCCGTCGCATCTCGCAGCCACGTTCGGCCGCCAAACGATCGCGGCGTCGGACTTCGGACGCGAGTGGCGGCATGCCGTCGCCCGACAGGAAAACCTGCTCCGCGAAATCGGACAGGTTCGACGCCTTCGAGATTTGCTCGACTACCTGGAAGCGCATGACCCCACCCGTCAGGCGCTGCGTGACTACGAGTCCCTGATACGTAAGTCCTCTTCAAGCCTGGCTCCGGGACAACATCCGGACTCTGTGCCCTCACGCTTCTGGCCGGATACCGGCGAAGCAGGCGGCGGAGCGGTACGCGCCGAAGTGGGTTCCGGCGAGCGCTGGTGCGAACTCCTGCGCGAGTACGAGGATGCCCTCCGGACGTTGCAAACAAATGCCCGAAAGAGCCTCGTTCTGAAGTCCAGGCTCGACGAGCATCGGGCCGAACTTCGTCGATGCCGCGTCGATCGAGCGTCGATGGAGCGTCGAAAGGGAGAGGACTGGAGAGCGAACATCCAGCCGCTGCAAGTTGAGGCCGCGGCTGAAGACAACTCGGGTGTGAACGAGACTCTCCTGCAGTTGGAACGCCGGCTCGCGATCCGTGCCGAGGAGTTCGACAGGCCGTTGAACGATCTTCAAGAGCGCATCGCCGTCCTGCGGGGCGCAATCGACTCCGTCCGCCGCGCACGCCGCGCTCTCGAGCGCAGTGCCGACGCCCTTAGCGCGCGCGCTATCATACAGCGCACATCCCGGGAAGCGCAGTCCGCCCGCCTCATTCTCATTCGAAACGCCTTCCTGACGGTGGAAGGGCTAACACACACCCACTACCGCCCCACCGCCTGGTGGATTCCGATGGTCGACCCGTCGGGCCGCTGGTTCGAAACGATCGTTGCGGGTACCCGCTGCCGATTCGAGCACCTCTGGCCTGAGTCATAACCATCCGGACCGGCTTGCAGTCGACCTTTCACACCTTACGTTATCATAAGTTCGGATTGCTGTCGATCCGGCCTCATTGACAATCCGGTTCTCTTCTGTTAAGATACAGTGCGCGGCCATTGGGTTGCGACTGCAATCAATAACTGTCGATTTGTTAAGGTGGAGCAAAATGCAATCCTATGCTGCTTGAAGGTACTGTGTTTCGGGTCAACAGCGGAAATTACTTCGTGAGCACCGGGGGCGGAGTCATTATCGGCAAGCTTCGGGGAAACCTCAAGAAGGAGCTTGTCTATTCCCAGTCGGGAAGCCGCCCGCAGCGTGTAGAATCCGCCCGAAAGCGGCGCGACACTGACCCGATTGCGGTTGGCGACCGGGTTCGGATCGATCCCGACCTCGGCATGATCGAGGACATCCTTCCCCGCCGAACCGAGCTCGCCCGCCAGTCACCCTCCCAGCGTGGACAGCACACGCTCGTCGCCAATCTCGATCACCTCTTTGTGGCCTGTGCCGCCTGCGAGCCGCGGCCCGATCTGTGGCTCCTCGATCGGTTCCTCGTGACGGCGGAGAACGCCGAGATTACCGCAAGCATTGTCGTCAACAAGATCGATCTTCTCGACGGCAACATTGAGATGATCCACGAGATGTTCGAGCCGTATGTCCGAATCGGCTACCCGGTGCAATTCGTGAGCGCACGCGAGAACATTGGCCTCGATGTGCTGCGTGAAATGCTGCGCGGCCGGATCTCCGCCTTCGCCGGGCCAAGCGGGGTCGGCAAGAGTCGCCTTCTGAACGCAATGTGCCCGGGCCTCAACCTGCGCGTGGGTGACGTCGGCCTGATCACGTACAAGGGCCGCCACACCACCACGACCGCCGAGTTGATTCCTCTCGAAGAAAGCGCCGACGGCTGGGTCGCCGATACGCCGGGTTTGCGGCAGCTCGAGTTCTGGCAGGTGGACCGCGACAATATCGCGCATTGCTTCCCGGAATTTCGCCAGCTTCTCGGTGACTGCCGTTTCAACGACTGCCGGCACCACAACGAGCTTGGCTGCGCCATCCGAGCCGCCGTCGACGCCGGCACGATCGACCGCCGCCGGTACCGCAGCTTCTGCGAGATGACCTCCGCGTAGAACCTGCACAGAGTCTAGTGCTGCACCTTTCGGGTTCAGCCCTTGTGCTTTCAGTCGTCCCTCCAGGCCCGCGCGCCCTCCACCCAGAGAGACAAATCGGGTACAGTAATATCTCGGAATCCTCGACAAGGAAGCGTTCATGAGTACCATTTTGCAGACTCTCCCGGTCGGAGAGAACGTCGGGATCGCCTTTTCCGGCGGTCTGGACACCAGCGCGGCCATCTACTGGATGCGCGGCAAGGGCGCCATTCCCTATTGCTATACCGCCCACCTCGGACAGCCCGACGAAACCGACTACGACGATATTCCTCGCCGCGCTTTGGAGTACGGCGCGAAGGCGGCCAGACTGATAGACTGCCGGCCGCAGCTTGTGCGCGAGGGGCTGGCTGCGCTGCAGTGCGGCGCCTTCCACATCACCACGGCCGGCCTGGCCTACTTCAACACCACGCCGATTGGCCGGGCGGTCACCGGGACGATGCTCGTCGGCGCGATGAGGGAGGACGGGGTCGACATCTGGGGCGACGGCAGTACGTACAAGGGCAACGATATCGAGCGGTTCTACCGCTACGGCCTGATGGTGAATCCCAATCTGCGTATCTACAAGCCCTGGCTCGACCAGCAGTTCATTGACGAGCTTGGCGGCCGGAAGGAGATGTCCGAACTGCTCGAGAAGGCCGGTTTAAGCTTTCGGATGAGTAAGGAGAAGGCGTACTCGACCGACTCGAACATCTGGGGCGCCACGCATGAGGCAAAGGACCTCGAGTTCCTGAGCAACGGCCTCCGGATTGTCGAGCCGATCATGGGCGTGGCGCACTGGCGGGACGACGTGGAGATCCGGGTGGAAGAAGTCACCGTGATGTTTGAGGAGGGCCTGCCGGTCACGCTGAACGGCCGGTCCTTTTCGAGCGAGGTCGACCTCGTGCTGGAGGCGAACGCTATCGGCGGGCGTCACGGGCTGGGGATGTCCGACCAGATCGAGAACCGCATCATCGAGGCCAAAAGCCGCGGGATTTACGAGGCGCCCGGAATGGCGCTGTTCCACATCGCTTATGAGCGTTTAATCAGCGGTATTCACAACGAGGGCACCCTCGAGCAGTACCACCAGATGGGGCGGCGGCTCGGACGGCTTCTGTACGAGGGCCGGTGGTTCGACCCGCAGTCGATGATGCTGCGCGAGACGTTGCAGCGCTGGGTTGCCAAGGCGGTCACCGGATCGGTGACGCTGGAGTTGCGTCGCGGTAACGACTACTCGATCCTGGATACCGAAAGCCCCAACCTGACCTACGCCCCCGAACGACTTTCCATGGAGAAGGTCGACGGCGCGTTTACGCCGCAGGACCGGCTCGGCCAACTGACCATGCGCAACCTCGACATCACCGACAGCCGCGATAAACTCTTCGTCTACGCTTCCGCCGGCCTGATCGGTCCCAACTCGTTCGCCGGTCTCCGCCTTCTCGACGCTCCGTCCACACCGGAGTCCTCGCCTGAAGCGTTAGCGAACGGGGAGGACATTGGCCCCTCCGGCAAGGAGTCCGACCTACCTGTATGATTGCGGCGAAGGATTCTTTTTGCATGGATTACAAGGATTATCAGGATTAAGAGGATTTTCAGGACTTCCGGTAATCCTCGTAATCCTGATAATCCATGCAAAGAATTCCGAATTCGGCCATTCGGAATTAGGAAGTTTCACCACGGAAAAGACGGAAAGGACGGAAGTTTCGGAAAGGATTGTTGCATAGACTGTCTCACGAGACGGCGAATTCCGGACTCTCCTATCTCCTATCTTCTATCTTCTATCTCCTCTCCTTCGAGGGTATAATGGCGGCGATGTCGCGAAAGCTCTCCGAACCGGCTCCTAACCCCATCGACACGCCGCCCGGGAATGTCCATCGAGGCGCAGTCGTGGGTGGCACGGCGATGGTCGTTCTCGTCGCCGTGTTGCTCTGCCTCATGCCAAAACCGGGCGACGACCTGTTCTGGCAATTGCGGACAGGCCTGGATATCCTGCGCGCTGGGCAGCCTCCTCACGCGGACCATTTCTCGTGGACGGAGTATGGCCGGCGCTGGGACGTGCCCGAATGGCTTGCGTTCGCCGTCTACGCGGCCGCCTACCGCGCGGCGGGGTTTTTCGGCACGTGGCTCCTCCTCGTCGGATTGACCGTTGCGCTGGCGCTCGTCGTACTCTTCGACCTGCTAAAGCGGGTTCGGCCGTTCAGTGCACTCCTGCTCACGAACCTCCTGCTCCTCACGATGGCCACCTTCCTGCAAGAGCGACCGTATGGCTTTACATATCTGCTCCTTGCCATATCCCTCGTCATTGTGATGAAGGTGCGCGAGTACCGCGCCCTACCCTCAAGGCTTCTCTGGCTGCTGCCCCTGTGCATTCTGTGGGCGAATTTCCACCAGGGCGTGATTGTTCTACCGGCACTCTTGCTCACATTTGCCGCCGGGGATCTGCTGGCGGCCGCGTTTGCGCCGCCGGAGCGCCGCAGCGCCTTGCTAAGCCGGGGCGGCTGGATGGCCGCAATGGCCGTCGCCTGCACGGCGGCCACAATGGCGTCGCCCTACGGCTGGCGAGTCTATTGGAATGTGCTTATCACCGTCCGCGACCCGAGCGCGATGGTCGTTAACGAATGGCGCCCCATCTCGTACTTCCCGCTTGCCACCACGTGGATCGTGTATTTGTTCGCCGCTGTTCTGGCCGCCGGATTCGCCGCCTCACGCCGGCCGCGCGACCCGGGCGCGGCGCTTTGCCTGCTCGGCCTCGTCGTCGAGGCCGCACTGCATATGCGCAATGTCCCGTTGTGCGCAATCGGAGCGGTATTGTTGGCCGGACCGCACTGGAAATCCGGCATCTCGCGGGTTCCGTTTCGGGCGTCGCCGTCGCGGGTGACTCTCGCCGGGGCCGCGCTGATTTATCTGGCCCTGGTAAGCCGCCTGTCCTTCGACATGCTGGTGATGTCGTTGGGGCCGAGGGGCTTCTCGCCGGCGGGCATCGGCGAGGCGGCCATTCGACTCCCGCTCTTCCCGGTGAAACTGTTCGACTTCATGAATGCGGAGGGATTTCCGCCCAACCTGAGGATCTTCAATAACTATAATGTGGGCGCTTACATGATCTTTCGCATGCCGACCGAGCCGGTATTCATCGACGGTCGGGAGGACGTTTACGAAGGTTTGTCCGCGGAAGACTCGGGACGCAGGATTGGCATGGGTAACCCGCGTCCGGGCATGACATTGCATGACTATCTGGCGATTTCCAACGACACCGACCCGTCGCTTGTGGACGCACTGGTCAAGCAGTACGACTTCGATTGTGTGGTGACGTCCGATGCGCGCTCGGTGCGCGTGTTTGCCCTCGACTCGGCCGATTGGAAAGTCGCGTTCATGGAGACCCTGCCGAAGGGGCCGTTGACACCCGGCAAGACCCGCGGCTGGATACTGATCCGAAACCGCCCACAGTTTCAGGACCTCATCGCCCGGTGCCAGCGTGACTGTCCCCAGCTCTACAGCCAGTAGACATCCCGGCGAGATTGACCCGCTCAACTCACGAGGCTCTGCCTCAAACCGCCTGCATGTATGGACTATGGACGAATGGACGCGATGGACGCGATGGACGCGATGGACGCGATGGACGCGATGGACGCAAGACATGGAGAAGGACAGGCATGGAGGCCTGTCCCACAATAGGATCGGTGCTCGTACGCCTGTCTGAATTATTCATGAAAAATTCTCCCGATTGTCGCGTTGTCTACGTTTCATCTCATTCTGGAACCGGTATAATCATGACAAGTCCCGGTCCAGTCTCATTTGTGCGGCAGCAGGGTGCGCAGGCCCGACTGAAGTTTTTCAATATGGTTGGAATCGTAGCGAACCCGGGCAAGGAAATCGGTTCGCGATGTGCCGGTCGGATGGCGGATGGGAGCAGTCTGATGCTAGTGGTGGTGGTGGTGCCGGAAGAAATCGACTTTGACGAGGAACCCAGGTTCCGCGCCGTGTCCGGGTACTTCGACGCCGCTGGGCCGACCGCCGGCGCGTCGTTGAATGCGCTCATCGGGAGTCTCCCGGAAACTCCCCGATCCGTAAACGTCCTGTATGGCCCGGATGCGATCCTGAGCGTCGATCCGTGCCGTCCCCTGTCCAGCCGGATTAATGAGCTGTATACCGGTCACGGCGTTCTCACCATACTCAGCCAGAAGACCGCCGCCGTGAACGGCGAAGTCGCTGTAGAGTATCACGCGATCACGAGCCACAGCCACGTCCGTCCGTTTCGCGCGCTCGGTCCCACATTTGGCGCCGCACTGGACTCCGCGGGGCCGCTCAATGGCTACGACGCGGCCACGCGCCCGCCGACCCCCTGCTCGGAAGCTGATATTTACCGTCTCAAGCTGGCCATGCAGCGGCCGGAATTCGCCGGCGTGACCCCCAGTCTGGCCTGACTATGTCCATCTCGCTCAAACACCGAGTCCTCCTGCCCGGGGCGGCGGAACAAAACCCACCGCTGCTGCTCCTCCTCCATGGATACGGCAGCAATGAAGACGACTTAATCGAGCTGGCACAGTACCTGGATCGACGGTTTCTGGCCGTGTCCGTGCGGGCGCCCCTTGTGCTCGGGCGGGGGCAGTTCGCATGGTTTCCTATCGAGTTCACGGACCGCGGATTGGCGGTGGAAACGGGCTCCGTTCGTGTCGCGCAGGCCGCAATCGACGCCGTCATTCCGGAGTTCGTCCAGGCCTACGATGTCGACCCGGCGCGCGTGTTCCTGATGGGCTTCAGCCAGGGCGCCATGCTCGCGCTCGCGGTCGCGCTCTCCGGCTCGACTCGGATCGGCGGATGTGTTGCCATGAGCGGCCGGTTCCTGCCCGACGTTATCCCCGACGAGCCGGCCGCGCTGCCCCCGATTTTCGTCACCCATGGGACATCCGACGAGGTCGTGCCGATCGCCAGCGGGCGCCAGGTGCGAGACTACCTGCTCGCGAAGCACCCCGCGGCCGCTTATCGGGAATATCCGATGGGCCATCAGGTATCATCGGAGAGTCTTGCCGATGTCGCGTCATGGCTCAAAGACGCGCTGGATGGACGAATGGTCCGTGGCCCGGAGCGGTCTCGTTAAATTACGCCGGCGAGGCCCGACCGGCTGCGGTGGATGAGGTGACACGATGGGTTCCGTTGACACTCCGGTGCGAGAAATGCCGGATGCGGCCTGCGTCGGGGACGATCGGTTACGCGCCGTCGCCAGGGCGTTCGAGATTGAACCGCCCATCGAGGTTCGCGACTTTCCGGACAAGGGGAATATCAACCGCCACACCTACCTTATCATCGCCGGCCGGGCCCGTCGTGAGTACCTGCTTCAGAAAATTAACGGGGACGTATTCCGCAATCCGCGGCGGGTGCTGTCAGCGATGGTCGCCGCGATCGATGCGCAGCGTACGAATGCAGTAAGGGCCCCAGCGGGCTGGGAGCCGGTCACCCTGGTGCCGTCGCGCTCCGGCGAGCCCTTCGTGACCGTCGCCGACCGGGAGGGTACCGGATACTGGCGGTTGATGGTGCGGATCGCGAATGCGAGGACTTACAAGAGCCTGGAAGAACTGGCGGACCCGTCCGCCCGTCTGGCGATCGCCAGAGAGGCAGCCCGTGGTCTCGCGGCGTTCGGCGACCTTGTCGGCTCCGTGAATTGCGATGATCTTCGCTGCCCGCTTCCGGGATACCGGGACACCCGCAACTACCTGAATCAGCTTCACTCAGTCGTGAGCGGTCATCGAGCGATTGTCGATGCCGCCGAGCACCTGCCGGCCGACGAGGACCTTCTCCATAGCACGGGGCATCACTTCCTGGTCCAATGTTCTCGTTCCGTGTGGATGGATCGAATGCGGGACCCCGCCGTGGCCGAGGCGATCGCGACCGTGCGCGGCCACCGCGAGTTCGCCCTGAGCCTCGTGCGGGCGCTGGAATCGGGAGAGATTCGGCGCGTGGCCGTCCACGGCGACACGAAACTGGAGAACTTTCTGTTTCACCCGGTGACCGGCGGTGTGCGCGCGCTGGTGGACCTCGACACCATTATGCCGCACACGTGGCTCAGCGACTGGGGGGATATGGTGCGCTCTCTCGTCAACGTCGCCGGCGAGCAAGAGACGGATCTTGACCGGGTCCAGGTCGATCTCGACGTTTACCGGGCGCTGTCAGATGGATTTCTCGACGCGGCGCGCACCGTTACCCGTCGCGAGGTGGCGTTGATGCCCGACGCCCCCGCGGTCCTCGCCCTCGAGCTCGGAGCCCGGTTCCTGGCCGATTACCTGCGCGGCGACACCTACTTCCAGCTCGGGCCAAACGATCCGGTCGACCTCAATCGAACCCGGGCCCTCGTGCAGCTCACGCTGTTCCACCGCCTTCGAGCAGCGACAGGCCACACCCGGCTATGAGGCAGGTCCAATATCATCTTCATCATCTCATCATCTACATCGCAGTTCAAGACAACTTGTCGTTCCTTAATGGAGATTTAACGTAACAAAATCGCAGATTGTGCTTGACAAAGACGTCCGTGCGTGTTAATATTAACCCGTCGGTGTTAATTCTCCCCTAAACTGCACTGGTGCAGCGGTGCCGTAAGGTCGGGGGATATTGTCGGCAAATTTGTCAGGAGGTTTTTATCACATGTCCACACGAAAGGGTTTCACCCTTATCGAGCTCCTCGTCGTCATCGCGATCATAGCGATTCTCGCTGCGATCCTCTTCCCCGTATTTGCCCAGGCCCGCGAGAAGGCCCGGCAGATTAGCTGCGCCTCCAACGAGAAGCAGCTTGGTTTGGCGTTCATCCAGTACGCGCAGGATGCCGACGATTACTATCCCTGCGGCATCTCCGGCGTTTCGTGGCCGAACGCCTCTGAGTTTGGCACCGGCTGGTCGTCCCAGATCTACACGTATGCCAAGTCCACCGGCCTGTATCACTGCCCGGACGATCCGAGCCAGGTCATCAGCGTCACCACCAGCGGCGTGACCACCAACTACGTTCCGATCTCCTACGGCTACAACGTCAACCTGCCCAACACGGCCAGCAACACGGTAACATCGCCTGCGGTCTGCGTTCTCCTCTTCGAGGTTACCGGCGTAACCAGTGACCCGACCAACAACGCGGTCGGCACCATCCCGTTTGACTCGGTTGGCGACGGCATCGACCCGCTCTTCAACCAGGCCCTCGTCACTGCGGTCGTTCCGGTCAACGAGATCGCCGCCGGCGCCGCCGGCACCGCCACTTCCGCGATCCCGAACTACTCGACCACGCCGATCAACAACTCCGCGCAGTACGCCACCGGCCCGCTCGCCCTGTGGGCCCCGAGCGGACAGGCCTGGGTTAACGCCGGCAAGCAGCCTGCGGTCGCCGTCCTTCCGGCCACTGCGGACAGCCCGCTTCCGAACGCTCCCGAGCATGCGAACAGCGGCTCCAACTTCCTGCTTTGCGACGGCCATGTCAAGTTCCTTCGCCAGACCCAGGTTTCTCCTGGTCTGACCGCCTCGACCCCGACCTCCGTCCAGAGCCCGGCCATCAACAATGGTGGCGGTTCGGCTCCGGGCCAGAACGGCAGCACCGCTGCCGGTTCGCAGGCGATCCTTGGCGCCGGCCAGACGGCCAGCTTCTCGATCATGTAGTATAACATCGCCGCGGCGCATGCCGTTAGCGATATCATCTGAACTCGGCCCCGGTCGACGCAAACGCGTCGTACCGGGGCCGAGTTTTGTTGGGACTCGACGGACGCGGTCGTGCCACGACATTGAAATGTCGACGTCTGCGTAGGGGCTTGAGGAGGGCGCATAGGTGCCAAACACGATGCAGAAACCTCCTCGCGCGCCCGGAGCGAGCCCGCGAATGCGATCATCCACCCGAGCAAGTATAGTGACCCACTGGATTTCCTGAGCCACGACTGCTCCTATCGTGGGACAGGCGTCCCTGCCTGTCCGAACCCTTCGATTTTGCACCGGCATCGACAAGCGGCCCTCCGATCGTGGGACAGGCGCCCCTGCCTGTCCGGCCCCTTCGATTTCGCACCGGCATCGACAAGCGGCCCTCCGATCGTGGGACAGGCGTCCCTGCCTGTCCGGCCCCTTCGATTTCGCACCGGCATCGACAAGCAGCCCGCCTATCGTGGGACAGGCGTCCCTGCCTGTCCGAACCCTTCGATTTCGCACCGACATCGACAAGCGGCCCTCCGATCGTGGGACAGGCGTCCCTGCCTGTCCGGCCCCCGCGACTTCGCACCGGCATCGACAAGCGGCCCTCCTATCGTGGG
>JBKQWH010000292.1:0-6993 GCA_052139635.1 Capsulimonadaceae bacterium
CGTTGTTCGCGAGTCAGGTTTGGCGCCGCTCCGTCAGTTCATATCGTGGGACAGGCCTCCGTGCCTGTCTTCCTCCTTGTAGTTGTCCATAGCGCCTGTTTTCCTTCTTGTAGCTGTCCATAGCGTCCATCGCGTCCATCGCGTCCATACATCTTGTCGGTCTGAGGCGAAGCCTCGCTAGTATCCGAACGATTGTTCCCCATCATTTCACCTAAAACAGCTTGTCTACTAGACACAGCGCCGCTCCGGTGATATAATATCGTCGCAAGATCGCCGCAGAGTCTCCCGTCGGCGTCGAATAACTTGAGCCAGGGTCGGGCAACGACGCCTCCTGAGCCGCACCCCCGTAAGCGGCTGAGTCACGTCTCCTTCCAGCAGTGCGTTCGCGCCCGATCATGTCCTATCGTGGGACAGCCGTCCCTGCCTGTCTGCTCTGGTCCCCGGCCTCCCGCCCCGGTTACGACAAGCGCACTCCTATCCTGGGACAGGCGTCCCTGCCTGTCTGCTCTGGCCCCCGGCCTCCCGCCCCGGTTCCGACAAGCGCACTCCTATCGTGGGACAGGCGTCCCTGCCTGTCGTCTGGGAGGTTTTCGTGAATGATGCAGCCAAGTAGGAGGAGGCGCGCATCGGACATAAGGATGCAAGCACCGGCTGGTCAGGGTTCCGGGCGGCGCTGGACGAGGACGACACCCTCGAAACGCATCGCGTTTGAGCCAACAAAACCCAATAAACCCCGCGCCCCGTCATCCGTGGGCTCGGGTTGGCGCTGGACGAGGACGACACCCTCGAAACTCATCGCGTTTGAGCCAGCAAAGCCCAATTAACCCCGGGCCACGTCATCCGCGGGGTTCATCGTCGGCGTCAGTCGTCGCGGCAAATCCGCCTTCCGACCCTGTATCTAGCCGGCCGGCTCCCATTCCACACAATATGTGGAAAATTTCTTTGACATACGCTGCATGGGTCTGCTATAATAGGCGCCAGGACGGGCAACATCCATTCGAGGGAGTGCCGACGCGGACGGACGAATAACACGACCTATGCACCTCAAGCGACTTTATCTCCGGGGCTTCAAGACTTTTGCGGACAAGACAACCATCGACTTCTCGCAGGGAGTGACAGCGGTGGTTGGACCCAACGGGTCCGGCAAGAGCAATGTCGCCGATGCCATCCTGTGGGTTCTCGGCGAACAAAAGGCGTCAGCCGTGCGCGGCACGAGCGCCAAGGACGTCATCTTTTCCGGAAGCGACCGGCGGCGGCCGATGGGAATGGCCGAGGTGTCACTGACTGTCGACAACTCCGACGGCACCCTGCCGGTCGAGTTCTCCGAGGTCACCATCACCCGCCGCGCCTATCGGACCGGCGAGGGCGAGTTCTTCATCAACAAGGTCCCCTGCCGGCTCAAGGATATTTACGAGCTTTTCCTCGACACCGGAGTTGGCCGCGAGGCGTACTCACTCGTGAACCAGAGCGAGATCGACGCTGTCCTGTCCGTCAACCCCGAGGACCGGCGCGGACTCTTCGAGGAGGCGGCCGGGATCAAGAAGTACCGTGTCAAGAAGCGCGAGGCCCTCCGCAAACTCGATGCCACCGACCAGAACCTGCAGCGCGTGCGCGATATCCTGGGCGAGATCGAGGAGCGGATCGAGCCGCTCCGCCAGGAGGCCGAGCGTGCCGGCCAGTACCTGCGGCTGCGCGACCGCCTCCGCCAGATCGAGACCAACCTGCTGATCGTGGACCTGCGCAGCGCCGACACGGAGCTTTCCGCGGCTCGTCGAGCCCGAGAGGCGGAACGGGAACGTGTGGCCGAGCAGGAGGACGCCATCCTCGCGGCCCGGGCCCGGACCGCCGACCTGACCGATGCGCTTGCCGCTGCCGAGAAGACGCTGGATGAGGTTCGCGGGCAGCATCAACAGGCGATCTCCGATGCCGAGCGGGCCGAGAGCCGCCGTGCGCTCGCCGCACAGCGCGTGGCCGGGTTGGAGGCGTCGCTTGGCCTCCATGCACAGGAGATCGAAACGCTGGGGGCGCGCCGTGAACGTCTGCTGGGTGAGATCGCGCAGGTGTCGGCGGAGCTCGACGGGGCTGCCCTGGCTCAGTCAGAAGTGCAGGCCCGGTCGGCTGAAAAGCAGGAAACCCTGCTGGCGCTCACCGGCCGGATCGCGGATCTGACCCGCCATGTCGAGCGGCGCCGGGCCGAGGCGAGCGCTCTTGCACGTCAGCATGCTGCGCGTCAGGCCGATCTGGCTCGCGCCGAGGCCCGCGTTGCCGAAATGGAGGCGGGATTGCCCGCCCTTCAGGCGGAGTCAAAGCGCCTTGAGGCGCTGGCCATGCAGGCACGTGAGGAGGCGGAATTGGCCGCCACCGCCATTGTGAGCGCTCGAGACGAGCTTGCTACCGCTGAGCAGGGCTTTGCGGCAGCCCGGGAAGCGCATGATAACGCACGGCGGACCGTCCATGCGATTCAGCAGGAACAGCACGATCTCCACGCAAAGGCAGTCAGCCTTGGCTCCCGCCGGCGTGCTCTGAAAGACCTGGAGGACGCGCAGGAAGGCTACTACGCAGGCGTGAAGGCGGTGACCGATGCGGTCCGCAGGGGGAAGCTCTCGGGAAAATACACTGTCGTTGCCGACGCTTTCACCATCCCTGCCGGATATGAGGTCGCCTTCGAGACGGCTCTCGGCGGCAGTGTCCAGGATATCGTAACGGGGACCGAGGCGGAGGCCAAAGCCGCCATCCATTACCTCTACGAGTCACGCCTTGGCCGGGCGACATTCCTGCCGCTCGACCGGCTGCGCCCGTCCCGGGATTCGCTCGACCTGGGCCGCGCCGCCGGCATGCGCGGTGTAGTCGGGGCCGCGCTGGACCTGATTTCGTTCGACAGTTACTTCCGCCCCGCCCTTGAGGTGCTCCTCGGCCGGGTTTTCGTTTGTGAGGACCTCGACAGCGCCACCGAGGCCTCCCGTGTCGCCCGCGGCTGGAGCCGCATCGTAACCATGACGGGCGATATTGTCTCGCCGTCGGGAGCGCTTACCGGAGGCCGTCAGGCCGGACGCGCGGCCGGCCAGCTCCTGGGCCGCAAGACGGAGATTGCCGGGCTGGCCCGCGAGCTGCAGGCCGCCGATGCGGCGGAAATTGCCTGCCGGGAACGTTTGGCGGCCGCCGAGCGTGGCCGTGACGTCGCGGAATCCGGCCTCGCCGACCGCCAGTCGGCTCGCGAGGCGGCACAGCTCGCTGTGAATGAGTCCGTGCGCAAGTCCGAGTTTTCCGTGTCGCAGTCCCGGCGCGCCGCCGATCAGCTCGATCAGATACTCCGCCGTGTCGACACGTCGCAAATCGCATTGGCCCGGGCTCGGGAGCATGCGGCGGCCGCCGCCGAGGCGATGCAGTCCGCCGGCCTCGAGACGGCCGACGCCGACGACGCGATGGCGGCCGAAACGCAGTTGATCGCGAAGTTAACCGCCGAACGGGAAAGCCTTCAGGCGGACGCCACTTCCGCTCGTGTCGACCTCGCAACTCAATCCGAGAAGGTTTTGAGCCTCACACGCGCCCTGCGCGGCGCGCGCGCCGACCTGGATTTGGTCGAAGGGCAGCAGGCGCAAAAGGCCGAGCAGAGCCGTGTTGCCCACGAGGAGCGCGAGGACCTTCTCGCCCGGTCGGCCGTCCGCGATTCGGAAGTTGAGCGTGCGGCGGACGAGCTTGTCCGGACACGGGACCGTCTGAAGCAACAGACGGAACTTCGGCAGGGACTGGCCGGCGATGCGCGCGAGGCGGCCGCCGGGCTGCGTAGGTTGGAAGACGCGCACGCGGCCGCCCTCGAGGTCATCCACAAGAGCGACCTGCGGGAAACTCGCCTCGAAATGCAGCGCACCCAGCTCGCCGGCCGATTGATGGAAGAGTACGAGATGGACGCTGCCGACGCGATCGCCCTGGACAAAGATCCCGAAGTCACCGACGGCAGCCCGCAAGAAGTGTCGCGCCTGCGCCGCGAACTGCGCCTGATGGGCGACGTCAACACGGGAGCGGTCGAGGAATACGACGAGGTGAGCGGCCGATTCGACTTCCTGACCGAGCAGCAGGGTGACCTCGAGGGCGCGCGCGGCAAGCTGCTCGATGCGATCAAGGACATCGACGATTCCACGCGCCAGGTCTTCTTCGATACGTTCCAGGCGGTTGGCGCCGCGTTCAATGAGATATTCACGCGGCTCTTCCGGGGCGGCCGCACCGACCTCGTGCTGACCGACCCCGAGGATATCCTCGAGACCGGAATCGACATCATGGTTCAGCCGCCCGGCAAGAAGCGGCAGAACCTCCAGTTACTGTCCGGCGGCGAGCGTGCCCTGACAGCGGCTGCATTGCTCTTCGCCTTCCTCAAGGTGAAGCCGAGCCCGTTCTGTGTGTTGGACGAGGTCGACGCACCGCTCGATGGCGCGAATGTCGAGCGTTTTTCGGAATTATTGGCGGAATTCGGGCTGCGGTCGCAGTTTATTATCATCACACACAATCCAACGACTATGGAAGCGGCTCCGGTGTGGTACGGTATAACCATGCAGGAACCAGGCATCTCGCGTGTGCTCAGCATGCAGGCGCCGATGATGGCAGTCGAACTTGTGCCGAGCGGCGCCGAGCCCTTGCGCGTGGAATCCGTGAACGGCGAGGACATCGGCCTCTCCGGCAAAGAGTCCAATGGGCGCCATCATAACGGCTTCCACCAGGAGTTGGTAGGTGTCTCTTAGCCAACGGTTCGCGCGCGTCCTGTGATGAGGGAGGATTCGTAATGCGTTCGATATTCGCTGTTCTGATCGTTATGCTGGCGTTGTATCCGGCCGCGGCCCGTGCCGACGAAGTTTCGGATATGACAAATCGCCTGGTTAACCCACCAACCTCGCTGTCCGCTCCGGACGACGGGCAGGACGCGAACGCAGCGCCGGCACCGGCGCCGGCTCCTGCACCGCCGCCGGCCCCGAAGCCCACCCTCGCCGACACAAATCCGGCGGCCGCGAAGTACCTCGACTACGGCACGTATCTGACGTCGCACCAGCGATTCGCCGACGCGGTCCCGTTCCTGCGGGAAGCGGCGAAACTGGCCGCGGGCGATTCCGGAGTCCATGCCGATCTGGCCGAAGCGCTTGCACGGACCGGACAACTCGACGAAGCTGTGAAGGAAGCGCAGTCCGCGACCGACCTCGATCCCACGAACGCCGATGCTTACCGGGTCTATGCGGAGGTCTTGAACGCCGCCGGCCGGCCGCATGACGCGGCGGCCGCTGAGGAGAACGCCATACGGGACAGGCAGGATGACCCTGACCTGAACGCACTGCTCGGCCGCTATCTTGTCAATGCGCAGGACGCTCGCGATGCCGTGCCCCAGCTAAAATACGCGTTGCACATCTATCCGAACCTGACGGCCGCGTACGAGACTCTCGGCGAGGCTTACCTGCAGCTTGGCAGCCCGGCCGCTGCCGTGCTGTCACTTCGATCCGCGCTTCATCTGGTGCCCGGGTTCGCCCTGGCCCATTTGAACCTCGGCGTTGCCCTCTATCGCACAGGCGACCGTGCGTCCGCCGCCGCGGAATGGCGGGAGGCCCTTCATCTGGGCGACCCGCGAGTTGCGGCTCAGGCAAGTACGTACATCGCCACGCTGCATTAGATGGTCATGGATTCCAGGACAAAGCGAAATCGTGGGACCGCGACATCCACTGTTATGTGGATTGGCGCTCTCATCGCGGTCATCGCCGTGGCTGGCGCTCCGGCCTTCGCGGATAGCCCCACACACACTGCGGCGAAGTTCGTGTCCGGCTGCGGCAATATCATTTATCTGGCAGCCGGCGTGGGCCTGCCGCTTCTGACCGACGGCAAGTACGGGACGGATCACTCCCTCCGCACCGTGGACAGCCTCGCCGTGACCATGGGACTGACCGAGGGTCTGAAGGCAACCACTCGAGAGAAGCGGCCGGACAGCGATGAGCACGACAGCTTCCCGAGCGGACACGCCGCGGCCGCCTTTTCGGTGGCCGCCATGGAGAGCAGCTTCCATCCGCACGAGGCCGTCGAGTGGTACGCCGGCGCCGCGCTGATCAGCCTCTCTCGCATTCGCCTGAACCGCCACTACCCGCACGACGTCCTTGCCGGCGCACTGATTGGCTACGGCTCCTCCCGCTGGGAAGCGTCCCAGCCGCACGGCCTGATCCTGTCCCCCTGGATCCGCAGCGATCGACCGGGCGTGCTGATCGAGACTAGCTTCTGACGTGTCCCGCCGTATGAACCGCGTGGAGAACCGGGTTTCGCGTACCTGAATTCTGGCTTGGCCCGAATGAAGTAAGAGTTCAGACTTGCTGCAAATAATCTCAAAAATACGCCGCAAAGCACCGACTAACTGGCGTTGAAAATCGCTTGCACGAACTCTGAACTCTGACCCACTTTGAGACGAAACTCTGAGGTGTTACAGAATATGGTATAGTTCTTTGGCGATGAATTCCGCTTCAATGTCGAAGCACCAATCGTCTGTCCGTTACGCCACAGCAGTTCCTGTTCCATCGGTGGCCTGTGCTTTTGTGCGGTAGCAGGGTGCGCAAGCCCGACTGCACGTTTCTGCCTACCACCCCTTACGCCGGCCTTCCGGCATTTTTAATCGTGGCGACAACTGAATAATGTCTCGCACAATCGCGGCGGCCGTATTAGCGCCTACGCTATTGTGCCATCCCAGCCTGTAGCGTAGATATACGCTGTCGTACGTATTGTTGTGTGCGCAGTCGACGGGCGACACGGATGCGTGGCGAGTTCGCGCAACCGTCACACCGCCCATGTCCATCGGGTCCATGTGCGATGGCTTTTGTCGTTGACGCCGTAAGGCCGATTTCATTTAAAAGAGGAAGTAGTATGAGGCTAAGACCATGGGCGACGACCCGCCCAATCGTTATGGATGCAAATCACATCAACTGCTATGATTTCCGGCATGGCCGGCTCTTCTCGATTTACATGCCCGCCGTGGCAATG
>JBKQWH010000293.1:0-6027 GCA_052139635.1 Capsulimonadaceae bacterium
GGCGGGCGTCCGCGACCTCCTCTACGCCGTGGGCATTGCGCCGCAGAAGCTGCCCCAAGTGGCTGCGCTCCGGGCCGCCGGCTGCCACTTGACCGTGCTTCTCGACACGGCCGAGCACCGCGACATCTGGAAGCTGTTTCACAAGGACGAAATCGTGTCACGGGACAGCTCCTGGATCTTCCGATTTACCCCGTACATCGTATTTGTCGCGCCGATCTTCGTGGCCATGCTGATCCCCGTGCTGACCGATTATCCGCTCTTCTTTGCCTTCATGGGCGACATGCTGGGCGGCGGGTTTATCCTTGCGCTCGGTGGTTTCTTCGCCACGCTCGCGGCCGTCGACACGGCCAATCCGTACGGCCCGGTCGGCGCCAGCCGCACGCGAATGGTGGGATTCCTGGCCGAGCCGGTCTTTATGATCGTGTTCTTTACGGTCTCGTTCGTCGCGGGTTCCACGATACCCTATATCGTGCAGCAAAAGTGGGTTACCCCGATGTCGAACTTCTTTATGCCCTCCCACATCTTACTGATGATCGCGTTTCTGATGCTGATCATCGCCGAGGGGGGCCGAATTCCCGTGGACAGCTCCACCGGCCATTTTGAGCTGGCAATGATCGACGAATCCAGGGTGCTGGAGTACTCGGGCCGCGGCGCCGCGCTCATGAAATGGGGCGGTCAAATGAAGTTGTTCGTGCTGATGTGCATCTTCCTGAACGTGCTCGTGACTCCGTGGGGACTGGCGGGCGAACAAACCGCGGTCGCGGTCCTAATGGCCATCCCATCGATCCTGTTGAAGGTTCTCCTTTGTTTGCTGGTCCTTGTCGGGATTGAATCGTCGCTGGCCAAGCTCCGGCTGTTTCGCATTGCCGAGTTTCTCGGCGCGGCCTTTCTGACGTCGGTGATCGCGATGGTGATGTACTGCTTCTTGCCGTGAGATACAAACATGAATGAATCGATGACAGCATTGCTGCAAAACTTGAACGCGCTCGCCGGGGGCTTTTTTCTGCTCTGTACGGTCGGTATGGTGGCGACTCGTCAGGTGCTGGGCTGCCTGCGGTACTTTGTTGCGCAAGCAACCTTCCTGGTCATTTCCGCGTTCTTGCTGAGCGCCCTGCTGGACTCGCGGCACGTCTTGTTCGTGGGGATTATCAACATCATCAGCAAGATCGTCCTCATTCCGTGGCTGCTCGGAAAGATGGTTGGCGAGGAGTTCAACACGCGCCGGGAGATCAATCAGGCCCTGACCATCCCCGCATCGCTGTTGATCGTGCTGCTGCTCGTGATCGGCTCTTACATCTGGGTTCAACCGTTGCTCAGGATCGCCGGAAACAGCCCGACCATCGGCATCAACCTCCCGATCGGGCTGGCGGCTCTGCTAATCGGCGCCTACACCGCCGCGGTGCGCCGAGAGGCCGTGCCGCTTTTTCTCGGGCTGTTGTCGATGGAAAACGGCGTGTTCTTCAGCGGGATAGCCATCGTGCCGAAGCTGTCGCTGATCGCGGAACTGGCCATTGCCTCGGACGTCCTGGCCGTTGTTTTTATCGTCGGGTTGCTCACTCGAGCGGTTCATCAACACATCGGAACCCTGCGCGTCGGCGAACTTACGACTCTGATTGAGAAACCGCAATCATGATCCTGTTTGTTATTCTGGTATTACCGCTCATCGCCGCGATCCTGTCGTGGTTCGTTCCGTCACGCAAGCTAACGCCTGCGGTGACTTTGCTCTGCGCGATCGCGACACTCACGATGGTGGTTCACGTGGCCCGGGAGGTTTCCGCGGGTAGGCCTGTGGTAGGGCTTGTCCACTGGCTAGCCGTCGACGGACTGAGCGCCGTGGTTGTGTTGCTGGTTGCCTGGGTCGGGGCGCTCGCCGCGTTGTTCTCGTGGGGGTATATCGATCTCCGCCATTCCGATATCGATCGCGTAAAGGTGTACTACACGAACTTCAACGGCTTCCTGTTCGCCCTCCTGCTGGTCCCGTCGCTGGAGGAGCCAAATCTTGTATGGATGGCCGTCGAATTGACCGCGTTGTTCTCCGTCTTGCTGGTGGCTCACGACAACTCGCAGGTGGCGCTGGAGGCGGCCTGGAAATACATCGCCCTGATGTTTATGGGCGCGGCGATTGCTCTGATGGGGTTCTTGATACTATTCTGGGCGTTCCAGTTGGGCGGCGGAGTGAGCGGCTATTCCTGGGCCGCCCTGCGGCTGATCGCGCCGCACATGGCTCCCGCTCTCGTCAACGCGGCGTTTCTCTTCATCCTGGTTGGGTTTGGGGCCAAGGCCGGTATCGTTCCCATGCTGACGTGGATACCCGACGCCTACAGCCAGGCCCCGTCGCCAGTATGCGCAATGCTGTCGGGCCTCAAGACCACGGTCATCGTTTATGTCTTCCTGCGGCTGCTGCCGCTGTTCCCACACGCGGGGATGAACTACTGGCTGATCGTCGTCGGCTTAGCCTCCGTGTGCGTGGCGGCGCTTCTTCTCGTCTGGGTACAGGACTATAAGCGACTTTTCGCGTACTCCACCGTCGAGCATACCGGCATCGTCCTCACTGCCGCCGGGCTCGGCACCGCGGCATCCCGTTACGCATTGCTCATGCAGATGGTCAGCCATTCGATAACCAAGTCATTTTGCTTCTTCGCCGCCGGCGCCGTTGTGCTGCTCACGAAGACACGGGAAATAGCTGGCGTCCGCGGATGTATTCGCGTATCGCCCGGCATCGGTGCGGCTCTGGTCTTCGGAGGGCTGGCCATCGCCGGCGCACCGCCGATGGCGGTGTTCCTGAGCGAGTTCTCGATTGTCCGGGCGGGACTGGAGGATGGCCAGTTCGTGATCGTGGGCCTGCTGGCGATCTTCATTGTGATCGCGTTTGTGGGGATGATGAGGCATGTCAACAAGATGGTGTTCGCCCCGCCGGCCGATACCGGGACGGAATCGGAGAAATTCACGCTGCCGTTGAGCTGCCGGCTGGCCCTGATCCTGGCAGCCGTTCCGGTGCTGGTGCTTGGCGTCTACATACCGAGGCCGCTGGACGTTCTTTTTCAAATGGCGGCATCGGCGCTGACGAGATGAGGTACCCATGAATGCTCTCGACTGGATTCAGGAGAGTGAAAGTCGCTGGCCGGGAACTGTGAAGGGGCGCTTTGACGCCCCGCGGTCCACATGTGAACTCACCTGCGCTCGAGAAGACCTGGTGGAGTTGTGCCGATACCTGCATCAGGAGCGCCGCCTCGTTTTTGCCGGTTTGATCGTCGAGGAAGGCGCGACCGAGTGGCAGTTGCGCTACATTTTCAACTCGGGGCTCACGGAAGTTTGGGTCTGCGTCATCGTCGAGGCGCCCCTGACCGAGAAAACGGTACCGAGCATCTCCGGGATCGTCCACGCGGTCGACTGGCATGAACGAGAAGCCGAGGACCTGTTCGGACTGGTCTTTGAGGACCATCCCCGGCTGGGAGACTTTGTCCTGCACAACGACGTCTGGCCCGAGAGCGTCGAACCAATGCGTCGCCACTTCAATTCTCAGCGCGTGACCTCCCTCGGCGAGCCGGATCAGGATTGGCGGCCGAGACAAGTTGTCGACGAACCCGGGGCGTTCATGATGCCGATCGGCCCCAAATTCTCCGGCGTCACGGAATCCGTGCACTTCCTGCTGGAATCGGTCGGCGAGGACGTCATTCACCTGATCCCGCGCCTGTTTTACAAATGGCGCGCCGTCGAGAAGACCGCCCAGGGCCTAACCGTCGACCACGCCCTGTTGCTGGCCGAGCGGTTCGCGGCGACGTCGTCCTTTGCGCACGGGCTGGGTTACTGTCAGGCGGTCGAGGCCGTGAGTGGTGTCGAGGTTCCCCGCCGCGCTCAGGTTCTGCGAGTCTTCCTGGCGGAACTGGAGCGCCTGCGGCATCATGCCGGAGCCATCGAGCACATCTGCGAGTCCACCGCGCTTGCCATCGCCGCCAGCCAGGCCGCCATCTGTGAAGAGGATCTGTTGCGCGTCTCCGGAGAGCTGGCCGGGCATCGATATCTGACCGGATTGCTCGCCCCCGGCGGGTTGTCGACCGATCTGTCGGACAATGCCTGCCGGCTTGCGCTCGACCGGTCGCGGCAGGTACTTCGGAACATGAACGACCTTGAGAAGGCATTGCGCCTCTCGAGCAGTTTTCTGGATCGGCTCGAGGAAGTGGGCGCGATTTCGCACGCGGAGGCGGAGGACTACGGTCTGGTCGGTCCGGTGGCGAGGGCGTCGGGACACGTCCACGACCTCCGAACCGCACAGCCTTACGCATCCTACGCCTCCTTCCATTTCGACATACCGAGCGAGGAGGAGGGCGACGGCTATGCGCGGCTGCGCGTCTTGTTCGCCGAATCCCGCCAATCGGTGCGTATTATGGAGCAGGCGGCCGCTGCGTTGACCGGCGGCGGTGTCCTGACACGGTTCGAGCCGGAGGCCGGGGCAGCGCTCGGTTGGACGGAAGCGCCGCGCGGGGCGGCCCTGCACTGGGTGCGGATCGACGGCGATGGGAAGATCGTCCGCTATCGTATCAGTCCGCCGTCCTTTGCAAACTGGCATGGTTTTCACATTGCGGTCGAGAATTTCGCGTTCCAGGATTTCCCGATTATCCTCTCCACCTTTGATCTGTCGGTGGCGGAGAACGATCGCTGAGACGGAGTCCAATGAACAGGATGGAAAGCACGTGAGTCACTGGATCATCAAGGGAATACAAACCGGCATCAAGACCACGCGGTATCCGGCAGGCGAGGAGCACGCAGCCGGTGTTACGCCCGGATTGCCGAGCGGCGGGACGTTCCCGAACGAAACGGCCGAGGCCCTGGTCGAGAGGTGTCCGGTCGACGCGCTCAGCCAGGTCGACCGCGGTGTACGGGTGAATCATCGCCGCTGCATACACTGCTACCGCTGTATCCGCGGCGTCAACCAGCCTCTCGATTGGCAAAACACGTACGAATGGGCCGTCCGCAGCGACGGGCCCGGCGCGCCGCAAGCTGCATTGGGGGCGGCCTTTGCCGGTTCCATCAACATCATCGTCGTCGATGCCGGCGACTGCGGCGCGTGCCTCAACGAGGTCCGGCAGCTCAATAATCCCTATTACAACATGCATCGCCTGGGCTTCTTCATCACGCCCACCCCTCGCAATGCGGATATTCTCCTGGTGGTAGGATCGGTTACCGATCATCTCCGGGAAATGCTGCTGAAGACGTACACTGCCATGCCAACTCCGAAGCGAGTCGTTGCTGTCGGCGCCTGTGCGCTGTCTGGCGGGGTGTTTGCCCAGAGCATCGTTTGCGCCAGTGGCGTGTCGGAGGTGTTGCCGGTCGACGTCGAGGTCCCCGGCGCACCCCCGCCGCCGCTTGCGATTCTGCACGGCCTCCTGGTTGCGGTTGGACGCAAACCGGCCGCGACGTGATTGTCGTATTTCGAATCCGGGCGGAAATACCATGCATTCAACGATCGAATTGACACTTATCATCATCTTCGCGCTGTGCGGAGCCGGCGCACTGATCGGGACGATCACCCCCGATCGCCGCATTCCGCAGTTGCTGGCATGCTTCGGCTCCCTTGCCGCCCTGCTAACATTATGGGTGAGCGGATATGTCCTCCTCACCGGGACCGTGTTCCGGGCCAACCTCTGGACGATCCGCTCGGTGGGGGCGCTGACGCTCTCGCTCGACCGGTTGTCGGCGCTTTTCCTGTTTGCAACTGCCGTAGTTGTCCTGGCAAGCTCCGTTTTCTCGGCAAGTTACCTGAACCGGTATCTGGGACGCTATGGCCTGAAGGCGTTCCATGCGTGGTATCTCCTGCTGTTTGCGTCGATCGTGCTGGTTTTGATCTCATCCAACGCGCTCGTGTTTCTGATCGCATGGGAGTTGATGTCGATATCGACCTACGTGCTGGTCAATTTCGAGCATGAACACGACGAGACCAATTACGCCGGCTACCTGATGCTGATCATGGGCGAACTGGGCTTCATGGCGGTCGTGTTGGCGATGCTGTACCTGGGCGCGAAAGGGGGA
>JBKQWH010000294.1:0-28481 GCA_052139635.1 Capsulimonadaceae bacterium
CGAACTGGATTCCAGCGGATTCGTTTCCGTCGCGGTTGGAAAACGAGTCCGGCCGGCTCGACGGCGGCGAATTCGACCCCTCCCCGGCCCACCCCGCAAGCGGAGAGGGAGTCGCCGAATTCGACGCCGGCGTGAGACACGCCCGCTCAGGGCAGCCGGCGTGGCACCCGCTTGAACTCGGGCGCCGAGTTCTTAATTGTGTGCAACGATTCTCGACACTGCGTGTCCAATTACCCATCGACAGCGACCCGATCCGATACAGAGGAGGCGTGGATGGTGGAAGTCACTCTGGAGGGCGGCATCGTTGTCCTGGAAATGGAAGACTGGGACAGCGTCTTGGCGCCAAGAAGCCGTGTTGAGATTGCGGCTCGGGCGATTCGCGACGTGCGAAAGGATTCCGCCGTCGCGTGCCTGCCGCAGGGATTGCCTGCGCCGGGGGCACCGAATGCCCGCATCGTGGCTGTTCGAACGCTGGCCGCCGGCGGCAAGCGCGTACATTGGGATGTGCAGAATCCCGAAAATGCGATCGTCATCGAGATCGGCGGCGATCAGTACGACCAGCTTGTTGTTGAGGTGGCAGATCCTGCCGCGGTGATCAGCATGATCAAGAGCGCGATCGTCGGCCGGCCTGCCACGGGCCGTGCATGAGCATCGGCATTGCGACCGGCCGTTCATCGGCCGGTCGGCATTTCCACGATCTCTCTGGACGCAATGGACAAGGAGGAAAACAGGCACAGAGGCCGGTCCCACGATAGGATCAGTCGTGGCCGCCGATCTAGCCGGTGGGCTTCGCCGAATCGTGCAGGGCTTACTCCTCCGCTCGGCTGATCACCTCGATAACACCGCAATAGGCCTGATTGGGTCCGATGGCGCCGGGAGGCCCGCCCGATTGGGAAAGGATCACATGAAAGGGACCCCGGCCAACGTCGCCTCCGGATGTGCCGATCGGCACATCGCCGGAACTCACTTCGACGGACGCCTTTCCGGACTCATCGACGGCGATCGCCAGGACATACCAGATATCCGGTGGGGGCGGAAGGGGCGAAAGCGGGTTTCCCACTGGCTGCCATGGCGCGCCGGGCCCGCTCGGAGCCGCGCAAACAAAGCCGCCGGCCTGTCCACCGTCTCCGGATTCGGCGCCAAAGCCCAGGCTAATACCTTTCCTGCCATCGGCGCTCGATATCGCAAGCCGAAGCGGGTCGCCGTGGATTTGGGTGGCGTTGCAGAGAGCAGTGACGGTGAATGGCGGGGTGAATCTCCGAATGCTCTGAATTCCACCCTGCTGGCCGGCGTTGACGCCGGCGATACCCAACCCGTTTTGCGGATCGAACGTGACATTCGGGGTGACAACGGCCGTGGAGTACGTTTGATAATTCTTCAGTGCCGCCTGCGCGGCCGGACCGTTAATCGCCCATTGATTCGGGTCGAGAACTTTCTCCGCGCTGAAGTGATCGTACAAGAGCACCTGGCCGGTGGATGTGGACTCGGTCTGTATGGACGCGATTGGCGTGGGCGCGACGCCGGGTTCGACACGACGCGGGGCTTTCTCGAAGAGGTGCATGGCGGCGATGACCAGGGCAATCAGTACCGCCGTAATGACTCCTCCGACCACGCGGGCATTTGGACGGCCTGACCTCATAGTGGTGGTAGGATCAGGTGCTCCCGCGGACCGCAGTGACGGCCCTGCTTCGGGATTCTCACCTTTCTCGACCGCTGGCCCGTGGGGAAAGTCGAGGTCAGGCATCGCCCCACCGGGGGCCTCGATAGTGTCGCCGCCGCCGTATGTGGGAGCGTGCTCGGCTCGGGAACCGTTCGTGGACGAGTCCGCGGAGACCGGCACGAGAGGCTCCATCACAACAGCGGCGCTCGGGTCGATGTGGACGTCCTCGTCGATATGGGCTCCAAGATCGGCGAAGATGGTAACGATGCTTGACTGGCGTACAGGCTGGTCCGTTTCGAGCATCTTGGCAACCGTACGCGGGTCGACGTGGGTTACCTCCTTCCAGCGATCGGGATAGACCCCGTTCGGGTACCTGGGAAAGTGCGTTCGAAGCGCCGCCAGCAGCGCCTCTCGTCCGGTATCGGTCAAGGATACTTGCCTTCGATCTTGCCTTCGATCGTTCAATATCGCGAGCTCCAGACGGAGAGAATCGGTCTATGATGGTTTACAATAAATAGAGATGTATCCGGCGAATCGTTGACGCGATGGTGATTTGTCTCGCAGGCGGTTCGCTACTGCCGGATACCTGTCTATGAATGAGAGGCTGGGGTGAGCGTCGAGCAGGTCGCGCAATGGATTGCCCACGAAAGGGAATTCCTGCGAGCACGTTCACGTCCTATCGTGGGATGAGCCTCCCTGCCTGTGTTCTTGCTCAGCTTTGTACCCGAATTCTCCGGCCGTTCGCAAGCTCACCGAAATCTCTGATTCGGCGCAACGCGGCAGAGCCGTACGCAAACAGAGCCATCCTGGCGTGTCATGGTTGCTCGGTAGTAACTGTACTCGATAATGGGGCACGTTGAGACAGCCGTCGCCTGCCGTTATCACCTTCGGTAGGAGCCCGGTGCGGGAAAACCGCTCGCCGGGATCTGTGTCAAGCGAATCAGCCTCAACTAACTACATGTAACTACATGCGAAGCGACATGTATATACACGTAATGCTATTTATTCATTACTATTGACAATAATGCGGTTGGCGTATAATGATGAGGGAGTACTTACTGGCCGGTTGGCGCCAGGCTGGATGACCGGCAACTGCCAGCCGCTCGCAGCACAGTTGTTAGCGACGAAAGGAAGATCAGAATGAACAAGAACATGACAATGAAGCGCTTCCGGGGCCTTAGCTATTGCGCGGCTGTCCTCGCAGCAGGTGCGGCTCTGCTCGGCGCTGTCGCGGCCAGGGCCGACGATGGCGTGGTGATGGCCCCGCCCGTGGCGAGTGCCGACCAGGGGAATGGGTCGACGAGCGTCTTTAACTGGTCCGACGTCCCGCAGAACCAGAGAGTGCCGGTGGACCACGCGACCTTCGATGCGGGTGGATATCAAATCTACGATACCGCCGGAGAGACAATTATCGTGCCATTCCAGGGCGACAATCTGTACGTGATGAAGTTTGCCGCGTCCGACGACGGGACGATGTACTTTGTTAACGAAGGCGACGCTCCGATCCTGTTCGTCCCGCAGGGCGGGTACCTGGAAAACGCGACCGTTCCGGGCGCCCGGTGGTACCCATTTTCGCCGAGCTTCCATCCGGACCAACCCGTTTACGTCGGTATTGCGCCCAGTTGGAACGACTATGTTGTGATGGGGTGGTACCCGGGCATGTACTGCTGGGGTGGGTACTGGGGATACCATCCCTTCTTTGGCGGCGCCGTGTTTGTGGCGATGCCCGGGTTCTATTTCTTGATCGGTGGGCGTCACTACTATGGCTGGCACCACTACCATGAGTATTACGCTGACCATCGCGGCTGGTATCGGCCGACCTTCTATCGCCGGGATTACTACCATTGGGCCGGGCACCCGTCGCTGTCTCGCCCACCGTTCGGCTCGGTTGCGCATCCCGGATACGGTGGCCGGAGCGGCTTCAACGGAGGCGGTCGGACCGGCGGTTCGAACGGGTTTAACGGTGGGCGGCCCGGGGGCGCGACCAGCTTTAACGGCGGCGGTGGCGGTGGCTTCCACGGCGCCGGGATGGGCGGATCGACCGGTTACCACGGATTCTCCGGCGGCTCAACGGGATTCCACGGGGTTGCTCCCGGGGGTTCGACCGGCTTCCACGGGGCGTCGGGCGGCGGATCGGGCTTCGGTGGCGGTAACCGACCGCCGAGTGGTTCTAACGGGTACCACGGATTCTCAGGAGGGGCACCGGGCTTCGGAGGAGCCGCTCCTGGCGGTTCAACCGGCTTCCACGGCGCCTCGCCGGGAGGATCGAGCGGGTTCCACGGGGCGTCGGGCGGATCATCCGTGTTTGGCGGATCCAGTCCCGGCGGTTCGGGGGGATACCACGGCTTCTCGGGTGGGCAGTCCGGCTATAGTGGCGGCAACCGTCAACCGAGCGGATCATCAGGTGGCAGCAGCCACTCCTTCGGCGGTGGCGGCGGCCGCGGATCTCAGCCGCCCAATGGCAAGAACAACGACCGGCACTGATCATTAGTAGCGCGTTGGGGTCCTCGCCATTCTGGCCGGGACCCCCTTGCAGCAAGGTGCGAACGACCGCACTTCCATCGGGACAAGTCCGTTTACGGGCAGGACGATTCGCCGGGGATCTCGCCCGGAATGCCGGTCTGTAACCCGTCCGGGTGGATCTTGTCCTGACGATACCACTTCACGTGGTCGTCCACGAAAGTAACGTTGGAGCCGCTGTTGTGGCGGTCTGTAATGGTATCGAACTCGTCCGGCCCATAGTTGAAGTTCAGATAGGCGTCGTTGGTCGAGCCGTTCGCGCCCGCATCGCCCTCTTCGCCCAGAAGCATCATGCCAGAGGGATTCTGGATCCTGGCGAGCGGCTTGCCCGCCGCGTAGAAGGTGAGAGGGTTGAAGGGATCGTCCACGCAACTGTTCAGTGCGTAGGAGTCGCCGGTGATTTGCCCCTCCCCGTCGTCAGGGCAGACAAAGATTGCCGTCGACTTGACATACGGGTAGATCGACCCAAGCGTGGGCTTGAAGTCCTTTTGGTTGAGATCATTGTCGGAGCCTGCCACAAACTCGGTGTAGTACATCCAGCCGCCCAGCTTGGTTGGCGGATTGTCGACGCCATAGTCCCCGTTATATGAGCCGGGAAGCCGGTCGTCGTAGTCCTGCTCGTAGAGCTGAAAGCCGAGGCCGAGTTGTCGCAGGTTGTTCATACAGGCGATCTGCCGCGCTTTCTCCCGCACGGAAGCGAAGGCCGGCAAGATGATGGCGGCGAGGATCGAGATGATCGCGATCACGACCAGCAGCTCGATGAGTGTAAATCCGTTGCGTCGTTTCATTGGCGTCCCTCTTGAGCAAATGGCAATTCGGTTACTCTTAACGTTCCGGAAACGGGAAAGTTTCGCGTCCCGGCCTGACATTATTTAATGTGCGTTCGAGCAGGAAACCGGACAACACCATCGGGAGAATGTCTGAAGAGTCTCGGGCGGGTGGCGCCTGACCGCCGTCCACAGTGGGCAGTTCGGCAGGTTGCAGACGTTGTTGTCATTGACACTCTTACGCTCCGCCCGGTATACTCTAAGCGGCCGGCGTGCGCCTGATGCTGCCGGTTGATTTGTCATAGCTGCCGGCTCGTGCCATCGGCACGGATCGGGCCATTTATCCACGTGCCGGCGCGACCGGGGCGATTCTAGAGCACGGGAGCTTTGTATTCTGATGACGACCCTACAACCGCAGCGCAAGCTGTCTGAGCGCGCAATCAATGCAGCGCCTTCGCCGACCCTGGCCATTACGGCCAAGGTCAATGCCCTGAAGGCGAGCGGCGTCAATGTCGTCGGCTTCGGAGCCGGCGAGCCGGATTTCGATACTCCGGCTAACATCAAGGAGGCGGCCGCCGCGGCGCTTGCCGCCGGAGACACCAAATATACCCCCTCGAGCGGGACGGTGGCGCTCAAGGACGCGATCATCGGCAAGCTGAAGCGTGACAACGGGCTCACCTATGCGCGCAATGAGATTATCGTCTCGTGCGGCGCGAAGCACTCGATTTATAACTTGCTTCAAGCGATCCTGGACCCCGGCGACGAGGTGATTATACCGTCTCCTTACTGGGTGTCCTATCCGGAACAGGTGAAGCTGGCCGACGGTGTGCCGGTGATCGCGGCGACCACCGACGAGACCGGCTTTCTGACGTCGGCGGCCGCGATCGAGAAGCACATCACGAATCGAACCAAACTCGTGATCATCAACTCGCCGTCCAACCCGACCGGCGCGGTATACACGCCGCAGGCGCTTCGTGAGATCTCGGAGCTGTGCACCGGTCGCGGCATCTATATCATGAGCGACGAGATCTACGAGAAGATCATCTACCGCGGCAGCGAATTCGTGGCGCCGGCCTCCTTCAGCGATGAAGCGAAGCGGCTGACCATCACGATCAACGGGTTCTCGAAGGCCTATGCGATGACAGGATGGCGGCTTGGATATGCGGCCGGCGATGCGGACATCATCTCGGCCATGTCCCGAATTCAGGACCAGAGCACGTCAAATCCGACATCATTTGCCCAGGCCGGCGCCGTGGCGGCGCTGAATGGGCCGCAGGACGCGGTCGAGACGATGCGGGTCGCGTTTGCCGAGCGCCGAGACTTGATCGTGTCGCTGCTGAACGATATTCCGGGCGTCCGGTGCCTGTCGCCGGGAGGCGCATTCTACGTCTTCCCGAACGTGAAGTCCCATTACGGCAAGTCCTGGACGACTCCGGAAGGGGTCGTGCGTACGATCGACGGCAGCGACTCCTTTGCCGAGTATCTGCTGACGGTAAAGCACGTTGGTGTGGTTCCCGGTTCCGGGTTCGGCGCGGACGAGCATATTCGGTTATCATACGCGACATCGGCCGCGAATATCGAGAAGGGCCTGGCGCGCATCGCCGAGGCGGTGCGGGATCTGAGTTGACGTACTTGCAGCACGCCGGCCGCGGGCCGGCGTGCCGCAAATGTAACGGTCGCTTCCAAGATGACCCCTCAGGGCCTGACGGGAAGCGGCCATTTCAAAAAGTCCATTGCGAAACTTGTGTTCGATGGGGCGCTGCAGCCGCCGTAACGGCGTCCGATGAGCGGCGGGAACGATTGCCTGCCCTGGAGGAAGCACTTGATCTCAACGGATAATCTCCGGGTTGGCGCCCGCGAGCGTGGCCTTCCGGTCGACGATATGGCAATGCTTCGCCAGGCGTTGACCCACAAGTCACTGGTCCCACACAACCCGCTGGCCAGCAATGAGCGCCTCGAGTTCCTCGGGGACGCTGTCCTCGGCCTTGTCATTAACGAGTTCCTCTACGGCGCGTTTCCACACCGCAAGGAAGGCGACCTCGCGAAGGCCAAGGCGCTGATCGTGTGCCAATCGTCGCTCGCGGAGGCTTCGCGCCGCCTCGACATCCTGCCGCTCCTCCAACTCGGGCGTCCCGAGGAGGCGATGGGCGGCCGAAACCGCGCGAGCCTCGCTGCCGATGCGTATGAGGCCGTGGTCGCGGTCATCTACCTCGACCGTGGCTACAAGGCCGTGCAGGAGTTCATCCTGCGCTCGCTTGCGGAGGAGATCGAGCAGGTCAACCAGAGCACCGACTGGCGCGACGCTAAGACCGCCCTTCAGGAACTGCGTCAGGGAATCCACGCCAGCCCTCCGGTGTACCGCGTCGCTGAAGAGCAGGGCATGCCGCACGACCGCACCTTCGTGGTCGAGGTAGTCATCGACGACGAGGTCGCCGGCACCGGTGTCGGCAAGAGCAAGCGCGAAGCCGAGCAAGCTGCCGCTGAAGTCGCGTTGACTCTGCTGCGGTAACCTTCCCGGAACCTACCCCGGCTCGCTCTGGCTCGCCGCCACCCGCCTCGCGGGTACCCGGCCCAAAGGGAAGGGTTAGGAAATAGAAGTCGACGGACGTAGGCATGGTGTACAGCAGAACGAACACCGTCAGTCTGTTCGTAACCTGACTCCCCATTCCCTTTAGGGAGGGGGTTGGGGGCGTAGGTTCCGAGTAAGGATGGTATCAATATATGTCTGAAATAGCGGAAATCGGCATTTTCGGCGGCAGCGGGTTCTACGCGTTTGCCGAGGACGGGATCCGTGAGATCAAGGTCGATACGCCCTATGGCGCCCCCAGCGACAAGATCGCGCTGGCGACTGTGGCCGGACGCTCGGTTGCATTTCTGGCCCGGCATGGTCGCTCGCACTCGCTTCCCCCGCATCAGGTTCCCTATCGAGCCAATCTGTGGGCCTTCAAGGAACTCGGCGTCACCCGGGTCATCGCGCCCTGTGCGGTGGGTTCGCTGCAGGCCAACATTCATCCGGGAGAGTTCGTCATCCCGGATCAGTTTGTCGACCGGACATCCGGCCGAGCATGCACCTACTATGACGGGCCCGTCGCCACGCATGTCTCGATGGCCGATCCTTACTGCCCGCAGTTGCGCGAGGCGGCATTCAACGCCACCGTTGCCGAGGATGTTCGCGGACACCCCTCCGGAACGTGTGTCGTGGTAGAGGGACCGCGATTCTCGACCCGCGCGGAAAGCCGGTGGTTCACGCAAGTGGGGTGGGACATTATCAATATGACTCAGTATCCGGAGGCCGTTCTGGCGCGTGAGCTGTCGATGTGTTATGTCTGCATCGCCCTTGTGACCGACTACGACGCCGGCGCCCCGGCCGGCCGCGGGGCGGTTCAGGCAGTCGATGTCGGGCACATCCTGCGTGAGAATACGGCAAAGGTCAAGAAAGTCATCCACCGCATGGTCGAAGGCCTGGCCAGCGAGCGCTCGTGCGGCTGTTCGAAGGCCCTCGACCATGCACGCCTCGAGTAAACCGTTGCAAGCCCTGATTGTGGCTGCGGGGCGCGGCACGCGCCTTGGACGACTGACCGAGGATACTCCGAAGCCGATGCTTCCGGTAGCGGGAGTGCCGATGCTTGAGCGCATCATGGCCGGCGTGTCGGAGCATGCCGGAATCACGGATTTCGTCCTGGTTGTCGGCTACCTGGGCCAGTCTATCGCCGGCCATTTCGGCGACGGATCTTCCCGCGGCTGGCGCGTCGAGTATGTTTGGCAGGACAGCCAACTGGGACTTGGACATGCAATGAATCTGGCCGCAAGCAGGATTTTCGCTCCTGAATTCCTGATGACCTACGGCGACATCCTGCTCGATCCGGTGAACTACGGTGCGGCGACGGCACTGTTTCGTAAAGAGCAGCCGGCTGCGGTGCTCGGGTTGAACTGGGTCGACGATCCCTGGTCCGGTGCGGCTGTGACAGTCGACGCTGGCCTGCGCGTGCTGCGGATCGAGGAGAAGCCGCCCCGAGGCACGTCAACCACGCACTGGAACAACGCGGGCTTGTTCGTGTTCCGGCCAGACATATTCGATTATACATCCCGCCTCCGCCCGTCGGCTCGCGGGGAATATGAGCTGCCTGATGCCATTACAGTCATGGTCTCGGACGGCCGGATCGTCCGGGGCCTGCCGATCGACGGCTACTGGCGCGATGTCGGCACGCCGGACGATTATGCGGCCGTGAACGGCAAGGACTGGCCGGTCGCCTGATGGAGATGCCGATCGTTCAAGAGGCTGTCGAGTTGTTTCGCCGGCGATTTGGCTTCCGGCCGGAGGCTGCTGGCATTGCCCCGGGCCGTGTCGAGTTGATGGGGAACCACACCGACTACAACGGAGGCCTGGTGCTTTCGGCGGCCATCGACTGCGCAGTCGTGGTGGCAGTCGCGCCCGCCGTCGACCGGTCTATTACGATCTACTCACGTGAGTTGGACCGGGCAGTACGGTCTGACGTAGTCTGTCTTGCTCGCGACCCTGGCAATCCCTGGGCCGACTATGTCCTCGGGGTGGTTGACGAAATGCGCCGCCTCGGTGCAAATGTGCGGGGATTTACGGCCGCGGTTGCTGGGACGGTACCGCTAGGCGCCGGCCTGTCGTCGTCGGCTGCACTCGAAGTCGCCGCGGCGATGGCGCTAGCCGAACTGTTCGACCTGACGCTGAGCCCACTTGACCTGGCTCTCCTCTGCCGGAGGGCGGAGTGTGATTTCGTCGGCGTCGATTGCGGTATACTCGATCAGTATACGTCCATCTTTGCGCAGAGCCAGTGCCTCCTGCGACTGGATTGTCGCTCCATGCAGCACGAGAGTGTTCCTCTCGCCGGTGCGGATGTCGTGATGGTCGTCTGCAATTCCGGTGTCAAGCACGCGCTTGCCGTGGGCGATTACAACCTTCGGCGAGCCGAGTGCATGGCTGCTGCGGCCCATTTCGGAGAATCAACCCTTCGAGAGGTTTCATACGAGGAGTTTGGCGCCCGGAGGCATACGCTTCCCGAGCCCCTGGAAAGGCGAGCGAGGCATATCTTTGAGGAGAACCGGCGCGTGCTCTCGATGTCCGCCGCCGTCCGGTCCGGGGATTTCGACCATGCCGGCCGCCTGCTGTTGGAAGGTCACGAATCGTGCCGCGACTTGTTTGAAAACTCGACTCCGGAGATTGATACTCTCGTTTCGCTTGCCGCGGCTATCGATGGATGCTACGGCGCTAAACTGACCGGAGGCGGGTGGGGCGGCTGCAGCATAAACCTGGTGCGACCGGATGCCGCCGCGGCGTTCGTGACCGAGATTTCGACCCGCTACATGCAGGCATATCAGAGTACGCTCGAAACTTACGTTTGCCGGATATCGGAAGGAGCCCGCGGTGTGCCGCAAACGCAACTGCGTGTCTGACACGTCGCTGCTGGAACGGATTGTTCCGGTTCCGAGTTGTGGTATTACATGGGGAGGGGATCGGCCCTCAAGCGGGGAGGCCATCGCTGGCGATTACAACTGTCCACGGTTGTAACATTAAGTGCTAACTCGTAATTATCGTGAATACTCCCATTCGGTACGTGAGGTGGTTTCTACCATGGAGGATAATTCGATCGCCGTGGTAACCGGCGCGAGTAGCGGCATTGGCGCTGCCACCGCTGAGGCGCTCGCACGGGCGGGATTTGCAGTGGTGTTGGGGGCGCGTCGGCTCGACCGTTTATCGACTCTGGTTTGCCGGATCGGCGGGGGAGCGGCGTATCTCGACGTCGCCGATGCCGGAAGTGTCGAGGAATTTGCTTCCCGCCTGGAGAGCGTGGCAGTCCTGGTCAACAACGCGGGTGGGGCGCTCGGGCTGGAGCCGATTGCTGAGGCCGACGATGAACGGTGGCTGCGAATGTATGCGACGAATGTCCTCGGCACAGTGCGCATGACCCGAGCCTTGCTTCCGGCTCTCGGCCGCTCCGGCCGCGGCCACGTGGTCAATATTGGCTCGATTGCGGGCTTCGAGGTTTACGCCGGAGGAGCCGGATATACGGCCGCAAAGCACGCTCTGTCCGCCGTAACCGAAACGCTGAGACTGGAGCTCCTCGGATCTCCGATTCGGGTGACGCAGATTGACCCGGGGATGGTGGAGACAGAGTTCAGTATTGTGCGGTTTGACGGCGACGCCGAACGCGCAGCGCGCACGTACGCCGGGATGACCCCGCTTCAGGCAGGCGACATTGCCGACGCGGTTGTCTGGGCGGTCACCCGCCCACCGCATGTCAATGTCGACCATATTGTGCTGCGGCCCCTCGACCAGGCAACCGCCACGCAGGTGCACCGGAGAAGCTAATGCCGACTGTCTGTTATTATTCCACCAGCCACGGATATGGCCACGCGATTCGATCCGCCCAGGTCATCAAAGCCCTCCCTCCCCATTTCGAAGTCGTCATCCGAAGCCTCGTGCCGGAGAGATTATTTCGCGAGGAGCTGACCCGCGAGTTTCGCTATCGGCCGGCGGAGTTCGATTGCGGGTGTCTGCAGAGCGACAGCGTGACCGTGCTGGCGCGCGAGACGCTGGAGAAGTACGCCGAGATTCACCGGCGTAACCAGGATGCACTGTCCGATGAGGTTGCGTTTCTGCACCGGGAAGGGGTCGACGTGGTTGTTGCGGACATCCCTCCGTTTCCCCTGCGCGTTGCGGCGCAGGCCGGTATTCCCGGCATAGCCGTTGCGAACTTCACCTGGCACGACATCTACCGGGAATACGCTCGAACCGGGGAAGACGAGGAGCTTCTGGCGGCAATAGCCGGGGAGTACGCCGCTGCGAGTCTGGCGATGATTACGCCGATGGCCACTCCCACGGTCGAGTCGCTGTTCTCACGGGTGGAGCACATCCCGATTGTGGCCCGGAAGGGCTGCTCCATGCGGCCTCATCTGGTCGAGCACGTCGGTTCGCCACGGCGGTCCGACCGCCTTGCTCTGTTGTACATCGGCCTCTGGGGCCTCGACATCGACTGGCACGCGATCGCTCGAATCCCCGACTGGACATTCGTGACCTATGAGCCGCCGCCCGTCGAAACTGCGAATGTCGTCGTTCTGCCGCGCAGCGAGTGGCCGCCGGCCGACATCACCGCCTCGGTCGATGTGGTGGTGTCGAAGCCGGGATCCGGGATCATTTCCGAATGCATGGCGAACAGTGTTCCCCTGGTCTACGTCCCGCGGACTCAGTTCGTCGAGTATCCCGCGCTTGTTGAAGCGATCGACCGCTGGGGAGGCGGCGTGCGCATCCCGAACGAGACGCTCCAGCGCGGCGACCTCGCCGCTGCACTCGACGCCGCCCTGGGCGCCAGGATCGACGATTCCGCCTTTGCCACCAATGGCGGCGCCGTCGCGGCCGGCATTATCGCGGCGCACGCAGGGTAGCGGATTTGTCGATGATTTCGAGCATCAACTACTCGTGCGCGGTGCCGAACTCCAGCATGTTGCCGTCAGGATCGGTCACGCGAAAGTCGCGCTCACCCCACGAGCGCACCGTCGGCGGCTCGTCCGGCACAATCCCGGCGGCGATCAGTTCCTCGTGCATCGTGTCCAGGTCGTCGGTCTCGATTTCCACATGAAACTTCGTGCCGGAGTGCTGCAAGAGACCGAGACGCCCCTTGCCAATCCGGAACATGGCGAACTGTCCCGGGAACTGCATCACGAGCTCCGCCCCGGGGACCTTCGAGTAGAACTCGACCGACTTTTCTAAGTTCGCCACGTGCAGAGTCAAACCTTCCAAGCTAGAAGACGGCATATCGTTCCTCCGATCGTAGACTGGCTCTATCATACCTTCGAGTGATCGAGATCCCGCGGCCTCGGCGCGGATGGTATAATCGATGCAATCGTCGAACCATTGGGTAGTTGGTAACATGTGGGAGTCAACGACATATCGGGCCATTTACGTGGAAGGTATGGTTCAAGGGATCGCAGAAGTCAATGGGCTTCCCACGTCCCTTAGCGAGCGCGACGCGGTCCTTCTGGTCGGCACCCATAGGTTTGGAGAGCCGGACGACCATATCCGATCACGTCTCGCGCAGATCGAATCGACGACCCAGATCCACTGGCTTGTGCTTCTGGTGTTTGACGCGTTTTCCTGGACTCATCTCCTGGACAATCTGCCCAGTGGAATGGACATGCCCGTCGGCTGGAGCAAGAGATACGGGTTCAATCCCGCCCCTCCCGATGATGATTTCGATGATTGGTTGATGGAACGACTTGATCACTGGGAGGAGTCCGGCAAATACTCCGCCATTGTAGAACAAATTAAGGCCCTCGGCATCCCGGTCGGCGAGGTTCGCGGCAAGCGTGACGTTATTCTTCGAATCGGCTCCAAGAAATTCGGCGAGCCGGATGCGAGTATCCGATCTGTTCTCAACCAGATTGACTCGTCGGGTCGGCTCGATTGGATTGCAGATCACATGCTCGATGCAACTACCTGGAATGACCTGATGACCCAGTAGGTCCGTGATCATCGGTTTGAGACCGTGTTGGAGGCCACGACCAAAATGAACATGAGGGAGTCGAGCATATATCGGGAAGTTTACGCAGCGGGCATTGCCGCGAGCGTTGCGCTCTTCGCGCCGTCAGGCACGGTGCATGATAAGCGCGATGCCGTCCTGTGGTTGGGCACCAAGAAGTTTGGCGAGCCGGATGACGTTACCCGATCACGTCTCGCTCAGATCGAATCGGAAACCCAGATCGATTGGCTGGTGATCCTGGTGCACTATGCGTCTTCCTGGAACCATCTCCTCGACAACTTGCCCACCGACACGGGTTCGGTCACAACCCTGGCATATAAATGGTATATCGACGCCGAGGCCCGCTGATGCTTAACCCGGAACAAAACCAGGATTGGGAGGATTTTGAGGCCGCTGCGCGCCGGCCGTTCGAGCAGCACATCCGCAATTCCTTCATCCACACCTACAAGCCGGTCTTAGACGACGCACCTTACCGGTCCTTCGACACGATGGAGGAGTACCGGCGCTGGTGTTCGGAGAACCTGCCGGCCTGGCTGGGCTACAGCCGAGACGACGGGCCGCCAGACGTCGAACTTTGAGTTGGACACGTGTTTTCCGTCGAGGTCTGTTTCTTCGTTACATCGGCTAGGTACTCGATGAGACATCCTTTCCAATTTATAACCGATTTGCGCACTACGATCCGACCGAAGCCCTCCCGTCGCAATGGAAATCGAGACGTCGAGGAGATGAGCGAACATGGGCGCACGCTGGATGCGCGCTTTCGCAGCTATCCGTTGACCAAACCCTCGGCGCCGTGGAAGCTGACCCTCAATACCGGGATTGGCGGCCTCTATCAAGTTGGATTTGGCCCCGGCACTGAGTATCTGCTGGTTGTTTCAGCAGCCGGACGAGGTGTGTTTGACTGCAGAACAGGAGAGCGGCTTGCGCGGTCGTACGAGGTCGATAAAGACATCTGGATTGATTCGCTTTGTGTAAAGGGAATCGGACCGCTGGCCGGCATGGAAATCAGGACGGCGGGTATCAACGGCGGCGGATTGCTTCGAATTACCGACGATGGCTGGACGCTGAAGGCGCTCCACTTCGACTGGCAGCATGATATTGCGATCCTGTGCCCACCAAAAGCACACATATTCGACGAGAAGACCTTCGAGCAATGTCGAAAGATATTCGATGGGGATCCACTTTGCGCATACGGATTTAGCGACACGGGAAAGAGTATGGTTATTGCAGAAGGCGGAGGCGTTTCCATGTCGGTTTTTCACCGAGCGAGTTAAGTCGAAGTCGTCGTTCCCTTGGTGGATGAGACCTTGGCGGGTCCGGCAAAACGGATGTCGTGCCAGCCGTGTGGTCGCGGAGAAGCTCGAAATATTGAAGCGGTATTGTTGCCTCCATCAGTGTCAGTCGTGCGGATGGTATAATTGCCGAAAGTTGAGGAGCGCAAAGAGATGTCCACGATGACAACCTATTCGCCGGAAGAAGTCGGCCGGCTCGGTGAAGCGATCTATCAGGAGCGATTGCGCTCGCTCGTGGAACCCGACTACTTCGGTAAGTTCATTTCCATCGATGTGGAAACCGGGAGTTACGAGATCGGCGACGATCGCCTGGACAACACCCACCGGATTCGCGCGAAGAATCCGTCGGCCGTTATCTACACCGTTAAGATCGGCTGTCCTGCCGTGGTCGCGATCGGCGCAACGCTACGCCCGAATAACCCACCTACTGTTGGTGCATATCAAACTTGACAGACCGCGAAGAGTGTGCAGTATATTCGCTTAACGCGCAAATGGCGGATCATTGGAGGTCCGCCGTCCAAGAGAGACGGCAACGGGGCAGCTAACACTTGAGGAACAGTTTCGCGCCGAGATAGAGGCAGACATCGAAACGCAGAAGCGTGAGTTCAATTACGTGCCTATCTATTTCAAGCGCATGATCGCCGAACATGGCACGGTCAACGCTTGCAAGAAGCTGCTCGCGGCTCCCGAGGTGCAGCAGGGATTCACCCGTTTAGTCGAATGGGACCGCCTTGACCTGAGCATGGAACATCAGGTCCACAAACCGAAGTACAATGTGCTTTTCACTGGTGAAGAACGCTCGATTGCACGCCGCCGTCTGAAGAAGGTTGGCTATGACCCGCGACGATATGCAGGATGATATGAATTCATTAACAATCCGTGTCTACGAATTGGTTGATCGCCTTCCCCGAACAGGGTGGCCTTATGAGTCAAGCAAACCGGTAAGCAGACCTTCGGCGTTGAGCTCGGCAACAATCTGCGCCCCCGTTTTCGTTGCGGGCTGATGTGTTGTCTGTCGATGGGAGCGTTTTCGTACGGCCTGTGAGGCCATCGCGGCCACGTAATCAGCTACGCTGATGCCACGTCGAGCCGCCCGCCGAGCGACGGCGGCCTCGGTTTCAGGGTCCGAAGTCACATTGTAGGTCATAACGCGCTCCTATACTCATTATCCCTTAAGATTGCGAAAATGCGTCCATTACGCGCCGTCGTCTGCAGCACCCGAACCCACCGAACTACGCTCGACGTGATACCACAGGCGAATAACTTGATGCGAAGCGATCGTGCCTTCCTCGGTCATAAGACGGAAGGAATAGCGACTCGGCTGGATGCCGGGGGCGTGCTTTGGCTTGATCGACTCCGGGACAAGGACCGTCTCGACATTGATGACGTTCACATTGTGCAGCTTGATCCACGCGTTCGCGGAGCGCAGCGGGCTTGCAAGCGACCCGTCATTGCCGGGCTCAAAGTCGTAGAAATCGATCATCCGGGTCATCCCCCTACTCCGTCCGCCTATCGACGGCAGCCTTGGTTTCAGAATCTTAAGTTACGCGATAGCGAGTTCATGAACACGCTCTTTACGGTTACGGGGTATCAGAACATCTGCGGAGACCCCGAACCGCTCTCTCAGTTTTTTGACCATGCTCATACTGAGCGGACGCTTGCCGTTTAATACGTCCGACACTCGCCCCGGGCCACCAAACATCGGCGCAATATCGTCTCGCGTGAGATCATGCTGTTCCATCAAATACTCAATAATCTCAGGAACAGTAGCAATCTCTCGCGGCCAACGCACGGCTTCGTACGCCTCAACCTCACGAGCTTGAGCATTAAGCCTTGCGAGTTCCTCATGGCTCGTCGCCGACATCAGACTCGATATTAGCTCCATTGCTTTTTTGTGATCGTCGTCATTCTCGACTATAATGATCGTTGTTTCCATATTCTTAACTCTCCAGTTCTAAATACTTTCGGCATCAATTTCGTTATATTCACGGTGTGAGCCGAACCATCGGATCTCAACCAGATTGACTTGATAATTCAAGACACAAACCAAACGATAGTCGTTTCCCTTGATGTTAAATACGACGCGCGAGTTTTTCAGGATACTTGCTTTTGGATGGGCTCTTTGCACGTCTTGCGGGACGTTCCACGATGCATCCAGAGTAATCGTTTCCCAAGCTCTGTACTGTGATCGCGCTGCTTTAATACGGTGGTTGCTTGCATTAGCCCGAAGGTATTCGGTAACGATATTTGTTCCAAGAATGCGCACACATACATTGTACCCTCAAAGTTTCCATTTTGGAAAACACGTTTTCCACTTTGGGAATTCGGTGATGGAACGCGGAAGTTGTGCTGCAACCGAGCGCGATTATCCTCGTCCGTCCCCCACCTACTCCGTCCACACCGCCCTCGGGTCGCCGAGGAAGCTCTTGAGGTACTGGACCATGTCCTCGTCGGGGGCGACCGTGATGCGGGGCTCGAAGCGGCGCTCGGAGGCGTGGCCGTTTTCCCGAAGGTGCAGGAGCAGGCGGCTGGTGCCGCGTCGGCCGGTGAGGAAGTTGTGCAGGGGCTTGACCTTGCCGGGGTCGGTGAGCCGGATGTGGAGACATCGACAAAGCTCCGGGATAACCGGTCCGGTGCCGTTCGTGCCGATCTTGGCTTCGTGGAAGCACTTACCTGTTCGCGATCCGAGAGTTGTGTTGACGGACACCACTTCCAAAGGTATACTGGATTTAGTTCATTTACGTCGATCTCGTCGGTCTACCTGGGCGAAAGATGCAAGTATTCATCAGCCATTCCGTAAACGACAATGATTTTGTACGAAGTCTTAGCAGCCACCTCGAGCAAAATGGCCTCAAGGTATGGACTGATAACGAGATTCTCCCCGGCGACAACTGGGCTCACCAAATTGCAAAGGCCCTTGACGACTCCGAAGCAATGGTAGTCGTTCTTACTCCCCAGAGCCGGAAATCGCCATGGCAAAGCAGAGAGATCGAGTTCGCCCTCGGGCAACACGCGTACAAGGGGCGTCTGATATCGGTGCTAACGGAAGACACCTCACCCGAGGAAATCCCGTGGATACTTCGAACCCTGAATGTGTTGCGCATCGGAGGGCCTGACGACATCGAGCGTGGCGCGGATCAGATCGCGGAGATACTCAGGAAGGCCGCATAAGCCGAAATGCTTCCATCCGAGCTTTTTATTTCGCACTCGAGCGCTGACCACGACTTTGTTACCAGACTGGTTCGAGTGCTTCGCGGACATAACGTACCACTCTGGTACAGCAGTACCAATATTCAGGGGGCACAACAGTGGCACGACGAAATTGGGGCAGCATTGACGCGGTGCGATTGGTTTCTGCTGGTACTCTCTCCTCGCGCGGTCGCGTCAAGATGGGTGAAGCGTGAATTAATGTTCGCTCTGCAACAGGATCGCTTCGAAAGCAGAATCGTTCCCGTTGTTTACCAAGCTTGCGATGTCAACCAGTTGTCCTGGGTCCTATCAAGTGTGCAAATGATCGATTTCGAACCGGATTTCGACAACGGCTGTCGCGGACTTATGCGTCTGTGGGGATATGGGTACGACCCTAGTAAGGCGTGAGTTCCTACGCTGTGGACGTGTCCGCGATAACTGTATGATCGAGCGAATTGAACCATTATTTGGCCAATTTGTTGTTGTGGAATGATCAGGATGAGTTCCCTCATCCACGTCGATGCGTACTGAGATTTCTCCCGAGTAGAAGCCCCTCGCGCCGGCGAGGTAGCTGTCGCTGCCGGGCTCGAAGTCGTAGCAATCGATCATCCTTTTTCGTCCCTCTTACTCCGTCCACACCGCCCTCGGGTCGCCGAGGAAGCTCTTGAGGTACTGGACCATGTCCTCGTCGGGGGCGACCGTGATGCGGGGCTCGAAGCGGCGCTCGTGACCGTTGCCGTTTTCCCGAAGGTGCAGGAGCAGGCGGCTTGTGCCTCGGCGGCCGGCGAGGAAGTTGTGGAGGGGCTTGACCTTGCCGGGGTCGGTGAGCCGGATGTGGAGGCAGCGGATCTCCGGCACGACAGGGCTGCTGCCGTTCGTGCCGTTCTTGGAATTGTCGAGGAAGCTCGCGGCTTCGGCGACGCCGGCGATGCGGTCGCCGACGATCTCGACGCTGGCGGCGGTGCTATTGCCGTCCTCGTCGACGGTTGTGTTGATCCGGTCACGGTGGGACGTTTTCCCGAAGACCACCACGATGCTGTCCTTCTGCGGTACGCCCTCGAGCTTCTCGGCGGCGCGCGGGAAGATGCTGACGCTGATGCCGCCGGTCTTGTCCTCGAGCGTCAGGAAGTACATCAACTCGTTCTTCTGCTTGGTGTAGTACGGGCGCACGTTGGTGAGGATGCCGGCGAGAACGACGTCCTCCCGGTCACCGAGGCTGCGACACTGCTCGACCGAGTGCGTGACCAGCGGCTGCAGAGTCTCCGCGAACTGGTCGAGGGGATGCTCGCTCAGGTAGAAGCCGAGAAGCTCCTTCTCCATCGACATCAGTTCACCCGACGTCAGCGGGGGCGCGTCGGGGAGCGGCGGGATCACGCGCTCCGTGCCGGGGCCCTCGTCGTCGCCGAACATCGACACCTGGCCGGATTTGCGGTCGCGCTCCTTGCTCGACGCGCTGTTCATGGCGCCGTCGAGGCCGGCCAGCAGTCTGGCCCGATCCGGATGGATACTGCCCAGCGCGCCCGCCTTGATCAAGGTCTCGATGCTGCTGCGCGATGTCAAGCCCGTCCCGCAGGCACGGTCGCAGAACTCATGCAGGCTCGCGAAGTAGCCGCCATTGGCGCGGGCATGCAGGATCGCCTCGACGGGGGCTTTGCCGAGTCCCTTGATCGCGCCCATCCCGAACCGGATGCCCTCGCCCTCGGTGATGAAGCCGTAGTCGCTGTAGTTGACATCCGGCGCCAGGATGTCGATGCCGATCTTGACGGTGCCGTCGGGGCGGGACAGGCGGGTATGCTTGGCGTCGTCGATGAAGTTGACCAGCTTATCGGTATCGTCGGCCTGCGTCGCCATCAGCGCCGCGAAGTACTCGACCGGGTAATTCGCCTTGAGATAGGCCGTCTGGTAGGCGACCATCGCGTAGCAGAACGCGTGTGCCTTGTTGAAGGCGTAGCCGGCGAACGGCTCGATCAAATCGAATATCTCGACCGCGCGCTCTTCGGTGACATATCCCTTAGCGGCCGCTCCCTTGAAGAAATTCTCGCGCTGCTTGACCATCTCAGCCAGGGCCTTCTTGCCCATGGCCTTGCGCAGGATGTCCGCCTGACCGAGTGAGAAACCGGCGATGGCCTGGACAATCTTCAAGACCTGATCCTGGTAAACGATGACGCCGTACGTCTCCTTGAGGACGGGTTCCAGGACTTCGTGCGGGTACTCGATCTTCTCCATGCCGAGCTTACAACGAATGTACCGCGGGATCTGCGCCATCGGTCCCGGCCGGTAGAGCGCCACCATGGCCGCGACCTCGGCGACCGTGTTCGGCCGCAACTCGGCAATATAGCGGCGCATCTGCTGGCCTTCGAGCTGGAACACACCCGAGCAATCGCCGCGACCGAGCAGATCGTACGTCTTTCGGTCGTCGAGGGGGAGATGGAGGACGTCGATGTCGATCCCCCGGCTCGCCTTGACATTCGCGACCGCCCTGGCCAGGATGGTCAGGTTGGCCAGGCCCAGGAAGTCCATCTTGAGCAGGCCGATCTTCTCGAGCATGCCGGCCGGATACTGGGTCACGAGACCAATGCCGTCGTCGGAGCGCTGCACGGGCGTGTGGTCCATCAGCGGCTCGGCCGAGATGATGACCGCGGCGGCGTGGACGCTGTCGTGGCGGGTGAGGCCCTCGAGGCGCTTCGCAGTGTCGATCAGCTCCCGCACCTGCGCATTGTTGTCATAGGCGCTTTTCAGCTCCGGGCTCGCCTCAATGGCCTTGTCGATCTTCACGCCCACCGGGATGGTCGGGATCATCTTGCAGATCTTGTCGATCTCCGTCAGCGGCAGCTTGTTCATGGCCCGTCCGCAGTCCCGGATGGCGGCGCGGGCAGCGAGGGTCCCGAACGTTGCGACCTGTGCGACGTGGTCGCGGCCGTACTTCTGCACAACGTAATCGATGACATCCTGCCGGCGCGAATCCTCGAAGTCCATGTCGATATCGGGCATGGAGATGCGCTCCGGGTTGAGGAAGCGCTCGAAGGTGAGGCCGTAGTGGATCGGGTCGACATCGGTGATGCCGATCGTGTATGAGGCCATCGAGCCGGCTGCCGAGCCGCGCACGCCGAAGAAGATGCCCTGCCGGCGGGCGAAGTTCGCGAAGTCGCGCACGATCAGAAAGTACTGCGCGAAGCCGGTCTTCTCGATGACGTCGAGCTCGAACCGAAGGCGCTCCTCGTGCTCCTCGGTAAGCTGCGGGTAGCGCGCACGCATGCCGTCGAAGGCAAGTTTTTGAAGGTAGGCCTGCGCGTTCATGCCCTCGGGGAGGGTCTCCGGCACGGGCATGCCGAGGCGGCCAAACTCGAGGTTCAGGTCGCACCGGTCGGCGATCTCGCGCGTCCGCGACAGCGCCTCGGGCCAGTGCCCGAACACCTGCTCCATCTCCTTCTGGCTCTTCAAGAAGAACTGGTCGGACCCGTAGTTCATCTTCTTGGGATCGTCCATGGTCGTGCTGGTCTGCACGCATAGGAGGACCTGATGGGGCGATGCATCGTCGTCGTTGAGGTAGTGGACATCGTTCGTCGCGACCAGGGGGATGTGCAACTCGCGCGATAGCTTGACCAACTGCTCATTGACGATCCGCTGCTTGTCGAGCTTATGGTCCTGGACCTCGAGATAGTACCGGTCGCCGAACATCTCCTTGAAGGTCGACGCCGAATGCCGCGCCTTCGCGTACTCCTCGTCGAGCAGGTGCTCCGGCACCTCTCCGCCGAGGCATGCGGAGAGGCAGATCAGGCCGTCCGAGTACTGGTTCAGGAGTTCCTTGTCGATGCGCGGCTTGTAGTAGAAGCCCTCGAGCGACGCGAACGACACCAGCTTGAGAAGGTTGCGATACCCGGTCTCGTTCATCGCCAGCAGCACCAGATGCTGGCAATCATCGAGCCTCTTGCTCTCCCTCTGCTGCCGCGATCGGGTGGCCACATAGACCTCGCACCCGACCAGCGGCTTGATGCCGGCCTTCTTGCACTCGAGATAGAACTCCATCGACCCGTACATGACCCCGTGGTCCGTCAGCCCGATGGCCGGCATCTCGAGGCTGACGGCCTTCTTGACCAGATCTTTGATCCGGCAGGCGCCGTCGAGAAGGCTGTATTCCGAGTGCAGGTGCAGATGAACGAAATCCGATGGCATGAAGCGTCGCCTGACCACAAGATATAGACGTGCGTCGCCCACGACGGCACGACCGCTTGTGGTATAGTGAGATGGCGTATTGTAGCAGATTGCGGCGCGGATGTAAAGACGGCGCTCTCGAATATCGGGTTCCGAGTGGTCCAGGTGCCATGCCCGTAGCCCTGGACGGGCGTGACGGCGCTCCACTCAAGTGGACAGCGTCCCCAGTAGGCGTCCGAATCTATGAATCACCCACGGGTCTGTTCATTGGGCGGCTCATGATCACCAATTATCACCCCGCACTGATTATAGTACGCGCGACTACATCAACTTAGATTTTCTACCAACCGATCGCAGTTCAGGCAGCACTTTCGACCGCGCTCCTCGACGCCATCGACACGACATCGGCCACGGTCGGCGCATAGCCGCCAGCGCGCAACTGAGTGAGCGGCGACCAATATGCCAGCGGCAAGGTATAGGCGAAGCCCCGACGGTCCTTCGGACCGAAGAATGAGCGGCGAGTCGCTGAACCATGGCGCTCCCGAATGAATCCGGGTTGCCCTGAGAACATCATGACTGGTCTCATCGTCGTCGAGCCCAAAATGAGTGCCACAGCACGGACATATCAGGTCATTCTTAGGGGGACGCCGCAAATCCGGATACCAACAAACCTGGCAAAAATACTCCATGGTTCTAACTTGGATTGTATCTACCCCTACAATGTCTCGCCAGCCTGCTTGGCATATACACGTCGATTTCATGAGACGCAACGGCAAAGCCAACGTCGCAGGTCAAGATCGCTTGTGCTTCTATATACTTTGCGAAGTTAAGGATCATCGCATCCGTTGGCTCCATATAGGAAGCATTCATCAACTGACCAAGACTATTCCACGAATCGGGCCAGCCACCAGACATATAGGTTAGGTCGGATGCCGATTCGAACTCCATATATTCGGCCATTATATCGGCCGTGAGATACTTAAGGATAAGCGCTTCATCGTTAGCCTTGATATGGTGCTTGAACAGAAATTCAGAGTTCGCCTTGATGATATCGTCAATGGGTCGAATGTCATCCTTAAACTTATCAAGTGACCGATATCTAGCTTCGATCGGCTTGTTCGATTTGACTAATTCCTGAATGGCTAAAACGACGTACCGTTCACGAACGTCCCGGAGCTGTTCGTGCCGTATCGTCACATTTATGAAGAATTCAACACTATCTTTAACGGCATCATGGAAATTCAGTACTTCCTCTCGGATGTCCTGATCGTAGTAGTCCTTTGCGCGAAGCGGGATCAAATACGAAGTGTCCGGCACAATCACTTGCCCGGACACTCGCTTAAAACCGGATTCTCGATCCATCGAGTAGAGGCTCATTTAGCCGTTATTCTTCTTCATGGAAATCAGAAAACAAAGAGCCGCGCGCGATCGGGCTGGTTTCCCAGAACTTTTCCAGCGCTCCGGGTTCAGACTTCTTAAACGACGCGCGCGCCTTTTCTCGGGCAATCACGCCCGGTGATTTCTGCGTGTTGTAACTTGTACCAGTCGAACTCACCGGAGGCGAACAGATCATTGAATACCCACTAGAATCCGTAGACGAATGATCCATAGTGTTACCTCCTCTCGCGTCAAACGAATGTCATTCCGGCACTATCATAGCACCCTATGGCGTTATCTTACCATACCCTGCATATGCTGTCAAGCTATCTTTACCACCCTCACTTTCGACCGGAACACTGTGTCAATAGACGGGTTTGATTGGTGCGATTACGGTGAATTCTGCACCGGCTTGAGCTACTCCGGGCCTATTCAGGGCGTACCGTTTCGATCGATGGCGGGCGTCCACGGGCCCGGGAGACGTGTACTGCTCGTCCAATGGTTCAATCATCTCCACGACGACATCGCCGTAGCCTCATCCGATGTGACCCGCGTCCCTCGCAAGCTTAAGTAATCGTTCCTGGAAATCCGGCAAAGGGTAAAGAGATGACTGCGTCGCACACTGTGTTCTCGTAGACGACGAGAGGCAGGCCGAAATTGTTTGTGCCACGAGATTTCTCGAACCCAAGCTCCGAGAGGGCTTGGTCCGACTCACCATATGTGGTCTCGATAGTTCTATCGACAATCATAGCGAGCACCCATCTATGCGGCTAGCACCTTGACGGGTGCGGATGACTTGCCAGGTGTCGCTTCTCGGAGTAGGCGGTAGAAGGTGTCGTGGTCGGCGATGCCCCACCATTCGACGGAGTGCTCCGACGCCAAACAGTCAACAGGATCAAGGGCTTCACTAGCCGGTACGGACCGCATCGCTACGGATGCACCACTTTCGTCGTGCCGGTATGCAACGAAAGGGAACCCTAGTTCGTTCTTGCCGTAGGTGGGCCGATACCCAAGGGCGACAAGCGTTTGCTCGAGAGCGCCTCGTGTTGTTTGGAATGGCATCTCAAATGTCCGCATCACCAGTTCTCCTCGACCAGGCGGTTCTTAATGGCCGTAAGCTGCCCAACGGCTATCGGATCGAATAGATTCTTGCAGGGTATGCTGATTGTGATCGTCTGCCCGGCTGCAATCGGGCAGAGAAATGGTCACAGCTGCCATTCTTTGACCTCCGCAGGTGTCCTTGTTCTTAACATAAACCCCACAGTTTTTGTTATACCCTATCGGCGCGGCTTCGGTTCTTCTGAGAACCTTCGCACGGCCTTGCTGGGCATCCACGCCGGCCTCGTCAGCTTCTCTCGCCTTCCCTCGTGCTATCGAGGACTTACCGTTTATGCCGAGTGGACCACGACGCCCGACGACTGGCGAACCTGGCGCGGACACTTCTTACGACGTGAAGTCCGATAGCCTGAGGTACCACCAACAACCCAGGCTGAGCGTCAATAACGTCGAGCATTCGCGGCGGATAACCCCACTTTGTGCCCGCAGACACATCGACAAGTCCGCCGCGTCGGCTGCGGCGTGGCCGTATGTCGAACCCCTGCTGTCGCTGCATCGACATGGGGTCGACGACGAGGATGATATAGGCGGACCGGACATTCACGGAGCCCCGCGATCGAGATAGGCAAGAATCGTCGACGCCTCGCGGAGCAAGTCGACGTCGCGGGTGTCGTCACCGAAGTCGAGCAGCGTGGCGGCGTAGGCGAGGGCGCGAAAGCGGGCGATCAGCCAGGTATCGTCCTCTATCGGGCCGTACGAATCGCGGAATGCAGCGTGGGCTTCCGGTGGAAGCGCCGAATGAGCGATGCAGAGGTCGGCGGCCGGATCTCCGATGTTGACATCGCCCCAGTCAATCACACCGCAGAGCACCCCGGCGTCGTTCACGAGCATATGGCGGATATAGAGGTCTCCGTGGGTGAGGGTCGTGCGGAAGTGCCGCAGATCGGCGGCGCCGTCGAGGATGAAGTCGAACCGCTCGGGCCTGTCGAGCAGTCCCTTCGCCGTCAGTTCACGGAGATAATCACGCAGGCGCGGGGCGTGGTAGGCCGTGTCGGCCTTGCGCTGGAAGTCGGGAACGGCGCCCATGGACTCGGCCTCGACTGCCTCGATCTGATGCAGGTCATGCAAGAATCGGCCAAGCGGGACTGCCGACTCCGCACGCTGGTCGTCCGTGAGGGCCATGCTGCACGCGGTGCGGCCGTCGATTTTGCGGTATCCCACGAACGGGAACGGGTAAGCCGGGTCCGGGACTCCGAAGAACTCGGGGTGGGGGATCGGGACTGGCATCCGCGGGGCGAGCGACGGCAGCACGGCAGCCTCGAAGCGCAGGCCGAGCAAGGCGGCCTCCCGGCGCGGAAATCGAAACACATACGCGCCGTTCACTTCAAACGCCGTGTTGTCCCAGCCGGCTCCCATCGGAATCGCCGTGGCCGGCGCGAGCGACGGGAACTGTGATTCCATCAGTCGGCATGCCAGCGCCGGCGTGACCTCAATTTCCGGGTCCCATCGATTATCCATAATCCCCTGTTTCGACACGGTCGGTCGAAGTTCCTTGGCCTCAAATGTGTTATACTAGCCGAGAAACCCAGCATTCGCTCGAAAGTAGATCTAACCAGGAATTTTGCCCGGAAGGAGATCCTTTCTATGTCGAGAACCGGCCGCAATCGGTCCCGAGAGCGGCGACGGGCGCAGACCGACGCCACGGCGGGAAAGCCGATCGACAATCTTGCGCCATTACGACCGGTCAGGCCGCTGCGTTCAAATGGTCGTCCGGGCGAGGCCGACACAGCGGCGCGCCCGCCGAGCTTCACCTGGTGGCCTGTCGTTGTCGCCGTGGTCATTACGCTACTGGTCTTCGCCCGAACCGCCGGCTTCAGCTTCGTGGAATGGGACGACGAGGAGCATATCCTCAAGAACCCGTGGTTGTATCCCACCCCGGATATCGGACGCTTCTGGACAGGGCCGTACGAGTACCTGTACATCCCGGTCAGCTACACGTTCTGGTCGATCATGACCTGGATCGCGCGCACGCAGCAGCCGGTGACACTTCCCGGGTTCAAGCAAATTGCGCTCAATCCAGCGCCGTTCCATGAAGCGACAGTCGCCCTGCACCTGGTGAACGTCGCTCTGGTGTTCTTCCTACTGCGGCGATTTGTGAAGCACGACGGGGCATGCGCCGCCGGAGCTCTCCTGTTCGGCGTTCACCCCTTGCAGGTTGAAAGCGTCGCGTGGATCTCCGAGACGCGCGGCACCCTGAGCACGATGTTCGCCCTGCTGGCGTCCGTCACATACTTCCGAGGCGCCGGCGCCGGATCAGGCCGTGTTCTGTGGTACGCCGTCGCAACGGCCCTGTTCATCGTCGCGATGGTTGCAAAGCCGAACGTGGTCATCTTTCCCGTCCTGATGTTTCTGCTCGACGCTCTCCTGTTGAGGCGCCCAATACGGCAGTCGGCTCCGGTCCTGTGCGGATGGGTGGTGCTCGCCGCAGTTATTGTCCACGAGACGCAGACCGCGCAACCGCTGCCGGCCCAACTGCACCACACCGGAGTCTCAGGCGTGATCACCGCGGCGGACGCACTCGGCTTCTACATCGGCAAGTTCTTCGCGCCGATCGGCCTCGGTCCCGATTACGGCCGAACTCCGATGTGGCTTGCGCACCAGAAATGGGCCCCCTTGACCCTGCTCACACCTGTGGCCGTGGCCGCGGCAATTGCCGCCGTTTGGAAACGTCTGCCAGTCGCGGCGGCCGGACTTCTGGTGTTTGTTCTGGCGCTGCTGCCTGTCCTGGGCCTGGTCCCATTCATGTTCCAGATGTACTCGACCGTGGCCGACCGTTACGCGTATGTCGCCATGCTGGGGCCGGCGCTTCTGCTCGCGTGGGGGCTGAGCCGGCGCTCGTCCGCAGTCGCGTTCGTGGCCGTGGGCGTGTGGCTGGCGACTCTGACGGAGCTTTCGTATCAGCAGTGCGCGATCTGGCGAAACACGTACACACTCTGCCGTCACACGCTCGGGGTCAACCCGAACAGCTACGTCGCCTATGGGGACCTGGGAATCGCGCTTGCCAACGACGGGGAACTCGACCGGGCAGCGGCGGCGCTGCAGCGGGCAATTGCGATTGCCCCGGATAACCCGGCCGCGTACAAGAACCTGGGTACGCTGTACCGCTCGCTCCGGCAGCCCGGCAACGCCGTCCCCGTGTTACAGAAGGCTGTTGCGCTCGATCCCAACGATGCGGAATCGCATAGCTCGCTCGCGTCCGCCTACGGGATGGAGAACCGGTACGCCGATTCGCGCGACGAGTTCGAGGCCGCGCTGAGGCTGAAACCGGACCTGGAACCTGCTTTGGGAAACCTGGCGTACACCGACACGAAACTGGGAGCCTGGCAGGATGCGGCCGCAGCCGCCGAGAAGGCGGTTACGCTCGATCCGGACGATCCGAACGCGCAATACGTCCTCTATCAGTCCCTCTCTCGGCTTGGGCAGGCCGGCGACGCAGCCGAGCACCTCGCAACCGCACAGCGCCTGAACCCATCCCTCATCGCAGAGCGGCTCGCCGAGGACAACGCCACTGCAAAATGACGATGAGATGAATGGACATGGACGCGATGGACCGTATGGATGCGATGGACTGGGAAGAACACAGGCCACGATAGTCTCTAAGATTCCATTGCGCGCAAAACTCAGGTCCTGGACCCAACGTCCTTCTCTTTCCGGGAAGGGCGCTGCGGACGGGCGCTGAAGATCCACACGATGACTGCCAGCGGCACGAACGCTGCCAGGGCGAAGAAGAGTAACGGCGGGTAGGTGATCGCGACCAGGACGGTGAAGCAGCAGATGGCGACACTGGTGATTGCGGTTCCGCTCATTCTGGCGATGTCGTTCACCCGCTCCTCCGGAGACATGTGCTTTCGATACTCCGCCGCGTCGATGAGGGCGGCGGAGGCGGCGCCGTAGACGATAG
>JBKQWH010000295.1:0-6440 GCA_052139635.1 Capsulimonadaceae bacterium
CCATTCTGTTCCTCGTCAGCTCGCTGGTCGGCGGGAATGTCGTTTCCATGATGCTCCGCATGGTCGGCGGTGTCCTGCAGGCGAAGTGCGTGTTGCCGGCCGTGCTGGGCATGTAACCTACGGGGCGGCGCGATTGCCGCCGTTATATCCGGCGATGTCGCTCTCACAGGACTTCAAACCCAAAGGGAACCAGACCCTTGGCCAAATCACGGGTGCGATCAGCGATAATTGTGTCGCGACAAAGGCAATTGCCGGTGCGACCGTGCAGTTGCTGGTTCCACCCGATAGCGTCACCATCACGCCACCGGTAACACCGGCATCCTTCTGTATTGACAACCCCGACCAATGCATCGCTGTCGCGACGGCGAATACCGACAACGCAGGCGACTTTCCCCTGCCGGGGACGACCACCATTCCCGCTGAGTTCGCCAACATTCCGGTGCCACCGAAAAAGGGCAGCTATGCGATGGAGATCAGCGCGCCGGGTTACGATTCCTTATTCGTCCAGACAATTCCGAGCGCGGGCAAAACCGGCGGCACTTGCACCACTAGCGCCACCGGCACCGCTTTTGACACGTGTGACCTCGCGCTGGGCACGGGATACATCAGCGGCACTATCCCGATAACACCGCCAAATCCGGGGCAGACCACGCTGGTCCAGGTATTCGCCGAGGACACCGGAACCAACAACATTGAAAGCGCTCTCTCGATGCCGCTGGTCGTCACGCACTCGAACGTCGGCACCTGCCCGGGACCTCCGCCATATAGTTGCGTTTCTTTTACGCTGAATGTTCCGACTACGGATACCGTTCCCGAGGGCTTTGATCTGTTCGCTTCGACGATCGATCTCTATCAGGGCGTCTCCGATCCGTTTCAGGGGCACACCACTGCGGTGCTGGCAGGCGTTCCGGCGCCGGCGCCCCCCTCCGCTCCGGGACTGTGCGATACAACGACGGCGACTTTTCCCGTCGACCAAACGATCGACTGCGTCGGTCATGGCAGCGTGACGGGCGGTCCAAGTGGTGTCGCCAACGCGGACCTCGGCACCTCGGTCGTCCTGTCGAAAGATAACGTGCAGATAACAAATGCTCCCGTGCAGAATGTGACGACTGGTAGCCCGAGCAACAGTTATGCCTTCTGCGTTCCTGCCGATACTTATCAGCTGCAAAGGCTCCAACTGCCAGTACCCGCTTATTCGGCGGTGCCGAGTGCGGCGCCTTCACCCGTGCTTGACACCAATACGGTGACCGTGACGATTCCGCCGCCTCCGCTATACCGCAGTCCGACGCCGACCGCGACTGCGACGGGAGGGCCTTCTCCGACCTCGACCCCGACCCCGGTCGCGACTGCGACACCAAATGTAAAGTGCCCGACCACCTGCACGAATCCCGACGGCTCATGCCCCGGCATCTGCAACGACGTAATCCAGTCGATACCCCAGTGATGGCGCGGCGGGCGATGCGGTGTTTCGTACGAACTTTGTCGATGAGCGCGCTCGGCGCCGCGCTGGCGTTTTCAGTCGCGGCCTGCAACAACCAGACTGGATTTTCCGGCAGCGTCGGTAATACGCCCAATGGCCCGGCGCTGGCATCGTACGAAATTCTCGGCACCATCGGCACGCCATTTTCCGCGACCGTATCCGACGCGCAATCGTCGTGGTCGTTTCAGGGCAACGTCCCGCTAAGCGTCGTAATCTGCAACAACGTCCTGCCGGCTCGGGTCATCGCGACTAAAACCACCAGCAACGCCAACCTGCTGAGTGTCGAAATACTCCTCGGCGGCACAGTGAAGGAACTTCAGTCCACCAGCGCACCGTTTGGCACCGTGTCGGTGCAGGCCGGCGGTACCTTGAGCTCGATCTCATCGCCGGCGTTTCCGGACCTGCGCATTTTCGCCGCCGGTCCCGCCACTCAGCGCTACACCGCGTTGGTCGAGGACACCACCACCGGATTCGTGATCTCCGCACGCGCGCCGACCTTGATCCTGTTCGACAGCCCGGACGGAAAGGTGGATGCCACCTTTTTCGGAAATGGGCAGTACCCAGTTTTCGATCTCAACATGACGCTCGGCGGCGCCGTGGTGGCAACCGTCGTTAACGGCCCCAACGCGACGATTCGCGAGCCATGACTGGCGCGCCCGCTTGAGTCAACGCCGCGGCGGCTGCGAGACTCGCTCGCATATCTGCGGCTCGGTCGAAGCCGCGCGCGATCGTCCCGGTTCGTTTGACAGCCTCCCGCATTCGTCATAGTTAGCCTTTGTAAGAAGTGAGCGAGCCATTCGAAAACGTACCTAGACCTTCCCGCCTCTGAAATCATTGTATGAACTCGCAGCTCGTACGCCGGGTCCTGTTGGCAGTGGCGATCATTGTGGCCGCCGCCGCTGCGATTCCCGGTTATCGCTACTATCGCAACATCGAGAGCCACGTCAGCACCGACGACGCCTACGTTGACGGTACCGTCGCGCTGGTTTCCTCGCGGGTGGCCGGCACCGTCACCAATGTTTATGTCGAGGACAACTGGACGGTTAGGGAAGGCCAGTTGCTGTTGACCCTGGATCCGCGCGACTTCGACGTCCGTGTCGAGCAGGCCCAGGCTCAGCTCGAGCGCGCCAGGCAATCCGTCGATGAGCTCTACGCGATGGTGGATGCGGCGCGGGCGGGTGTGGCGCTAACAGTGTCGGAGCTCAAGCAAGCGCAAATCGATTTCGTGCGCGCCAAGTCGTTGAAGGAACAGGGCGTCGTCTCCATCGAGCAATACGATCAGGCCAACACCGCGCTGCGCGTCGCGATGGCCGACGAAGCGCTGGCGGAGCATCAATTGACCCAGGCCCGGGCGGCCCTCGGATCGCGCAACGACGGCCATTCGCGCTATGCACTCCCGGTCGTGCAGCAGGCCGAAGCCGCTCTGGAAGCCGCCAAGCTCGATCTCGACTACACCAAACTGACCGCGCCGTTCCAGGGCATCGTGACTCACAAGACAGCCCACGTCGGCAATCGCGTCCAGGTCGGAGAGCCTCTGCTGGCGGTTGTCCCGCTCGGCGGGCTCTATATCACGGCGAACTTCAAGGAGACCCAGCTCACCGACGTGCGCGTCGGCCAAAAGGCGGAGATCGTCGCCGACATCTATCCCGACTACACCTACCGCGGACACGTCGATTCGATCAGCATGGGCACCGGCGCGGCCTTCTCGCTGCTGCCGCCCGAGAACGCGACCGGCAACTGGGTCAAGGTCGTGCAGCGGGTGCCGGTCAAGGTCGTTATCGACGCGCCCGAGCCCCAGGACAAACCGCTGCGGCTGGGGCTGTCGGTCGAAGTTGCGATCGATCTCGGCAATCGCAGCGGACCCTTGCTTTCGTCGATCGTGCAGCAACGTTTCCAGAAAGACGGCCAGACGCTCCCCAACGAGACACTCAAGATGGCGCCGAGGTCCCGGCCGCCGGCCGAAGCGCCGCCGCCCACTGGAACCCAGCAACATTTCATGCCTCGCTCGATGCGCTGATCCACATTACCTGACACGCGTGTCAGTTCGGTTGCGACTTTTCCCCGCCTGTATTACGCTGCGGTTCGGGCGGATTCTCCGTCCGCACCGTATCCGATGCTCGACCGCGACGACATTCAGCAACGCCTGTCCGCGTACCTCGGCGCACCGGTCTCGCGTCTTAGTGTGCTTGCCAGCGGATGGGAAACCACCGTCTTCGAGTTCACGCTCGATGCGGCGTCGAAGGCGTTCGCGGCCATCCGGGCCGGCCAATCGATGGTTTTGCGGTTCTATCAAGGCTCCGAGGCCGACGCCAAAGGCGCCCGCGAATACGCAACCATCGATCGCCTGTTCGCCGCCGGCTATTGCGTCCCGCGCCCCTACGCCTTCGAGCCCGATCATCGCGCCCTGGGAGCGCCGTTCCTCATTATGCAGCGGCTGGCGGGCGGTACGCTGTTCACGATCCGCAGCTTTCCGAGTTCGTTAAAGACTTTCTCGATGGCATTTTTTTCGTTCGTCCGCGCGCAGTCGAGGCTCCACAAGCTCGATCCCGCCGGCCCCGGCCTGCGCGAGATTCCGCGCGCATATGCGCCCATCGCGGGCGCCGGCGCCGACTCCCCGCTGCTGGATCGCGTGCTTGCGATCATCGCCAATCGCGTCGAGACCGGCCCGCTGCCCGGTCTGCGCGAGGCGCTCAATCTGGTTGCCGAACGCGCAGCCCGGTTTCGCCACAGCCCGAGTTCGCTGCTGCACATGGACTATCATCCGCTCAACGTGATGGTGGATGGGATGCGCGTGACCGGCGTCATCGACTGGGTGAACGCCGATGTCGGCGATCGCCATCTCGACGCTGCGATGACGGCCGTGATTCTGTCCTCGTCCGCGCTGGAAAACCCGCGATGGATGCGCGACAACGTGGTCGGCAACGGGCTTCGCGCGAGCTTCGCGGCGTTGTACATGCCGCTCTACCATGCGATGGCGCCGATCGAGTTCGAGCGCTTCCGTTACTGCCAGGCGGTCGCGGCGCTGCTGCGGCTCTCGATGCTCGGGATGATGCGCGCGCGCGGTCCGGAGGTCGTCGGCTTCCGCCGCGAGGCTATCCACGAAGTCACGCCCGCGGTCGTCAGGCTGCTCAGCCGCTACGCCACCCGCAAGAGCGGAGCCGCGGCCGGCCTCGAGGCGCCCGCCCCGCAGCCCGCGTAAGCGCAATCCGTGTCGCACGACACCGCCGGGATCTCCAAGTCAGCCAGCCGCTTCAACGGCTGCAAAATCAAACTGAAACCACTGTCCACGTGTTGTTGATAGGCTGACCGGAAACGAATCGGGTATGGTCGGTCGAGCGACTGATTCAAGGCAGCCAAAAAAGAATTTCTGCATACTAGAGGAGGGCGCACAGTGGTCAAGTTCGATCACATGAATCTCCCCGTCACGGACTACAAAAGGTCGCGCGACTGGTACACGGAGAATTTCGGCTTCAAGGTCGAGTTTGAAGTTCCAGAGCGTCAGACAGTTTCGCTCCAAGACTATGAGGGCATGGGGATTTTCCTCTATGAGTCAAAAATAGCGTTGGCGGGAGCCAAATGCTCGCTGTACTTTCAGATCGATTCCGTGGACACGAAATTCAAAGAGCTGCAAGCAAAAGGCGTCCCGTTCATCAACCCACCGGGTAACTACTTCTGGGGCTATGGTGCCGAACTGCGCGACCCCGATGACTATCAGATACTCCTGTGGGATCGTCGCTCCATGGCCGAGAAGGGCAAGACCGGCTAAAAGGATCAAATTAGATCGCCGCCCGGCGCTTGCCTGCCTATCGATCCCAGCCGATCACTGTGTGCAGAGCCTGTCCTGAGCGAAGCCGAAGGATGTCACCCCGGGCCGTTGGCACGGCTGGCCAGTATTACGGCCGATTGGCCTTACGACTTTAGATTCATCTGGCCCTGGCCGGTCTTCGGATCCACTGGTGCCGAGACATGGGAATGGAAAATTTTCCACTCGCCGTGGACTTTGTGGTAAACGTCGGTCACGCGGAGCGTAGCTTCCTGAGCTTTGCCGGCTTTGTCCTTCCAGGTGAAGTGCTGAATGCTGCGTGCCATCCCCATCTTGCCGTCCGTTACCACCTCGAGCTCGACGATTTCGCCCTTGACGTCGGTGGCATTGCTGAAGAAGTCGTCTTCATGAGCTCGAACCGCGGCGGCCCCTTTGAACTGCAGCCCCGGGAAAACATCGTAGAGGACGATGTTGTCATCGAAATACTTCATCGCCTCATCGGTGGTGGTCGCAGCGATAGCCTTGTTTTCGACCGCGGTAATTTCGTCCTTTGCACTGCCAGCCGCGTTAGCGTTGACGCCGAAGTTCAGCACGATGGTCGCCATCGCCATGATCGCTCCGATCGCTAATCCAAATCGTTTCATACTTTCACTCTACTCCACGTTCAGGTTGATGTGGCCGCAGCACAGTACTAGGCCATTGGCAGGGGACGCGCGCGACAACGGAGCGCGGCCTTAATGCTGAGTGCAGGGGTCACCCCTGCCCGCCCGTCAGATCGCGACGTCCTCGAATACCGCGCTCGTCACCGCCTCCGCAGCCGGATCGGAAGTGCTCCTGAGTCTGTCCATTAACTTCTGAAGTTCGGGGTCGGACCTGACTTTTGACAAATGACCCCAGTCGGGATAGGCCGCGGTCGCGACAATATTGTTGGGTTGCGGGCCGAACACCTCACGATGTACCGCATAGGTTCCGCCGGCGCGCTCGACGGCCTTCTTGACCGTCTTCAGCAGTTCAAGCAGGTCCTTCTCCTTGCCCGGCCGCACTTTTAACATTAGCGCTGACATGATCGCCATTTTGATTTCCTCCTCGCGCGGAATTTGAGAACCATCCCCCTATAGTAAAGCGCCAAGTTTGCGGCAAGCCGTCATCGACCTGCAAGCGGCCGTAAGTATCTTCCGGGACGATCCGCGCATCTAC
>JBKQWH010000296.1:0-9354 GCA_052139635.1 Capsulimonadaceae bacterium
TTCAAGTCACAGCGTTCGATTTCAAGGACCGCGGCTACGAGGATCTCTACCGGCATTTGACCGGTCAGATCAAGAACCCCAAACCGAAACTCGGGGATATCTACCGTTTTGGCGGTGAAACAACGACGGTCGACAGCAGCATCGACCATCCTGTTGTGGCACAATCGCCTGCGGAATCGTCCGGCGCGGAGGCCGTCAAGCCACAGCGGGGCCCCCTGGTCGAGTTTCCACACGACACCCGCGTTGTACTGCCAGCGACCCGAATCAACCCTGCCGACGGCGCCGAGATGATCCTGATCCCGGCGGGCGAGTTTATCATGGGATCAAATGACCCTGAAACGTGGATGCAGGATTCCCATCCGGCCCACAAAGTCACGCTGGACGACTACTACATCTACAAGAACCCGGTAACGGTCGCGATGTTCGTAAAGTTCTGTGATGCTACGGGCCGCAAGATGCCTACGAAACCGCCATGGGGTTGGGACAAGGCGGACTATCCCATGGTGAACGTCTCGTGGGACGATGCCGTGGCGTATGCGAAATGGGTGGGCGCGGCCCTCCCGACGGAGGCTCAGTGGGAGAAGGCGGCTCGGGGCACGGACGGCCGCAAGTACCCGTGGGGGAACGATTGGGATCCGGCCAAATGCCGCTGCTCAAGTAAAGCGTTGGGCGATGCCGGAAGTCCGATTGCCGTCGGGAGCTATCCGGCGGGCGCCAGTCCGTACGGTGTGCTGGACATGGCGGGCAACGTGTGGGAATGGTGTGCCGATTGGTACGCAGACGATACCTATCGTATATTCCGTGAGCGGGAGCCTCTGGGACCTGAGAAGGGCGCGAAGCGCGTTGTGCGCGGCGGCAGCTGGAACAACTATGACGAGGGCAACTTCCGTTGCGCGTGCCGGACCGACTACCTACCCGAGAACAGGTACGATAGAATTGGGTTCCGATGCGCGTTGCGTCCGGGCTCCTCTTAACCCTTTTCACTTCCTCCCTTGCGGCGAAGCCGCATCGAGATTTTCGGAATCGTGTCTCCCGTTCATTCCGTCTGTTCCACGAAATTCACGGCGTTTGAACCAATCGGCCCCAATTAACTCTGCGGCATTCACGCTCCCGCTACTCGCCGTAGAACACGCGGCGGCAGACGGCGCGGGCGGCTTCCATAGCGGTGGCGAGGTCGGCTGGAAACGGGGTGAGGGAGTCGGCGCTGACGCCGGACTTGAGGGCGGCGTGGTTGCGGGCATGGGTGAGTGAGCGGTAGGCGGTGTCGAGGGTCTCCCAGTCGTCTTGCGTGATGAGAGCGTCGTCGCGCAGGGCGCCGAGGGCCGCGAGGGTATTCGGGCGGCGCCGCCGTGGGTGCGTGGCGCCGTGGCGAAGCTGAAGCAACTGGCAGGTCCACTCGATGTCGGAGAGCCCCCCCGGGCCTAGCTTGAGGTCGTGAGCGCCATGGGCGCGCTCGCGCTCGATGCGGCGCTTCATCGCGCGAATCTGGTCCGCCTGGTCGCGCGTGAGGGCGGACCCATAGACAAACTCGCACGCGGCTTCGACGAAGGCGGCGCCGAGAGCCCCGTCCCCGGCCGCGAAGCGCGCCTTGACGAGGGCCTGGCGCTCCCACAAAGCCGCGTCGTTCTGCCAGTAGCGGCGGTAGCTCCCGATGTCGAGCACCATCCCTCCCTTTTGACCGTCGGGCCGAAGCCTCGCGTCGACATCGAACGTCACTCCGTAGGGCGCCAGGTCCGACTTCAGGTACTGCTGCAGGCGCTCCGCCAGGCGGGTGGCCTCGGTCAACCGATCCGGCGGCGCCACATAGAGCACGTCGTAGTCGGAGCCGTATCCGAGCTCGGCGCCACCGAGTTTACCCATCCCGATCACGGCAAACGCCCCGGTAAATCCCTCAATGGCCGACACCGCCGCAAGCCCCCGCGCAAGCGCCGTCTCGGCGATCTGAGTCAGCTCCGCCATCACGACGGAAACGTCGGCCTCACCCCAGATGTCACGCGCGCCGGTCCGCAGCCGGGCGCGCCTGATCCAGCGCGCGAGCGACTCTGCCTGACTGGCGCGGACATGAGCCCCGCCCGCCGGTTGCGGCTGGGGCGGCGCGAGCGGGTTTGACATTGCTTCGTCGTCGGCCAGAAAATCGAGCATCTCCTGATACTGGAGCAGCGTTTGCCAGAGGTGCGGGCAGTCGGCGGCCAGCATGGCCAGCCGGGGGACCAGGCCGGCACTGTCCAGCAGCGAGCGATATAGCGCGAACCGGGACGGGACCGCCACCGCGAGCGAGTCGATTCCGCGCAGCGCGGCGTCGGGATCGGACGTGCCTGCGCAGGCGGCGATCAGGCGGTCGGCCAGCTCGACAAAGGCGGCGCGCGCCTCGGGCCGGATGAGCCCGTACTCCGTGCCGAAAAAGCTGTGCCGGACGATGGCAAGCGCCGCTGCCGGGTCCGAGAATCCGAGCGAATGGAGCTCGCCGGCCAGGGCGGGGTCGGCCGCCGGCTCGTCGTTGTCGAGGATTCTGTCGATCAGCCGCGGCGCCGGGTCTACCTTGCCATCGTCTTCGGCCGGCGACGGCTCCGGTGTTACCCACTCCGCCGGCTGCGACTCGTCTGGCTCGAGTGGTGTCCGGCCGAAGAACAGGCGCTGCAGCAGGTCTTCCACTCCGGCCGTATGCGTGCGATAGGCCTGCAGGAATGGCCCTCGACCGTCATAGCCGAGCCGGCGCGCAAAACGGTCGAGTTCGCGGGCGCTGGTGGGAATGGTCCGCACCGGCAGCTCGTTCATGATCTGCAGGCGATGTTCCACGTCGCGCAGGAACAGATAGGAGTTCGTAAGCGAGCCGGCCTCCCCGGCTGTGAGCAGCCCGCTTTCGGCCAGCCGCGCCAGCGCTGTCAGCGTATTGGGCGTGCGCAGCGTCGGGTTGCGGCCTCCGGCGATCAGTTGCAGGAGCTGCACAATGAACTCGATATCGCGAATGCCGCCCCGACCCTCCTTGACATTCACGTTCGCCTCTCCGGCCAGCAGGACTCTGTCGGCGATGCGGCGCTTGTTCTCCCGGATGGCCTCGATAAAGGGCATCTCGACACGCGATGGATACGCGAACGCTTCGGAGATTTCCAGGAACATGTTCCCAACGGCGGTATCGCCGGCGACGAACCGCGCGCGCAGCATCGCCTGTCGCTCCCAGTCCTCGGCCCACGATTCGTAGTACGCCCGGCAGGCGGAAACGGAGCGGGACAGCGGGCCGAACCGGCCTTCCGGCCGGAGCCGCAAATCGACACGGAAGATAAAGCCCGATTCGGTCACCCGCGCCATCGTGTCGCGCACCGCCTCGGCCAGTTTTAGCGGCTGGAAGCCACGTGCCGCGCCGCTCGGGTCGGCGTGGACGAAGATCAGGTCGACGTCCGACGAGTAGTTCACCTCGCACCCACCCAGCTTGCCCATGGCGATGATCGCGAAGGGAGGATTGTCGACCCCCTGCTCGCCGGCGCAGATCTGCAAGGCCATCCGCAGGCAGCAATCGGCGAAATCGCTGATGGCCAGGGTCGTCTCCGCAAGACCCGCGTATCCAAGGATGTCGCGGACTCCGATCCGGAGGATCTCCGGACGCTTGAACCGGCGCAGGGCGTCACGCCGGGCATTGGCTGTCTTCATCACGCCGATACGGCGCGACATGTCCTCCCAGAGATCATCGGGACCGCGCCGGCGGTCGCGAATCAGCGGGTTGGTAACAATCTCGATATACTCGGGATTGTCGATCAGCAAGTTGGCGAAATACTGCGAGCACGAGAAGATCGTCGTGAGCATGTCGGCGGTGTGCGTCTGCTCGGCCAGCAGGCCGTATGCCATGGCGCGGTTTCCGGATGCATCCGCCCACCGTCCCAGATTGGCGACCGCGCGGTCCGGATCGGCGCTTCGGGCGAGCGAATCGAGCACCACCGCGAGCACGGCCTCGAACGCCGCGTCCGGCACGTTGTGGCCGGCCATCTCGCGCAGGATATAGCATGCCTGGGGAAGGTTCTCGAACCCGAGCGGCGCAAGCTTCGCCGGTGTGATATCGCCGTACCGGAATACCGGCCTTCGATCCAATTCGGACTCTTCCCCCTCCCGGCCGGCTGCCCGCGAATCGGGTGGCGGCGCGGCACGCGTCGGGGTGGGTTCCGCGTCGACAGTGTCCATGTCGACATTCTACCCGCACTACTGTTCTGGCCCGAATCGTTTTGGAACAATTCGGGCCAGTGCCTGCGACAAGCAGAACGTCCGGTCTCCTTCCTCGAAGGAAACCGGACGTTGCCATCGCACCCAGGCGCTTTATGCCGGTAAACCGCACCCCCTGCGGGCGCCTTGCACCCACAAGCTCTCCCCGAGCCGTCCACCGATCGCCAAGCGCCTGGTTGTTTATACTCTTATTATACGACAGATTCCCGGTCGCTCAAACATCGGCCATACGGTCGAGTTCGGAATTCTGACCGGGGACCGTTACTGGACTGTTGGTCCGTTGCCGTCCGAAGGCACTCAGGAATGCCTTCGGAGCGAGCGGGTCACTGGAGCGGGTCACTGTCCTGGCTTCTCGCCTGTGTCAGGCAACCGTGCGTTAAGTCTGCGCCGGGCTCGAGGAGGGCGCAAAGCAGCCAAACATGAATGGAGAACCCCCGGTAGTGAGGCGGATTCTCAATCATCTCCATCATGACATCATCTGCATCAAAGTTCAAAACAGATTTGATTTCAACAAATTGGCAGGAAATTCGCAGGGAATCCGGCATAAAAGAATATCTGGAAAGAGGAGGAAATCTAAATATTTCCGATGCACGGAACGATGTCTGACGATATAAGAACCGACGTTCCCAATGAGCGCAGATGGCATGGCTGCTTAAGCACGGCATATCCGCACTTCATGCGTATGATTATGTGTCAATCGACCGGTGTGGCATCGCTTGACATCTGCATATATAGATATATTATAATATGGTTATGATAACAAACCGCCGCACATTTCTTCTGGCGTGAAGGTATACTCCCATCCATGGTTGACAAGCCTCTTTCTACGATCGATAACCCGGCTTTGCCGGACATCAAGCGCACGGATGCCTACTGGGTAGAGCCGTTACTGACTGCACTCGGGCTCATCGCATTTGGCATCTATGTCACTTTCCGGGCCTTCGAGTTCAAGTTCTACAAGACCGGCTCGATGATATCCCCGTTTTACTCGCCGGACCTGTCCCAGTTCACCGCTCACTACGGGATCTCGCCCGCCTTGGTCATTCTGCCGATTCCGTTGCTGTTCCGCGCCACCTGCTACTACTACCGCAAGGCCTACTACCGGGCCTTCTTCGGCGACCCCACGGCATGTGGCGTAAAGGAGGCGCTGGCGCCTGTGCGCAAGAACTACAGCGGCGAGCGGGCGTTTCCGCTGATCCTGCAGAATATCCACCGGTATGCGTTCTACCTGGCAGCCCTGGTGATGGCAGTACTGTGGTGGGACACGCTCCTGACGTTTACTCACGCGAAGGCCGGCGGCTGGACGCTCGGGATGACACTGGGCTCGCTCGTCTTTACAGCCAACGTCGTGCTGTTGAGCATGTACACGTTCTCGTGCCACTCGTGGCGTCACCTGACCGGCGGGTGCATCAACTGCTATTCATGCAGCGAAGGGGCAAAGGCGCGCCATGACCTGTGGTCGCGGATTAGCCACCTGAACGAGAACCACCAGCTTTGGGCCTGGTGCAGTCTTTTCTCGGTCGGTTTAACCGACTTTTACGTGCGCCTGGTCGCGTCCGGCGCGTTCACGGATCCGAGGTTCTTCTAGTGGAAGCATTTGAAACGTTCGAGTCCGACGTCCTGGTGGTGGGCGCCGGCGGCGCGGGGTTGCGCGCCGTGATCGCCGCGCGCGAGGCGGGCTGCAGTGTGCGCGTGGTGTGTAAGTCACTGCTCGGGAAGGCCCATACGGTGATGGCCGAGGGGGGCGTCGCTGCCGCCCTCGCCAACATGGGCGAGCCCGACAGTTGGAAGGTGCACTTCAAGGACACCATGAAGGGCGGCCAGTTTCTCAACAACTGGCGGACGGTCGAGCTCTTCGCGAAGGAAGCCCCCGATCGAGTCATCGAGCTCGAGCAGTATGGCGCCGTGTTCGACCGAACTCCGAAGGGCCTGATCAACCAGCGCTCCTTCGGCGGACACACCTACATGCGCCTGAACCATGTCGGCGACCGCACCGGCCTGGAGATCATCCGGACACTGCAGGACAAGGCGGTGGGAATCGGGATGGATGTCCACATGGAGGTTACCCTCATCCGGCTGCTCAAGGACGGTGATCGTGTGGTCGGGGCCTTTGGCTACTATCGCGATTCCGGCAAGTTCGTCGTCTTCAAGGCCCGCGCGGTCGTGTTTGCGACGGGCGGCTGGGGCCGCATGTACAAGGTGACGTCGAACTCCTGGGAATCGACCGGCGACGGGGTCATGATGGCGTACGAGGCCGGCGCGGACCTGATGGACATGGAGATGGTGCAGTTCCACCCCACCGGCATGGTCTGGCCGCCGGGTGTTCGGGGCCTGCTGATCACCGAGGGAGTGCGCGGCGAGGGTGGCGTTCTGCGCAACAAGAACGGCGAGCGGTTCATGTTCAACCCCGTCTACATGCCCGACCTCTACAAGGGGCAATTCGCGGAGACCGAGGAAGAGGGCCGCAACTGGCTGAACGACAAGGCGAAATACCGCCGTCCGCCGGAGCTCCTGCCGCGCGACGTCGTTGCCCGGGCCATCTATAAGGAAGTCCAGGCGGGACGCGCGAGCGAACACGGGGGCGTGTACCTCGACGTCTCTCACCGCGGCGCGGAATTCGTCAAGCGCAAGCTTCCCAGCATGTACGAGCAGTTCCATGCCCTGGGCGATGTCGATATCACCCGCCAGCCGATGGAAGTCTACCCGACCATTCACTATACGATGGGGGGAATCTGGGCCGATCCCGAGTCGGCGGCGACCACCGTTCCCGGCCTGTTCGCGGCGGGGGAATCCGCAGCCGGCCTGCACGGCGCCAACCGGCTCGGCGGTAACTCGCTGGCGGACATCCTTGTCTTCGGCAAGCGCGCCGGCGACGGTGCGGCGGCTTATGCCAGGGAGACTTCGATGGGTAAGCACGACGAAGCGCAGGTCGCCGACGGCGTCGAGGCACTCCTGGCTCCGATGTCCGGGAAGGGGACCGAGAACCCGTATGCGATCACGCGTGAACTGCAGGAATCGATGCAGAAGAACGCCATGATTGCGCGCGACGAAGCCGGACTATCTACCGTCCTGGCCGACATACTCGCATTGCAGGAGCGCGCCAAGAACCTGAAGGTTGAGGGCACGCGCTTGTTCAATCCCGGCTGGCACGCCGCCTGGGACATTCGCTACATGCTCAAGACGTCGGAAGTCATCGTCCGGTGCGCCCTTGAGCGCAAGGAAAGCCGCGGCGCTCAATGGCGCACCGACTTTCCGGACAAGGACCCGGAATGGGCCAAGGTCAACCTGATTGCCCGCAAGGACGGCGATAAGGTCTCGATCACAAGAAAGCCGCTTCCCGAGATGCCCGACGAGCTAAAGGCGCTGTTCGACGGGAGCTAGGCTGTGGCGCAGGCACGGACGATCGACCGGGAGCGGTTAGCAGTGACGACCCACGCTTATAAAAAGCGTGGCTGACCGGCGAGGCGCCAACGGTCCTTCGGACCGAAGAAAGACCTGCTGGTAAAGCTGATGGGCAGTTGATGCGTCGTAACCGGGTTGAGGTGCTGCTTCATTATACGCGTGGAATCCGGGCACCGCAGATGAGGCGTTTCCCGCCATCAACATGGCGGTTGTTATAGTAATGTTATTTATACCACTTAATTAAGGTAATATAATTGCTAATACGGGCCGATTATAACATTGTTACCCCATATTATCGAGTTTATCGAACTTTTGGATAAACTCGATAAACTCCGGTGGGGTACAGCCTCGCATATACACTCCGGCGCATGGTGATACCGCCTTCACCGTGCCCCTGTTCGATGAGTTTATGAAGCGGGCAATTCCGTAATAGCGCACCTGGCGAAGAGGCCGGTCAAGAGAAATTCGAAAACGTAACGAGAAAACTATGCCAGACAAAATCACACTTGAAGTCATGCGCGGCGACGAGAGCGGCGCCAAGCTTGTCCCGTACGAGGTCCCGACGTTCGCTGGGATGGTGGTCCTCGACGCGGTCCACTACGTCCAGCAGAACCTCGACAGCACGCTCTCGTGCCGCTGGAACTGTAAGGCCGCCAAGTGCGGCTCGTGCAGCGCCGAGGTCGACGGCCGTCCAAGGTTGATGTGCAAGACCCGCGTCGACCAGTTCCCGGCCGGCGTCATTCATGTCGGCCCCCTGCGCACGTTTCCACTCGTAAAGGACCTGGTGACCGATGTCTCGTGGAACTACCGCATGTCCAGGAAGATCCCGCCGCTGACGCTCGCGCCCGATGCTCCCCGGCCGCTGACCATGCAGCAGATCGATGTCGACCGCATCCAGGAGTTCCGAAAATGCATCGAATGCTACCTCTGTCAGGATGTTTGTCATGTTTTACGCGATCATGACCGCAAAGATGGCTTTTTTGGCCCCCGCCAGATGGTAAAATTAGCTTCGCTGGAGATGCATCCGTACGATACGGTGAACCGTCGCGAACAGTTGCGTCATGAAGCGGGCGTAGGGTACTGCAATATCACCAAGTGCTGCAGTGAAACGTGTCCGGAACACATCCATATCACGGACAACGCCATCATCCCGCTGAAGGAACGAGTTGTCGACGATTACTTCGACCCCATCGCCAGACTCATACAGATTGCCACCGGCAAAAAGAGAAAGTAGGATCGGAACATGCCCAGACAGCCCGGGGAGGAGACAACGTCGCTCCCGGCGGAACGCAAGTTGACTGTTGCCCTTGATGCGGAATCGTCGGAGCTTCTCGACGGCGTATGTGCGGCCCTGGGAGTCGACGAAGAGGAAGCCATCCTCCGCAGCCTCGCGCTCCTCTCAGCCGAAATCGCCAAGCAGGCGCTGCTCATCCCAACCTACTTCGACGACGACGATGACGAGGAAGACGACGACGAGGAAGACTGAAACGGATTGTCCTGTCCGATCGTGGGACAGGCGTTCCTGCCTGTCCTCTGAGACGCTTGTGAATAGTCCGGGCTCGCCTGCATTATTCCTGTCTTATCGTGGGACAGGTGTCCCTGACTGTCCTCTGAGAGGTTCGTGAATAGTCCGGGCTCGCCTGCATTATTCGTGTCTTATCGTGGGACAGGCGTCCCTGCCTGTCCTCTGAGAGGCTCGTGAATAGTCCGGGCTCGCCTGCATTATTCCTATCTTATCGTGGG
>JBKQWH010000297.1:0-13574 GCA_052139635.1 Capsulimonadaceae bacterium
GTCCGCGCCCTGGCCGAACGTCTTCGCGCCGACGGCGTGGGAGTGTGGTTCGACGAGTGGGAGATCCTCCCGGGCGACCCGATTGGGCTGAAGGTGGAGGAGGGCCTGGAGCGCTCGCGCGTGCTCATCCTGGCCATGTCCGCGAACTCGTTCGGCTCGGACTGGGTGTCGCTCGAGCGCCACACGACCCTGTTCCGCGATCCCACGAACCGCGCCCGCCGCTTCATCCCGCTCCTGGTTGCGGACTGCACCATCCCCGACGTGCTGCGTCAGTTCCTTTACATCGACTGGCGCACCGCCGACGACACCCAGTACGCCCGCCTCCTCGGCGCATGCCGGCCAGCCGGCGCTCCGGTCGCAGCGGCGTCGCGTCCCGCGGTCGACCGCCCTGAACCCGGGCCCGCCGCCGCGCTTACATTCCAGGACAAACCCCAGTAGAGTGCGGAGGTCGAGGAAGAAGCGGCCGCCTTCGTTCCCTATCCCATTGCGACGAGATCGATAGTCATGATTCGGCCGGCAAGGCGTGTGCCGCCGCCATAAGGCGGGCGTTAGGCGCCGGGGGATTGTCCAGAAGCTCAAGCACGCGCACACTGTCGCGTTCCGACAAGACCACCCGCTCGGCCTTCTCGATCACGCCGTCAGCCGCGCGGAGCGCGTTCCGCAATATGAAGTCCGTCAGGTCGGTGTTCTCCAAAGCCACGGCACGAAGGATTCTGGCCTTGTCCGACGGTTGAATCCGCAACGCAATTCGACTATTGTTCTCGACGGCCGCTCTGGGCATGAGTCGGTCTCCCTTCTGTACACATTGAAATCGTACTTTATCTCGACGGATCTGTCAAGGGCGTGCTCCGTTCTTAACGACATACAGTTCAAGAGGTCGTAATGCTATCACTGCTTGCGCCGCTATTCGCGGTTGAGTTGCCTAAACGCCCCTTGAGCGAGCGGAAACATTGCTACCGCAGGCGGGCGGCGTAGAGGGAGCCGCGGGCGGCGATGTAGAGGGTTTTGCGGTCCGCGCCGCCCAGGACGAGGCAGTTCGGACGATCCGGGACGAGGATTGTCTCGATGCGGTCGCCGTGGGGGTTGTAGACGGAAACCTGGCCGGCGGCGATGTAGACGTTGCCGGTTGAGTCGACCACCGTGCCGGCCTCTCCCTCCTGGGCAAAGAGGCGCGGGTTGGCGAGGGCGCCGTCCGGCTGCACGTCGAAGGCCCATGTCTGCTGATTGAACTCGTCGGCGACGTAGAATGCCACCCCCGGGGTCGCCGGGGCGAAGGCGTACGCACGCATCAGGTCGATATTGCCGAGGGTCCAGCGCGGGCGGCTCCCGGGCGGATCGGGGAGCGACCAGCGGACGAACAGCTCGGCGGCGGGAATGTCGACAGAGCCGTCGGGAGAGATATACCGGTAGGGAGGCGCGGTCAAGTTGGCGTCAAGGAAGTCGTGCGAGTCGCGCCAGCGGCTCACCGGCAGAATCGACGTCATCGACGTCCCCGGCGCCACGGGGGCGGCAAACCGGGCGGCTGCTGCCGGCAACTCGGGCACATCGCCGTCGACGGCGGGTGCGTTGGTCGCCGTCCCGCGCGGAGGGGCATACGGCGCGCCGGACTTATCAACGGCGGTGAGGAGGGTCAGCAAATCCTCGGCGCCGCCCGGCGGAAGCGAGTACACGTTCCCGGTCGAACAGACGATCAGCAGGTCTCCCGAGCGGTCGAAGGCGAGGCCGATCGGCTGGATGGGGCTGTCAAGCACGAGGGTGACGTCGCGCGTGTCCGGCGTATAACGGTAGATGCTGTTCCAGCGGGCGTCGACAAAGTAGACATTTCCGGCCGTGTCGACCGCGGCGCCGTCGATATTGTTGAAGCCGCCCGCCACCTTTTCGACGGAGGCGCCGGGAGCCAGGACTGTCGACGGTGGCGGGGCTGTGCGGGCCGGCGGGGTGTCGCCGGAGCAGTGCAGCAGGGCGATCTCGCGGTCTCGGATCGCGATGTTGTGGGTCGAGTCGTAAACCGTGTTGTCGAACGCGAGCTTGCTCGGGCTATAGAGGTGCAGGTTGTGGAACGTGATATTGGTTGAGTTGTGGATCTTCACGGCGTAGGGATACGGCGAATAGGTATTGTAAACGCGATAAAGGTAGATGTTGGCCAGGGTGATGTCATTGCAGCCATCGATGCTGAGCGGGAGCACGCTCGGCCCCTCGCCGCGTTCCTCCTCGCATTGCAGGTCGTAGATATTCCAGTGCGAGACGTTCCGCAGCTTCACCTCGTTGCGGACGTGGTGCTCGGACGACATCGCGTAGACGCGGCCCTCCGTCGACGTGTTCGAGACATACAGCCCCGCCTGAGCGTAGGTGCTCGGGGTCCAGATATCCTTGAAGGTGCCTCCACCGCCGTCGGTGACCCAGAGGCTCGGATACTGCGAATCCCAGCGGCGTTTGGGGTCCGGATCGCCGGTACGATTGTTGTTGTACGGCTCGATCCAGGTGCCGTCGGCCTTGTAGGTCCCATGTCCGCCGACAAAGCGGACATCGTTGACCAGCGACCCGGCGCCGGACTTCCACAGCAAGGCGACCGCGCGCGTGTTGGCGCCGCCGGTATCCAGGCCGATTCCGGTGATGATGTTGGCCCCGCCGCCAGGAGCTTCGACCAGGGGTTTTGGTCCCCCGGGGCCGTCGAAGCCCCGGGTCGAGTCGGTGATCAGGATCTGGGTCGCGATGGGACTGAGGCCGATCAGGACCGTATCGGGCCGCAGCGTGATCGTATCGGATACGCGGTATCGGCCGGTGGGGAAGTAGAGAGTCGTGTGCTCCGAAATGGCCTTGCGGAGGATGGCCGTGTTGTCGGTGACTCCGTCGCCCTGAGCGCCAAGCTGCGCCACGTTCACCCACGTGTCCGGGTCGGGCAGCGTGGGGATGTCGGAGGGTCCGGGGCCGGGGTCGGCGGCAAGCGGCGTGCTTAGAAAGATGGTTTTGAGCGTGGGATCGGCCCCGATATCGTCGAAGACCAGGCCGTGGGTGAACTGGTCGACCCGGTAGATCGCTCCCGGCCCCGGGACCGTCGGAGAACCGTCGCGAAAGGCAGCCAGGACCGGGACGTTCCGGCAGACTGCTCGCATGACATTGATCTCGGTCCGCGGGTTCTTGTCGCTGCTGATGACCAGGGCGGGCCCGGTGATATCCTCGAAGCGCGAGTCGACCGACCAGAGCTCCTCGGCGCGACCCTCGTTGACCGAAATCGCGCACGGCGACTTCGCAAATGTGTCGCGGACCAGGGTCAAGCCGCCCTCTTCGGTGCGAATACAGGCCTTGCGCTGGCCATCAAACGAGGAATCGATCAGCAGGAAGGGCCAGCTTGGCGAGGGCTTGTGGGTGTTGATGCCGTAGTCGCCGCCGAAGAAGTGGACATCCTCCGCCTCGTTGCCGATCTCCTCGACACCGGCGCGTCCGCCACCGATCCGAAAATCCATGTGCGCCAGGTAGCAATGCTGGGCGATGTGGAACCGGATGCCGACCGCGGCCGGATTACCGTCACCGATCTCGATATCGACATTACTGACGGCGCTGTAAAAGGTGCCGGGGTTGGCATCGACGATCGCCTTGCCGGCATCGGGCCGGTCGGACACAAAGTGCAGCATGTACTTCGAGTCGCCGGTCTGGTAGCCGGGGGTGTGCGGTCCCAGGAGGATGACCGGCCGCGTCGCGCCCACTCCGATGAGGCGGATCCCATTCCAGACATAGACAGTGTGGCTAATCCGGTACCGACCCGGCGGAATGAACACGATGCCCTTACGGGTGGTTTCCTGAACACGGTTGACCGCGGTCTGGAGGGCATCGGTATCGTCGTGAACCCCGTCTCCGCGGACGGAGGGGAATTGGTCCGGCGCGAGCGTGACGGCTTTGGGATCATCAAGCGGGATCGGATAGAAGGACGCACTGAGAGCCGATGGAACGGAAGTTAGCATAGTTATGATCAGTATGACAAAGATACGCATGGGAGCTCCCTTCGCTCCGAACGATTTCGACATTTTAGCGGTAAAACGTCCACAAATACATTATGGTACCGGCCGACAGACGATGTCAACTCCCGATCCGCGGAGGGACCACGGTGAATCGATTTGGTTCGGAAGAGCCGTGCATGACAGTATTTCGCCCTGAGCCATGGACTCAGGGCGATGATGGTTGCCGGCTTTGTCGGTGGGCGGACGCAGCTAGTCGCCCAGGTCGAGCGCAAGTTGGTACCGGTTGCCCGAACAGTTGAACCACGAGTTGAAAGGATCGTCGTGCTCCGACAGGTCGGAATCGGTTGGTTCGGCCGGGGTCCACACGTAGGGCGGAACCTTGGGGATCTCGACCGCGCCTCCGGAGAAAACGATGTAGTTTGCGACGGCCTTGCGATATGTTGCAACCGGCTGGGCCGGCTCAGGAACGTCCGGCTCCACAGTTTCGACGGTCGGCGCCTCGTGGACGGTGCGGAGTCGACCGCGGTAATGTTCCGTGAGTCTCGCCATAACATCGTCGAACGTCTCGGACGCCGGCTCGCGATCGGGCATCTCGGTCGTCGCCACGTTGTCGAGGTGCGTTTCCGGGTCCGCTACGGCAACCGGGGTCAGGCACTCCACGGCAGAATCGACGATCGTGGGGCTGACAGTTTCCACAGGATTGTCGATTGCGGTCAGGCCGCTGCAGTCCGACACGGTGTCGACGATCTCGGGGCCGGCGCAGCCAGCCGTAACATCGACCGTATCGAGCGCCGGGTCGATATTCGGGCAGTCGTGCTCAACAGCGACGTCGACGAGGATCGGGCTTTCGCAATGGATGGACAGGTCGAGTGCCGGGGGATCCAGGACGGCGGTCGCAGCCCGTCCGGGCAGAGTATCCAGGCTGCTCATATCGTCGAGCCAACTGCGCACCGGCGCCGGCACACTGCGCAATGCAAGGGTGCCATTGCGGCCGTTGATCGTAACGGTCGCAATGCCGTTGGGCGCGGTGAGCGTGCCGGCCAGTGCGTAGGCTCCTCCGCCCCCATTGTTATGGTGGCCGTTGGAACCGTTCTTACGATGACCGTTGGTGAACCCGCTTCCGCTGGTAGGAAGCAATGGGAATCCGCTTATCGACGTGTCGAAGTCATTCCCGGCCGGGGTGAACGCTCCACGCAATTTAGGCCCGTCGACATCATCGGCGCCCGGGTCTGCCGTGGTAGCCAGACCGCTCAGCGTGATCGACATTCCGTTGCCGCGATCCGGCGAGTCGATCTGCTGGTTCGAGGGCTGAGCGAGATTGCGGTCGATGTCGACCGATCCGCCCGAAGATTCGCAGTTCGACATCGGTGTTGTGCCGGCCGCCGGCGGATCAATTACTGTCGGCCCAGGCGTTTCGATCTCGGCCTCCCGGATCTTGTAGGCGCCCAACTCCTCGGCGGTGTACGCGCGACGTTCGGTGCCATCGATTTTGGACAGGAATGGTGAAACGGCGAGCGGCGGTCCGGGGGCGGCAGCAGCAACTCCCTCGGGCGGAAGCGGGAGCGCATCGGGCACAACCATGGCCTGAAGGATCTCGATGACGGCCAGACTCTTGCCGGTGTAGGTATCTTCGAGGCGCCGTGCTGCGATTTCCAGACTATTCGCCTGAGAGATCAGGCTCATAATGCAGGGGAGTAAGGACGGGCTCACCGACGGCGCCGGCGCGGATTGCGCCTGATAGCCGGACGCAGGCGTGGCATTGCGACCGTTACGACTGGCTTCCATTAATGCTTGGCTTAAGATGTTCACCGCAGTTGCGCCTCCACGTCCGGGCAGCAAGTGCAAACCCGAACTACTCGGAGCGTGCACGAGGACGTCGGCCCTCCGTTACGGCTCCGCGAATGCTTCGCTATCGGACCGTCAACGCCGTCCGGCATTGAGTGCCCGATGACTCGCATGCGGCTCCCCGCGTAGTGAACGGGCGCCGCAAACGAGGCAACCTGTCACAAGCCAGTTTCAGACAGTCGGGCCTGCACATTAAGCTGCAGTCGGACGTACCGTGCTGACGTTGACCACGCGCAAGCCCCAATGTCCGTTTCCTGTGACCTGATCCGGGAGCAGTCTCCCGCCAAGGGCAGTCGGGCGTTCGCACCCTGCTGCCGCAAACTTGGGCGCGAATCCTGTTAGACCCACGCTAAAATACATTATACCGTCAAGGAACAGTATTCATTCATATCAATTTCGTAAAAATTCACTTGTCCGAAAAACTTTCCGCATGGCGCCCGGAAATCGGTTTCCCTTACGGCCCGCGGCTGTGCTTACTTGCAACGGAATCTGCCTATTCCAGGCTTTAACACAGTCCATGCCTGGTTGGTTCCCGATTGTCCAGCGGAATTGCATAACCGCTGCGAAGACAACGCATATTTGTCTTGAACTGTGATGCTGATGATGAAATGACGAAGATATTAGGAACCAGCCTCATAACCGTGTTGCTCGTCCAAGTGACGAGCGATAGGAGGTTTGGCTGGCGCCGGCCGCACCGAGTTCTGCGAGATAGCCCCCATCCTATTGATGGACGAACGTTATCCGGAATAGCGCAATCTCTCGCGGGCCATCGACATAACCCAGAACAGAGCGAAGAGGCCGACGATGACGTAGCCGGCATGGTCGAACAGGACGCCGGCGAGCTCGAAGCGGGGCGCGAGTACTTGCACGATCTCCAGCGTACCAATGATGAACGCCACCAGCACGGAAACCCCGGTGATGATGATATTATAGGCGAGTTTGCGCTCCGGACGGACCATGGCCCAGCCGTATGCGCCGAGCATGAGAACGCCGTCGAGCGTGTCGACGAGGCACATTCCCACCGCGAAGAGGACGGGAAGGAGCATGACGGTCCAGAAGGGGATGCCGGACTGTCCGGATCGCGCGGAGAGCGCGAGCAGGCCGACCTCGGTGGCCGTGTCGAAACCGAGGCCAAAGAGAAAGCCGACAAAGAACATCTGCCAACTGCTGTGCACCAACCGTGTTACCGGCGCCAGGATACGGGCCAAAATGCCGCGGGGCGCGGCGGGTTCGGCGCCGTCCGGGTGTCGATAGCTCTGGTACAGGTCTCGAAGGACAAGCAAATTGATCAGGCCAATAATATAGAGAAATGCCACGGACACGACCGTGCCGAGCCACCCTCCCACCGACCGCCATTGCGGGAGATGTGCCTGCACGTAAGCCGAGGCGAGCGCAAGACCCGCGCAGAGGAGGATAACGACGGAGGAATGCCCGAGCGAGAAGTAGAATCCTACTCCGACCGGCCGTTTGCCCTTCTGCATGAGCCGGCGGGTCGTGTTGTCGATCGCGGAGATATGGTCGGCGTCGACCGCGTGGCGCAGGCCGAAGCCGTACGCGAGAAGTCCGGCTGACAGCAGCGCCGAGTATCGATGTGCCTGGGTCAGGGTACAACCCCAGAAGGCGATGTTGGCAACCGTTATCACGCTGAGAAGCAAGGTGACGCGCGGGAGCGAAACCGACCGCGGACTGGAGACGGACTCTAAATCCTGCGCGGACGGGACAAGCGCGCCGCGCGGGCCGCGGGCCGTGGAATGGGAGACGTGCGGGTCCATGCAGCATACAGGATGGCACACGGCACGGTCGAATGTCAAGGCGCTGCCCCTGACACCTCTCTCCTGAGGACGGGAGGGGGAGTCCGGGGGCAGGGGCGAGATGTGGCTGGTCAGACGCGGTGATGTCTTCGATTTGGCTTCATCACGTTGTTGCAAATTCCGGAGGATGGCAAGATGACACTGGTCGATATACCCGGCCGCCGAGCGGCCGGTTTCATGGCAGTCGTGGGGGGATGCGTGGGTTTGCTGGCGTTCGCCGCCTTTGCGCAGGTTCCGACGGGGCATGTGAGCCCGCCGGGTGTGCCGGTGCGACATCCGGGCCAGGATTCCGGGCCGGTTGACACGGCGCAGCCGATCACGATCTCGCTTCTGTTGCCGCTGCGCAACAAGAAGGATCTCGACAATCTGGTTGCCTCGGGACCCGGACCGGGAGGTCCCCTTGGCCCGGGTGAGTTTGCGGCGCGGTTTGGCCCAACACAGGATCAGGTCAACGCGGTTGAGGCGGCCGCGGCGGCCTTCGGGCTTCACACGGTCGACGTCTCCGGGAACCATACGGTCATCAAGGAGGAGGGGACTGTCGGCCAGGTCGATGCAGCGTTCGGCGTCCGCCTGGAGTGGTTTGTCGACGACACCGGGTACCGTTACTGGGCCCCCGCCGACAGCGTGCCGGTTATCCCGCCTTCGCTCCACGACAAGATCACCGGCGTTCTCGGCCTCGACACGTATGCACGGGCGAGGCCAATGATTCATCCCGGAGTGGTTCCGGACACGATGGCGCCTCGATAGAATGGGGTTACGAGTAGAGGAGCGCGCCCTGCCGTCGAGCACGGAACGAGTCGATGTCGCGGCGGCACAGGCGGGTGAGATCGTCGACCGTTCCCTGACCGCCGCTCTCAATCAGGTCGAACGCCTCCCGGTTGGCAAGCAGCGTGATGAGTTTCTCCCGCTGCCAGTGGTCGGGATACAGCCGCCGCAGCACGGCCGCGAGTTCGAGGCCGGTTCGAACCGAATCGAAGGCGCTGCGGTCGGTCACGAGCAGGTTCGCGCCGCCGCACGACTCCCCCTCAAACACACTGCGCTCTGGGACGAAGCGAACGGGAATGAAGCGTACTCCCGCAAGACCCGCGCCGTTGAGCGCTTCGGCAAACGGCTGAGGATCGACCCAGGGGGCGCCGACAACCTCGAACGGCGTCCCAGTCCCGCGTCCCACCGAGACATTGGTCATCTCGAGCAGGCCGATGCCGGGATAGAGTGTTGCGGCCGCGAGTGACCGCATGTTGGGGGACGGGTTGGTCCAGACGAGGCCGGTCGCGTCGAACCAGTCCTTTCGACGCCATCCCTCGCACAGGATCACCACCAGATCCAATGTCAGGCGGCGCTCAGCGCGCAACAAATGAGCGATCTCGCCGGCGGTCATGCCGTGCCGCACCGGAATGGTGTGGCAAGCGACAAACGAAAGGCGATCCGTGTCGGCGAGCGTTCCCTCGACATGGACTCCGGAGATTGGGTTCGGTCGGTCCAGCACTATGATGCGCTTTCCGTGCCGCGCGGCCGCTTCCATGACGTTCGCCAGGGTGCTGATGTACGTGTAGAACCGGCAGCCAATGTCCTGGATGTCGTAAATGAGCGTATCGATGTCCGCAAGCTGTTCGGCGGTGGGCTGGTTGCGCTCCCCATAGAGGGAAAAGGCGGGCAGGCCAGTCGCGCGATCGATACTGTCGGGAACGCCTGCGTCGAGTTCTCCCCGGATTCCGTGCTCCGGTCCGAACAGCGCGCGCAACTCCACCCCCGGGTGCACGTTGAGCACGTCGGCCGTCGCCCGGCCGCCGCGGGTCAGCCCGGTGTGATTAGTCACGAGGCCAACCCTCCGGCCGAGGAGGGGTTCGCAGCCGTCCCGAACCAGGACATCGATACCGCAAGAGACATCAGGCATGATCGACCGCTTCTATCTAACCCGGCCGAACCGAAACGAAGAGAAGAAGACAGGAAGTTTCACAACGGAATAGACGGAAGACACGGAAATCAGAAATTCCTTTTCCGTCTTTTCCGTTTATTCCGCCCTCTCCGTCCGTTGTGAAACTTCCTAAATCCTATCCTTTCGTGATTTCTGCGCGTTTTGCGCTAAGAAGTATCGCTTACATCCTACTTCTTCGGAATAAACTTCAATGCGGCCGAATCCATGCAGTAGCGCAGACCGGTCGGCTGCGGGCCATCGTCGAACACGTGCCCGAGGTGAGCGCCGCAGCGAGAGCAAACGACCTCTGTGCGGCTCATTCCGAAAGTATTGTCTTCAACAGTCAGGACGGCATCCTTGTCGACCGGCTCCCAGAAGCTTGGCCAGCCGGTGCCGGAATCAAACTTGGTCTTGGACGTGAACAGCACCTGTCCGCAGTCGGCGCAGACATATGTTCCGGCCGCATGGTTGTTCCAGTAGGCGTTGTCGAACGCCGGCTCCGTTCCCTTCTCGCGGGTTACGAAGTACTGCATCGGGGTCAATTCCTTCTGCCACTCGGCGTCGGTCTTGACCACCGCGAAATGATGGCCGGCAGCGGTTCCGGTGGTCGCCGGAGGCCCCGCAAGCGCCGACCGCCAGACGGTGGCGACACCCGCCGCCAATATCACAGCCGTAGTGAGCGCGACGCCCGTCATTACTCGCCTTGCCATCACGTTGCTCCTTTCATGGACGTCAATTTCGACCTAATCACGTGGGATATCAGCGACGTCAAGCCGTCGCTCCATCACGAAGTCGTCCATGACGAACCCCCCGCCGATATCTACCACCACGGCCTCGCGGGTGACAAAGCCGTTGCGGGCGTAGAACGCAATAGCGTCCCGGTTATACTTGTTCACGTTCAGTACGATCGCACTGCTTCCGGCCCAGGCCGCCGAGCAGACGGCGTGTTCCAGCAGGCGCCGGCCAAGTCCGGTTCCTCGAGCGGCAGCGTGCAGGTAGATCTTGTGCAGTTTGGTAACGCCGCCCGGCTCCGGACCAAACGCGGCGTATCCAAGCATCTCTCCGTCCACCCGGAGAACCGCGTACGCAATGCCGTCCTCCTCGATCTCGCGCCGCATCACGTCGACGCTGTAGCCTCGTGCCAGCATATAGTCAATCTGCTCGGTCGAGATGATTCCGGGATAGTGCTGGTGCCAGATTGTGCGCGCGAGCGCTGAAAGAGCCGGCAAATCCTCCTCGGTAGCCCGGTCAATCCGAACATCGGGCGAATTCTTAGTGTCCACCGCCATTGGTCTTGCACCTCTTTAACGTATGTCGCCGAAAGAAAGTTCGATATGTCGCGCGGATCTCCTCCTCGAAACCGAGGCCAGCGACTATCGAGTTGACGGAATCGTGCCGGTCGCCACCTGCTTGCTCTGCTTCGTCAGAATGGCCGGTGACATGTGCGGTTGCGGAACACATGCCGCAGGCAGGGCTGCCAACGGGAACACGGCAAACAGCCACGCGAGCACCCGGCCGGATCGACCGCGACGCAAATCAGGATTGTTGTTCATAGCTGCTTCCTTGCGGTCTAAACTCGGTTACTGCGGATCGTTGACGACACCCACGAACAGGAGGGCGCCGGTCTTGGTGTCGGTGATGGCGACGAGGAAGGGATGGTCCACTACCATGATGCACGGTGCGGGTCCTCCGTCGTCCGACTCCACGAGCGTTGCGGCGGTGGCGGCCGCGGCGACGGTGCCGTCCTCATCGACTTCCATCACGGCCTTGTGTATCACATCGCCAATGGCGAGGGCGTCCGGGCTCATTGGCGAGAAATCGGCGCTCTCGAAGGCTGAGCGCATTCCCATTTTGCCGAGAGCGTCCTTCAGGCTGTTCGTGTAATCCACTTTGAATCGGGGCAGCGAGAGCTGCACTTCTGTCGGGAGCATCCGGCCGGTAATCGATCTCCACTGTTTGGCGCTCATTCCGGCGACGAGATCACCGACGCTGTGGCCGCCGATGGGCAGCACGACCGTCATCGCGAAACTCCCATTCCCGTACGGCAGCGTTACAGCCTGCCATGTATGGGTCTCCGCGAACTTGTAGGTGTCGGAGGCCCCCATCATTGGCACTGGCTTTTTGGCGCCGCTGCCCAGGGTGAAGGTCTGCAGGTGGGTCACGGACTTATCGAACCGATCCGTCCACGTGCCGTGAAAGTAGACCGCGTTCGTCAACACGGCCAGCATAAGGCCCAGATCCGAGGGAGACACCAGGTTGGAGATGAGGCCTTTCGTGTTATACGAAGCCCACTGGTTGATGGTTTCGGCTGCCGACGGATTGTTGAAGTCGAGCGAACGCGCGCCGGCGCCCATTCGGTTGCAGCGGTTGAGATAGTCCGGGCGCAACGAATGGTCCTGCCGGACCCAAATGCCGTTGGCGATGTCGATCTGCGTGTGCGGGTCGATGCGAGTCACCCAGTTTGTCAGGCCCGCATAGCCCTGGCCGGCCGAGTCGGAGGTCATGCCGCCGAGGCCGAGCACTCTGCCGATATCGTCCCTGGTCTGCCCGCCCGACCCGGTGTAGGCGAGCGCCAGGCAGTCGCTCACACTAACCGGGGAGACGAGGATATTCCGTGCGGGCGCCTCTTTCTCGAGCCGGGCCAGCAAACTCAAGCCGAAGGGACTGGTCCCCGCAGCCACCTGCATGCCCTGTGATGTTGGCGGAGGTGGCGGCGGTGGGGGCGGCAGACTATTCCGTCTGAGCCCGCACGCGGTCATCGTCGCCACCAGCGCAGCGGCCAGGCGGACGATATTCTGGCCGCATCGACCATGACGACGGCTTCCCTTGTTGTTCATAGCTGCCTCCTTATGGCCTAAACTCGGTTACTGCGGATCGTTGACGATGCCCACGAACAAGAGGGCGCCGGTCGCAGAGTCGGTGATGGCGAAGAGGAAGGGATGGTCGACCACCATGACTGGGTTCGCGCGCTCCATTCCGGCTTTCACTCTCATTTCGATCCCGGTGGATGCCGCCGCCACTGTCCCCTCCTCGTTGACTTCGATCATGGTCTCATGAGCGACTTTGCCGATGTATAAATCGGTAGGGCTCATCAATGAGAAGTTCGCGGAACTACCAAACGCCGATGGCATTCCCATGTCGGCCAGTGGCTGTGCCAGGGTCTCGTTCGTGTATGACATCTTAAACCGCGGCATCGACAGGTTCACCTTTGAAGGTTGCATTTGGTGGGTGAGTGCATTCCAAGCGCCGGGAGTCATGCGGGCGACCAGGTCGTCGACGCTGTGGCCGGCGGCTGGCAGGACAACCAGCATGGCGAAGCTGCCGTTGCCGTACGGCAACGCAATGGACTGCCATGCATCGCTCTGCCCGTATGAGTACGTGGCGGCAGCGGTCATCATCTGCACCTGCTTCCGGACGCCGCCGTCCATAGTGAATGCCTGCGAGTGAGTGGCCGATGTGTCGAAACGATTGGTCCATGTACCATGGAAGTAAACGGCGTTGGTGAGCACGGCGGCGGAGTCCGGTTGACCCAAGTCTTCCGGAGACACCAGGTGAGTGATGTTGCTCCGGGTGGCGTCTGAAACCCACCCGTTGATGGTCTGCGCGGCCGACGGATCGTTGAAGTTCAACGTCCGGTCCGTCGCGCCGAGCCGGCCGCACCGGCTGCCGTAATCCCAGTTCAGCGATACGCCCTGCCGGACCCAGACGCCGTTCGCGACATCGACCTGCGTCCCGGGGTCGATCCCGGTCACCCAGTTCGTCAGGTCCGCGTACCCCTGTTCCACGCTGTCCGGCGTTTTGCCCGCCACTCCCAGCACATTGCCGATCTCCGATTGCGTCTGACCGGCCGCTCCGGTGTAAGCCAGTACAAGACCGTCGCTGAGGCTGAGCGGCGAGATGAGGATGTTCGCACCGGGGGAGGACTTAACGAGCTTGTCCAGCATAGTCAGTCCAAACGGGACCGTGCCTGCCGCTACCAGTGTATCCTCAAATGACAACCGCTCCGGCGGATCAAGCGAGTGCTGCCCGCACGCGGTCATCGACGCC
>JBKQWH010000298.1:0-12806 GCA_052139635.1 Capsulimonadaceae bacterium
GAGGACCCGGAGTCCGCGCCGGAGCGAAGCGACGGGGGCGGACATTACGCCCTCCGCTAGGAGTCCGACCTTGCTGTGATCCGCATTGACACAGGCGGACTCACGGCGGCCGTGCTCGGCGACTCACGACTCATTCGACCCGGCCAGATCGCCGTTGCCATCGGGAACCCGTTTGGCTTCCAGTGTACGGTTACTGCCGGTGTGGTCAGTGCGCTCGGCCGTTCCATGCGCTCGAAATCCGGCCGGTTGATCGACGATATCATCCAAACCGATGCCGCCCTCAACCCGGGCAACTCCGGAGGTCCGCTCATGAACTCACGCGGCGAGGTGATCGGGATCAATACGGGCATCATCCTGCCCGCGCAGGGGATCTGTTTTGCCATCGCCATAAACACCGCGAAATATGTGGCGGCCAAGCTCATTCGTGACGGGCAGATCCGGCGTGGCGTGATTGGCGTCGCCGGCCAGATGGCCAGCATTCCAAGGTCCCTCGTGCGTGCCCACAACCTGCCGCAGGACTCGGGCGTAATCGTCCTGTCGGTCGAGGAAGGTAGTCCCGCCCAGCACGGCGGCCTGACGGAAGGGGATGTTATAGTGGCCCTGGACGGGCACCCGATCGCCAGTGTCGATGATCTGCACCGGCTGTTGACCGATGAAGTGGTTGCTCGTAATGTGGTCCTCACGCTTCTTCGACGCAGCCGGAAGATCGAGCGTAACGTTCGACCGGAAACGTCGAGAACGTGAGATTGCGCGACGGCCGCTGGAACGAAACCCGCCGAGCCGTGATGCCGTGGGTTGAAGACGGGATGAGTATTGATACAATACCTGTAAGGCGGCTTTTGGTCTGGGTATACTAGGCCAAGACGGCGAGGTGGCGCCCCTGAGAATTGCGGTCTTAAGCGAGCGAGCGCAATGGCCGCGTGCCAATCCCTGCGGAGTTACATGGCTCGATGGTAAACGTCCTTCGACTTCCGGTACGTCCGAGCTTGAAAGAGTCGTCTATAGAGAGGAGATGAACGATGAAAAAGAACACAATTTGCCTGTGGTATGAAAAGGGCGCGGAAGACGCCGCGCTCTTTTACGCTCAGACCTTTCCCGATAGCACGGTCGGCGCGGTGTTCCGGGCGCCGTCCGACTTTCCAGGCGGCAAGGCGGGCGATGTTTTGACGGTCCAGTTTACCGTATGCGGCTTGCCATGCTTTGGCCTCAACGGCGGGGACGCATTCCAGCACAGCGAGGCATTCTCCTTTCAGATCGCTACCGACGACCAGGAGGAAACCGACCGCTATTGGAACGCAATCGTCGGCAACGGCGGCAAGGAGAGCCAGTGCGGCTGGTGCAAGGACAAATGGGGGGTGTCGTGGCAGATCACCCCTCGAGCTCTGACCGAGGCGATGGCGAGAGGCGGCGACGCGGCAAAACGAGCGTTCGAGGCGATGATGGAGATGCAGAAGATCGATGTCGCCAAAATCGAGGCTGCGGTGAGTGGCGAGGACTGACCTCCTCCAATCCCGATTCCGATGTCAGGCACACGACCCGTCGCACGCCTGCCGCGAAGGGTGCTACAACTGTCGGCAGAATGCGTAGCATAGACGCGGGACGCAGCCGGGACGGTAGGATTCAGTACCTATGTGTAGAATGATAGCAGCCGTCGGTAACGTGAATACTCAAGCGGTCCTCAGTGCCGCACGAGAGATGAGCCTGGGACGTTCTGCGGTTCACGAGTATGGCGGTCTCAACCCGAATCGCAAAGAGCCTCTCATGCAGCACCTTGACGGGTGGGGATTTCTATTTCGAGAAGACAACGAATTGCGATGTATACGCAGCACCCGCCCCATTGCCGAGGACGCAGAGTCGTACACTATTGCGGTCAACACGGATCTCGCCGTTGTCCACATGAGAAATGCAAGCGATCGGCAAAAACTTGGGATCGAGTATACGCATCCCATTTCGAGGACAGTTGACGGTACCCCCATCTATTTCTTCCACAACGGCTACGCTCCGGATGTCTACGCGAGATTGGGACGGTCGAAATCGGAATGGGACACGCTTGAGCTGCTTGACCTCGTCATTGACGGATTTGGGCTGCCAGGCTGGGCTGAACGTGTCCTGGAAACAATGTCAACCCTTCCGGATTCCACGACTTCGGCAAACTTCATGCTCGTTTCGTCCGAAACACTCACCATTTGCAATTGGTACCCGTTGTCGTCGGGAACCCCGGAATACTACACGTTGTATTGTTGCTCCGCTGGCGGTTTACTCCTGGTGTCATCCGAGCCGATACTCGGCATTGCCGGCGTGGACCGGTGGACTGCATTACCGAACGGATCTCTTTCCGTTGTTCGCACGGATCAACGTTCCGGCAACGCCGGAGTCCCTGCGCTGACTTTAGTCGGCGATGGGACATTACGCGTGTGACGCCGGCGATAGAATCCACAGAGATGACGTCAGCAGTTCGATCGAGTGACATGAGCCGTGCATACAAGTGGAATCGCAGCCATTGCGGCGGCGTGTGATTGGGTATAGTCATTTAACCTGCGCATCTCGACCGGAGCCTGAGGAGTAACATGTACGTTCGCATTGGATACGATCTCGAATTTCATCTCCCGGCAGCGACTCCCATGTTACTCATGCTCTATACGCACCCCGACGTGGATCCGTGCCTGGTCCAGCAAGATTACGTACGGACAGAGCCGGAACTGCCGATCCACACCTTTATCGACGGGTTCGGAAATCGATGCGGGCGCATCCTTGCCCCGCCTGGCGACCTCCGGATTTGGAACGACATGATTGTTCGCGACAGCGGTTTACCCGATGTGACCAATCCGGACGCGCGCCAGACGCCGGTCGAGAGCCTGCCGGACGAGACTTTGTGCTATCTGTTTGGCAGTCGATATTGCCAGATGCTGCCACTCTCCGAGATAGCGTGGCAGCTCTTCGGAAGCGCGGGCGAGGGGTGGCAGCGGGTGCAGGCCGTTTGCGACTGGGTCCACGAGAATGTTCGGTTTGATTACTTGAAGACAAACCCAGAGAAGACGGCCTGGGACGTTTGGACGGATCGCGTGGGCGTATGCCGCGATTTCATGCATCTGGCAATCAGTTTTTGCCGCTGCCTGAATATCCCGGCCCGTTACGCCACCGGTTATCTTTCGGATATCGGTGAGCCGCCGAATCCGGCCCCGATGGACTTCAGCGCATATTTCGAGGCCTACCTGGATGGTGTCTGGTATCCCTTCGACGCTCGCAACAACAAGGCCCGTAGGGGGCGTGTCTTGATGGCACGCGGCCGGGACGCGGTTGATGTGGCGCTCACGACCGCGTTTGGGGAGGCGAACATGACACAGTTTGTCGTTTGGACCGATGAGGTCTCCGGCCCCGAACTGCCAGGCGAGCTTCCATGCCCTGCAAATGCGATTTATGGTAATCCAAGCCGAACCGATAAGCTCTAGAAGCCTGGGGCCGACCAGGTGATACCCGCTGCCTTGCAATATACGACTCTTGTCGTTAACAGGCGCCGGAAAAAGCAAACGGACGCACCACCCCCCAGCGATGCGTCCGTTGTCCGATGTCGCCCGGGCGGGCCTACATGGCCTTCTTCTTGCCCGATGCCCGCGTGTAGGCATGGACGTGGACTTTCCTGCCGCTCTTGAGCGTGCGGGTGTATCCATGCACCTTCGTAAGTTTCCCGCCCCGGTAATGCCGTGTATAGCTCTTGACAGTGACCTTTCTGCCGGTCCTGGTGACACGGGTATACCCGTGAACCCTGGTCATCTTGGTCTTTGCAAACGCGGCTGTCGGACCGGAAACGAGAGCCGTCGCGACCATCGCGGTCGCACCCAACAGGGCCATTAGCTTCGTTGCGAACTTCATGAGTTGTATCTTCCTTTGCACCACGAATTGTACAGCCGAAATGATGCTGCTAGGGATAACAGCGAGGAACGCGCACGGAAAGTTCCCGAAGCGCGGAGCTGCCCATCAATGGTGCTGCGGTGAGAGGGAGTACGCCGTCACGTCCACAATTCCATTGCTCAACCGGTGGTCTTTACGGGCGGAGATATCCAGCGAATACAGGTCATGGCCGCCATCGCTTCTGCCACCCAGGAAGTAAAGGGTCCCGTCCGGACCAAACGTTTCATCGATCGCCTCGCCACTCAGGATCCTGTGTGGCTGCCCGCCGGTTGTCGGCGCCTCGAACAGGCCGAGACAGTGCCGGTCGGCGAGCGTCGGCTCACTCCACATCTCGAACACGACCTGAGACCCATCCGGTGTGAATACAGGATGCTCCGGCCCGACGGATGCCGATGGAGTCACAAAGACCGGACCGTTCTGGACAGGACTTCCGCTCAAGTCGAACAGCAAGATCGCAGAGACCGGGGTTCCGTTCGGCCCCGGAGTTCCGATCATCGCCACAGCAACGTGACTGCCGTCGGGTGACCACCCGAGGGTCATCGTGTGTGCCGCTACCAGCGGTACATCGACGCCACTCACTTTCCGAGAGTCGATCACGTCCCCCTTGTCGATCGAGGGCATAATCGCCAGCACGTCAACCCCGTGCGTAACCACCACCGCCGCAAGCGGCTGGTGGGCCGCATCCCTGGCCGGCGCCCACATGTAGCTGTCGACGACATCGGGTGTCTGGTCCTCGCCCTCCGTATTCGAGGCGCCGGGACGCTTGGCGGCCTCCACGGGGAGAAGCCGGTCGGCGTCGCCGGTATGCTCGTCGGCAACGAAGAGAGTGCCGCTGGAAAGAAACGAGATCGATTGCGGGCGCGTCGGCTGGAACGAGACACTTGTCTTGGTACCCGAGTTATGCGTCACCGCATGCGGGTTCTTTCCATCGGCATCGACGACGAACACCTGAGGAGTAGCCGTCAAACGGCTCGACGAGAACGCGATCTGGTTTCCGTCGGGAGAGAACGCCGGCCCGGTGTCACCGCTGATGCCGTTACCTACCGGGGTCTGCCCACTGCCATCGATGCCGGCGGTATAGAGTCGGCTCGGCCCGCCCGGCGTGTCGGTGGCGGAAAAGACGACGCGACCGGCCGAGTGAATGGGACGAATGGGGTGAAATTCAACCAGAAAATAATAAACAACGGATATCACAACTACGATGGCGGGAAACGTGATAAATGGCGAGACGCGAAGGCGTTTTCGATCCGGTATCAGGGTCGATTCGTAGATTTTGCGCGGACGCGGGCCCACTCCGGCGTTTCCGACGCCGCTACCGGGGGGTTGGGTGTTCGAAGAGACGTCATGGGAGTGAATTCCGGAATCCGCGTTCGCGGAATTCGACCCCTCCCCAGCCCTCCCCGCAAGCGGAGAGGGAGTTTCGGAATTCTCTTGCGGTGCAACGGGATTCAGATCGGTGGTACTGGTGTCTGTCGTCGACGTCGAATCGGTCATGCTGCCTCATTCAATGCGCGCGGAAGAAGTGCCGCGCGCGGGTTTTGCTTCACGTCAGCCGAAACCATGTCGGCATGCTCATCCAGGGCTATGAGCATGGCACCCGGAAAGAGGCAACTCGGCGGTTTGAGGCGAAGCTTCGCTAGAATTATACCTTGCCACCGGCCGGTCAAGTCAGGCCGGCGTTCAACAGGTTGGCCGCAGTCTCCAGGAAGCGACGGTCACTTGTGTCATATTCCAGAGCCGGGGCGACACGTGAAAGAGCGATGACGGCGCGACATTCGCCGGGACCTTTGCGCACCGGTACTGCCAGGGTGCTGATCGGCGCCGGCGTCACATCGCGTGCCGGAACCTGGATCGCCTCCCCGTACTGGCGAACCCAATCGACGAGCTCCTTCATTGCGGCGGCCACGGCCGTTGTCTCTTCCGCGACATCGTCGCCCACCGCGCTCGCCCCGTGGTGCAGGATGGTCAAGTCCGGCGAGAACACCCGCACGATGCCGATGTCGCTGCGGGTTGCCTCGCACACGATCGCCAGGGCATCCCGGCAGAGCGACTCGATCGACCCGGTTCCGTACAGTCGCGAACTGACGGCATTGAGCGCATTGAGCTCACGCAGGCGCGCGCCGGTTTGCTCGGTCAGAACCGCATTCTTGAGGGCGACACTCGCCTGACTGGCAAAGGTCAGAAGCCACCGCACGTCCTCGGCAGCAAACTCACTTGTCTCCCGACTGTACACCTCGACCACCCCGACCGCCTCATCGCCGAGTCTAAGCGGAACAGCGACGTAACTGGTCACACGGTCACGACCGACGAAGTCCGGCCACTCATACCGGGTGTCCGCGGCGACAGCGGCGATCTTGAGCGAGCGCCCGCGGCGCGCAACCCAGGCCGCGGGACTCTGCATTCCGAGGGCAATTCCCATAGCCCCGGCAGCGGACCGGAAGTTGGCGGCGGCGCGTGGCACCGGGCGGCCGACGCTATCCAGCGTGTATACGACACTCCGGTCCGCCTCAACCATTTCCAGGGCCAGATCCGCGATGATCTGAGCGGCCTTCTTGAGATCGGTCGACGATCCGAGCACTCGAGCGACGCGCCGAACCGATTTGCGCAATTCCGCCTTGCGATGCTGTGCTTCCGAGAACAGACGCGCGTTGACAATTGCCGCGGCAACCTGATTGGCGATTGTGTAGAGCAACTCCATTTCGCCGACCGTAAATAGGCGGCGGCGCGTGCTCATGGCGTGAATAACGCCGATGACCCCGTCTCCGACCTGGAGCGGAACGCTGACAAGGGAAGTGACCCCCTCCTGGTCGATCGGCGCCGATCGGTTGCGATGGTCGGCCGCAACATCCTGAACGGCGGTCGGCGTCGCAAATTCCAATACCCAGCCCGCAATACCTTCGCTTCGTCGAGGGTGAATGGTCGTCGCGGCCTGGGCAGACAGGTTGCGGGCGACCTGAATCTCGAGGCGATCGGTGCGTGGATTGTGCAGAAAGAGGGCGAAGCGGTCCACGTGCAGCAGGTGGAGAACGCTGTCGGCCACGAAGTTGAGCACACGGTCGATCTGCAGTGTCGCGCCGATGGATTGGGACATCTCGTAGATTGCGGTTGCCTCCTGGGCTCTCCGCGTGGCATCCTCAAACAGCCAGGCATTTTCCAGCGCGACCGCTGCCTGTCCGGCAACCGCGGTCAGCATTTCCGTATCCAGGCTGGAGAAGGCCCCGGGAAGCCGGGAGGCAACGACAATCAGTCCGTCCGCCGCCGACCGCGACGTCAACGGGGCAACCAGAAGCGAGCGAACACCCGGGAGCGGCAGGTCCTCGAGAAGCGGGTCCGCCTCGGCGTCAGCGACGCATTTCGCAACACCCCCGGCCAGAATATGGGCTGCCCATCCGTTGTCGGCCTCGATCTGGCGTTCTCGGTCGTCCTCGGTCAGGCCGACCTGCGCTGCAACATAGAGCCGCGTGCGCTCGTCGTTGAGCAGAAACACGGCGCCGGCGCTCATCTCCATACTCGCGCCGATCGTGGTGAGCACGCTCTGAAGGACTTCCTGCACGTTGAGCGACGCAGCTCCGGCACGGGCAGCGTTCAGCAGGATGTTGCGCTCACGCTGCTGCTGCCGCGCCTCGCCGCGCAGCCTCTGCTGTCCCAGGGTGACCGACGCCGCCCCGGCCAGCATCTGCAGGCGCAGGACGTCCGTACCGCCAAAAGATTCGCCATCGGCACGGTTCATGGCCGCGATAACGCCGACAGAAGACCCGCCGAGGAAAATGGGAACGACCGCAATGGAGCGCGCCCCGAGCGCTGCCGGCCGCTCGGGGTCGAGGGATGGCAGCAATGGCTGCGCTTGAGTGAGGTTGTGCGCGATGTAAATATCGCCTGTCAGGGCGGTGTGCCCAAGCAGGGCGTCATCGACCGAAACCCGCTGCCCGACGATTTCCGACGCATTTGCACCGGCAACGGCAACAAAGTCGAGGGTCGATCGGGCGGGATCGAGGAGCACAACCGCAGTCGATTCCGCACCGGTTAAGGCAAGCGCCTTCTCGCAAATGAGCGGTAATACCTCCCGTGGGTCAAGCTGTCGCGCGACCGCCTGGACTACCTGGTGAACGGATACCAGGTGGCTCTCACGAAGGTCGTCATTCACGAAATCGAGTCCGCCGGCAAGCAGTTCGCTGCTGGAAATCCCGCCATCCATTTCAATCATCCGTCCCAGCCCGTATCAGGCAAGAATGTGCAGTCGGGCGTTCGCACCCTCCTGACCCGTAAATGCTCCCGGGCTAACCCGATTCGCTGGTCGGGGCCTTCCGGGGTCATTAAAGCTACGCTCTGCCCCATCTTACGGGGCCGTCGATTCAGGCCGGCCCTATCGGACCGCAATTTGGAGCATCTCGTTCTCAGTGGAATACCTCTTTGGACAGATTACGACGCGCCTATTGTATTTATGCACTTTATTTGCCGAAATTCCTGCATCATTTACACGAAATCGTCATCAATACACCTGTCCTCCCGCAATTCGCGGGCGAACAGGGACAAATAGCCCAGAATTCCCGCCGGATTGGCGTAGGTAAGGTACAATTGGACATTACCGAAGGAGCCACCTGCTTGCCGTGCTCGCGGCGCCAGAGTATGAGACGTTCCAACCAGCTTCCAACGCCCTTGACAACCGGAGCAGCCAGATGGTTCCTATGCTTCTCTGTGCTGGCGGTGCTGTTAGTTGCCACGTTCCCAATGCCGGCACCTGCCGATTCGGCGCAGGCTGGTTTGAACGGAGTCACGTCGAATTCGGCGCAGCCCGGTGCCGCAGGCATTACGTCGAATTCGGCGCAGTCCGGCAACGGTGGGCCGACCGGCGCAAGCACAAGCACGTCGACCTCTGCGACGCCAAATGCCGCTAACGCCGTAACGGGCGCACCCACACCACCATCGAGCGGCCCCCAGGGCGCGACCACCGCCACAACGGCACTGGCCGCTCCGGTCACTCCCTTTGTTCCTCCCACGGACCAGCCGTCGCCGGAGGTACCGGCCCCGCGAGCGCTGCACCTGGCCCCACAGGCGCTCATCGACGGAGCCATTGACGTGCGATACCGGCGATCCGATTCGGGACGGACAAACGACGCCTGGGTGAATGAAGCGGAAGTGGATCTTGCCTACCCGATCGTCCGGCACGGGGTGACAAACGGCAACCTGGTGCTGCAAGGCATTGCCGAGAACCCACCCGACCCGCCGGCAGCGTGCGATGTGCAATTTGGCGAAGCCTATGTTATTTACAAGTTACCAATCAACGTCGACAGCGACTCGACTGTGTTTGCCAAGGTCGGGCAGTTCCAGATTCCGTTCGCGCTGCTCGCCGTCTACGACCCGCACCTGTTGCTGTCGCAGCCGCTTTACGCAGAATCGATCGGTTTGCGCAACGACTGGGGGGTCGACCTCTCGGGCCGCTTCTATTCCGTCATTAACTACGACTTCGCCATCACGCGCGGCGTCGGACCGAGCGTGATCGGACAGGTTGACCCGACCCAGGTGGTTACGTTCCGCCTCGGTCGAACGTTTAAGAACCGGAACGGAACGGTCAATGTCGGCGGTAGTCTCCTGCAGGGACGTCTGCCGGATACCAACATCGACGCCGCTCATCCGTACGCGTATGAACTTCCCCCCTCAGGGCGCGTCTATGCCGATCAGGGATATATCAGCAAGAATCGAATCGCGGCTGACGCCACGCTGCTGTACAAGCGGTTGACGGCGCGCGGAGAAGCGATGACCGGTGCAGACAACTATAACAACGTTCTCGGCTACTACGGAATTGGGGAATACAAGGTGACCGCCCACACAAGCTGGCTGGCGGCGAGATCGTGCTGGTACTATCCGTTCGGCGATAGCTTCTCCATCGACGATCAGGCAGGCTTCACGTATTCGCAAACCGCCACCGTCACCTGGCGCGCGTTGTATGAGTTCCTGGAGGACCGTCCCGGCAACGAGAACGTCATCCTGGGCCGCAAGCGATTCACTGTACAGATGCTATTTCGATTCTGAACCCGGCGATGTGTGGACTATGGACACGATGGACGAGCGTGGTCCGAACGGACGCGGCACACGTCCGCGCAGAGCAGCCGATGTGGCGCCCAATCGTGGCGTTCCGCAAAACTGGACTCACAAGAAACAAGTGACCACTGTCATTGACGAATTTTTGTGCGGCTACGGCCGCATTTTCAGGAGGACTGACGATGAGCAGAGATGGACAAAGTGCCCTCTGGGTGGCAGCGCTTCTGGCGATTAGCGCTGTTCCCGCAAGCCGGGCGATTGCGGACTCCGGCAGCGGGCCGGCGCAGTATCAGATCGGTGATACCGATAATTCGAGCCCCCCCTCGGACAACCTGCCTGACAACTCCGCAAATTCCGGCCCCGTCCGTCTGGCGTGTATCTCCTACGTTCGCGGAGACGTCTCCTGGCGGCCCAACGATGACGACAACTGGGCGGAGGCCGCGGAGAACGTGCCCGTCCGCGAGGGCGCGGAGGTCTGGGTCGCGGTGGGTGGCCGGGCTGAGGTCGAGTTCGACGACGGCACCTTACTGCGGCTCGGAAGCGGCTCGATTGCGACGCTCCAGACCCTCTACTCGGATTCCAATGGCGAGTTCACGGAAATCAAGGTTACCCAGGGACTTCTGTTTCTGCGCACCAGAAACTCCAATTCGCAGTACCAGATCGACACCCCGAGCGCGTCCATTAAGGTAAACCAGGCGGCGAGAGTACGGGTTGGCGTGCAGGACATCGTCGAGGTTGCGGTCCACAGCGGGTCGGCCGAAGTGCAAACCGCGGGCGACGATCAAACGTTAAGCGCGGGGAACTTCGTTGGCATCACCGACCCCAACGCGCCGCTGTCGATCCAGCAAGCTCCGCTCCCGGATTCCTGGGACCACTGGAACGACACTCGCGACCGGCGGCTGGACACGTCGGCCGACGACGACCATCTGCCCCCGAATATCAGCCTCGTTGCCGGTGACCTCGATGCATATGGCACCTGGACGAACGATCCGCAATACGGCTGGGTCTGGTGTCCCAACGTCACGCAGCCGGATTGGCGGCCGTACGAATACGGACACTGGGTCTGGGTGGACCCGTTTGGCTGGACGTGGGTCTCCGACGAGGGATGGGGCTGGGCGCCTTACCACTACGGCACATGGGTTCAGATACCGTCGGGATGGGCGTGGGCGCCCGGACCGGCCGAGCAGTACTGGTCCCCGGCCGTAGTGCACTTTTCGGAATGCGACGGCAATATCGCATGGGCTCCCCTCGCGCCGTCGGAAGTTCGTTATCCACCAATGGTCCGGGTCGGCTTCCGTCATGGTGACTGGTCGATGTTCTTCTCGATAGGCGGCGCAGCCTGCTATACGCCGGCCTCCGACACGTATTGCGAGCCGCGGCCCTGGAACAACACGGTGGTCAACAACACGACGATCATCAATCAAACGACCATTATCAACCAGTACAATACCAACACAACGCAGGTCGTGACTTACCACTTCGTGCCGCTTAACGCCCGCAATCCCTCGGGAGTGACGACGGTGCCGGTGGGCCAGTTCGCCGGGGGAGGAACGTACCGGCCGGGAACGGGCGATTCGGCCGGCTTCTTCACGCGCGGCCAGACATTTGTCTCTCCGCACGGCCATGGTCCCGTGTCCGGTCCGGCCGACGTGCGTCCCACTCCCGCATCGTTCACGCCAAGCGGGACGTTCACCAACCGGCAGCCCGATCCGACGTTTACCCAGCGCACTGTGTTCCGTGCCCCGCTTCCACCAACGGTCGTGCGTGTCGCGCGGCCCATTAACAACCCGGTCAATCCGGGCAGCGGATCGGGAAATCCTGTCTCCCCGGTACAAGGGCAGCGGCAACCGTTCGGCGGGAACGCCTATCCCGGGCACGGGTCGAACAACATGCCCGGCGGGGCTCAAGGCGGATACAACCCGAACCCCGGCTATAACGGCGGACGCCCGGTCAGTGCCCCATTTGGTGCTGCTCAGGACCAGCCGACGACCACGAGCCGCCCACCCTTCAACGGCGGCATAACGACCACACAGCCAGCCACTGCCGGCCCACAGCAAGGGCAACCCATCCGCCCAGGCTTCCCGCCCCAGGGCAACCCGAACCAGAAGGGAAACAAGCCAAAAACTAAGCCGTCGACATCGAACGGTACGCCGCCGCCGACAAGTGCGCCGCCGGCCGGCCATTAAGCTGGATTTCGTCGAACGGGCGGGGACGCCCGTTCGACGATGGACCAGGCCTGTGTGTCGCTGCGTTATGGACGTAGTCCACAGTGCGGCGTAGCCGCAACCAAACGGAGGCACTGAAGCGTCAAGCATAACTCGACAGAAAAACTCCTGTTCCGTGCTTTCCGTGTTTTCCGTTGTTAAGAATCCTGATTCCGGATTCTTCTCCGCCCGCGATGATTCCCACGATCAGTATCACAGTGCGGCATAGCCGCAACCAAACTGCGGAGAAGAAGCGATCCCTCTTTCGTCCGAGGACGTTCTCCACGGCCGCCCAAGAACTCATTCGCGGGTCGACTGGCAGCCCACGAATTCGTTCGCGGGTTGTCCGTAGGACATTCTCTCTGGCAGCCCACGAATTCATTCGTGGGTCGACTGGCAGCCCACGAATTCGTTCGACGGTTGTCCGTAGGACGTTCTCCACGGCCGCCCACGAACTCATTCGTGGGTCGACGCTTTCTTCGTTCAGGCTTTGCCCGGTTAGGGATATGCGGTGATCATTGTGGCGGCTGGACCGCCACAATGATCACCGCATATCCCTCACCGGGCAAAGCCTGAACGAAGAAAGCGTCGACCCACGAATGAGTTCGTGGGCGGCCGTGGAGAACGTCCTACGGACAACCGTCGAACGAATTC
>JBKQWH010000299.1:0-16286 GCA_052139635.1 Capsulimonadaceae bacterium
CCACGGCCCTCTCGGTCCTCGGCGTCGACACCGCGTACCCCGAGTCGGCGCTGACCTACACGTGGACCCTGACGAGCGGCCCGGCGCCCGTCACTTTCAGCGCCAACAGCACGAACGCGGCCCAGAATGTCACGGCAACCTTTACGAAACCCGGAACCTACGCGTTCACCGTCACGATTACCGACCCCTCCGGCCTGTCCTGGACCAGCTCCGTTTCGGTCTCGGTGGTGTCGACGGTCTCCCATATCACGGTCTCGATGACCCCGCCTGGCGGCACTATGGTCCCGGGTCAGGTCAAGCTCCTCAACGCGATGGTCTCGGATCAGTTCGGCGACTGGATGTCCAACATTCCCGCCTGGAAGATCCTCCCAATCCCCGTCGGCACCCTGATGGTATCGGGCACCACCGCCGTCTACCGCGCCGCCCCGTCGCCCCTCGGGACGTACACGATTGAGGCGTACCTCGGGACTGTCAACGGCCACGTGAGCGTGACTGTCGAATAGGAAGTGGCAGCAGCAGGAGGCGCCTGGGACCGGGTTGAACCGATTATCGCCGAGTGCCTGCTGTCGCAGGGAATTTCGGTATATGTCTACGATTACGAGCCCGGCGGTTAGGTCAAGGGCTGCGAGCGAATGTCAATTCCCCTGAGGAGCGTTCGATTTTGATAGGTAACGAGTTGTTCGCGGCTATCGTATCCGTCCTCACTGCACTGATCGTCCTTAATATCGCGGCCGCGAGGAAACGAAGGCGCGGTGCCCGCGGGCGCGGCGGGATAGCAACCGCGCCGGGGATTGTCACTCCTGCCGAGCTACGCCGCATGGCGGCCGCCCAGGGGCTTAAGTACGACACTCCTCTTCAGGCGGCAGTTACCGATGGAAATATCCGCAAGGTGCGAAGGCTGCTCCGTAACGGCGCCGATCCGAACGAAATCAGCGGCATGCAGGTGTCCAGCCCCCTGACCCTCGCCCTCAAGAACGTCGCCATGTTCGATCTCTTGCTCGAACATGGGGCAGACATTAACCTCCAGGACAAGATGGACTTTACTTCCCTGATGGTAGCCGCGATGAATGGCGACTCTGACGCCGCGAAGCGGCTCATTGAGCATGGCGCCGATCCTGATGTCATCGCGCCGCCCAACTGGAAGGCGTGGATGCACGCACAGGCAAGGGGGCACAAGGATCTAAGCGAGTACCTCCGGTCGTTGAGCAGCGACGCGGACTGAACCAGAGCCAGCGACATGCCATGCCCACGGAACGGAATTAGAGCCTCAGTCGCATCCGGCGGTGGGGGATGCCGGCCTCGTCGTAGACGGGGCTCTCGGCTAGAAAGCCCATCTTCTCGTAGAACGGCAGGGCGCTGACCTGGGCGGACAGCACGGCTTCGGAGTAACCGCGGGCTCGGGCGGCGTCGAGGACGGCCATCATCAGACGGCTGCCGGCGCTCTGGCCGCGAAATTCGCGGAGGACGGCCATCCGGCCGATCTTGGCCTCGGGGCGATGGTCGAGCAAGCGGGCCGTTGCGACGGGCACGCCGGACGCATCGGTCAGGAGGAAGTGCAGCGCGCCCTCGTCGAGATCGTCCATCTCGATATCGAGGGGCACCCGCTGCTCATCGACGAAGACCTGGCGCCGGATGTCGACGCATGCCGCCAGGATCGACGGATCGACGTCGGATGTCTGAACAGTGTATGTTGCCCTGCCGGCCCCCTCGACCGGATCGAGGTCCAGCGCCATCAGGATCATGTCGTAGTAAACGCCGTCTTGCTTGAACGCCTTCTTTTCCCGGCCGTACTCGACGAAGCCGGAACTCTCGTAGAGCCGGTGCGCCGGTCCATTCCCGGCGACGACCGACAGTTCGAGCACCTCGATCCGGTCTCGCGCGATGTCGATCACGGCCTGGACAAGACGGCGTCCGACGCCGTGACCGCGCGCCGCGGGCCGGACGTACATACCCCAGAGCTTCCCGATGTGCGCGCGCTTCGCCTGGCCTATCTCCCACCCGGCTATTCCGAGAATGCGCTCGCGATCGAAAGCGCCGATCACGCCGCTGTTGGAATTCAGCCGGTCGGCGAACCGGGACAGCGGCAGTTCGCGTTCCGAGTCGAGTGTGCGGCCAAAGGCCTCGGGGTTGACCAACAGCCCCTCCAGGCGAATCTCGCGAAAGGATTCCACGTCATTCTGGGTCAACGGACGAGTTTCGATTCCGGTACTGCTCATGCTCGATAGATTACCCCGTTCGCTGCGATGATCGTCTCGCCCGGATTCGAACCGATTCCCTCAATCTGACCGTTTCTACCGTGGAGGGCGACCGGGATGACGCGACGTCTACGAATATCGATTTCGCTTGTGTGCGGCCTGTCGGTGAGTTTATTTGCGATATTTGCCTCATGGAAGGCCGCGGAGCACAACTTCTACCCCTTCAATTATGAACACATGGTCACCACAGCGGAGTTTTCCCGGCTGGACAGCTCCATCGCGGAATACCGCGCGAAAACCGGGCGTCTCCCGAAAAGCATCCGCGAGCGTGATCTTCCGCAGGAATCTGTCTCATCGGCGAACGGCTGGCCGCTGGACGGCTGGAACCGGCCGATCCTCTATCGGATCCACGGCACGACCTACACACTGCTTTCCTACGGTCGTGACGGGAAACCGGGAGGTGACGGGCTGGATGCCGATGTGAGAAGCGACCGGCGGTCCTCCAACGTTGCGATCACGATGTCTCAGTTCCTGACACGATCGACGGCTTCGGACGGACTTCTGAGGGCATTGACGGGTGGACTCGCCGTCTCGATTGCGATGTTTGTGGGCACCCGATCGGGAAAGCTCCCGAAACGGTTGGAATGGATCGGCGTTGTCGTGTTCTTGATATTCATGTCTCTCTTCAGCGCGCTCATGACATACATTGACATGGTCGGCGGAGATTGAGCGGGAGGATTCGACCTGGTGCGTGTCGAAAGGCGGGAATGAGCAACACGAGCATTATGAATGGTCCTAATAATCTCCCACAAACGGTCAAGAAACCATCCGGTGAAACGGGCGCAATCATTTTGGCCATGGTTCTTTGTAGCGTGATCGGCGGGTGCAGTGCCTACCAGGCCAACCATCCCAGACCCGCCGCTGTGTTCGTGCTTGGCGCTATTCTCGGGTTTGGCGGCGCCGTCGCCAGCGGGTTCGCGCTTCGAAACGACATCTCCTTGCGCAAAAGGCTCGCTGAGCCCGAGGTTCCATGGGAATCCCGGCGAGGTTCACGCCGATTCGAGGAGTGGGATGTCGACGAAACTGCCGATTGTATCACCCTGACCCGCACCGTCGCGAGCCGACTGAGATCCGTGCCGTTCCTTGTCTTCATGGGCGGGCCGGTCGTCGCCTTCGAGATCGTAAGCATCTACGAAATCGTTACTGCCCCCCTGCGTGCGGGCGACCGCACCCTCTTCCTGTTTCTCACGATTGTCGTGGCATTGCTTTTAGGCTTTATCTTACCTTTCTTGCTCGCAAGGCTTCTTCCGGAGGTCATCCGGTTTCGCACATCCGGCATAGAACGAAACGGAACACGAATGGGAGAAATCGACGATGCTCGGGCAGTAGTTCTCGTCCACAGTCTTGCAGATAGCGATACTCCGGAGCGACACAATCTTGTGATCCGCGTGGGAAATCGGGGCGTTACTCTGGCTACCGTTTTCAGTGGCGATCCGCGGACCATTCGCCCGTTTGGAGTCCATCTTGCAAACTTTCTCGGCTGCGAGTTTGTCCTGCAAGAGCCCCTCTGACGCTCAATGCACGACGGATACCCAGAAGGGGATCGCGAGCGCGGCGAGAACGGTTGTGACGAAAACGACGGCGACGGCGAAGTCGCCGTCCATGCCATAGTAGCGGGCGAGCACGGACGACATCACCGAGGTCGGCATTGCCGTGAGCATAACGCCCGCCGTGAGAAGCTCCCCTCGCACGTGCAGCAGGTGCAGGAGGGCCAGCATGACGACCGGAGCGACAAGGAATTTCGCCGTGGCGGCCAGTGCTATCGCGCCCTGCACACCGCGGCCGCCGGCCGGTCGCAGGGAGGCGCCGAGGGCGAGCAGAATGAGCGGCACGGTGGCCGCGCCGAGGATTCCGAGGCACTGGCTGCATATCCCTCCCAAGGAATGCAGGACGAGGCTGTGCCGCAGGGCCGCCGGCCACGGCATAAGCCGGATCACGGCGCCCAGGCCCATACAGGCGAATAACGGCGACCGGAACAGAGCAACAATCTGCACGAGGGCGTCGGCGCGCATGGACCGTGCCGGCTGCGCAGGCGACTCCGGAACGGAGGCCGCAAATAAGGCGCCGAGGACGGGCGCCACGGCGTACATCGGCAGGCCCATCCCGAACTGGTCGAGAAGGATGGCCGCGGTGAACTGGTGCGGGAAGAGCGCGAGCGTGATCGGGTAGCCGAGGAACCCCGTGTTGCCGAACGGGCCGACCAGCAGCAGGGCTCCGGCGCGTGGGCTCTCGATCCGGCACGCGCGGCCGACGGCGTACAGAAGCGCCATCGCGACAATCTCCGACGTAAACGCGGCGCCAGGAAGCCAGAACGTCGCGGCAGGGACATTGGGGGCGTCGACAATGCCGCGCAGGACGAGCGCCGGCAGAGTCACCCACATAACAAGGTTGTTCAGAAACGCGGCATGTTCCGGGCGCAGTACACCCACCCGCGCTAGTCCCGCCCCGAGGACCATCAGGATGAACAGAGGCGCGAGCACGCGCAAGGTTTCCGCAAAAATCGCCATGGATCCCGTCCGACTACCCGGCCGGCTCCGGTATCCAACGAGCGCCGGATTCTCAGGCGCCGTCGACAGCACCCGTCAGACCAATTATGGCTCGATTCGTTCGCGTTTCCGGCAGGTGGCCGAAATGGGAACATTCGGAATCACGAGTTTTCACCACGGAAAAGAGGGAAGGGACGGAAACAGAGCTCTCAGGTGAGCAACACCCGGGGCTCTTAATCATTCCTATCACACTTCAAGACAAATTCGCGCTACTCCGCGGCGCCGGTGATTACCTGAACGGCGACATAGTAAGAATAGTCCGGTTCGGTAGTTGTCCCCACGCCGGTTCGCTGGCCAAGAACCACGTGAAACGGGCCGCTGCCGATCTTCAATGTCGTCTGTCCCAGGATCTGATCGCCGGAACTGACCGCGGCCGTGGCCAGCCCGTTCCGGTCCACAGAGACGGCAAGAGTGTACCAGACTTCGTATTCCGGCGGGATTGGCGACAGGACTCCCAGCGGCTGCCAGCCGCCGCCGCTCGTGCCGGCCGCCGTGAAGCCCGAATAGTCCCCGGCTGCGTCGAGACCGCCGGCAATGCAGATCCCCGTGCTGCCAGTTTCGTTCGACAGACCAACCTGCAGGGCAGCGTCCCGCGAATCGGCCGCCATGCACTCGGCGGTTACGGTAAAGGGTGGCTGGAAGGACGCGGAGGACTGAATTCCCGCCTCGCCGCGGGTCCCGGCAATTCCCAATCCGTCCTCACCGCTAAACGCCAGACTGGGTGAGACAATGGTACCCGGCTGGGACGACGTCATATGAGTCAGGCACGCCGCCGCGGCCGGACCGTTTACGGCCCACAGGTCTGTGTCGAGCACTCGATCGCGGCGAAAGTCGTCGTAAAGGACAATGCGGCGCTCCGTGGGGAGATCCGGCACCTGCATGGAAGTTGCGACGGCGCCGCTGGACGGATGCGCCCGGTTAAACCACCCTAATCCGCCTGCGGCAGCGATCGCAATCACAATCGCGATCGCAATCGCAATCGCGGCGCGGCGCGGCGGGCGACCGGCTATCGGCACCTCAGTCACACGCAGCACGTCGTCCCGACGCACGTCGCCGTTCCCAACTTCGGTTCGATCCGTCAGGCGGAGGTTTTCGACCGCCGAGGGCGCCTCACCGCCGGTCCCGGTGGCGAGGTCCTGTCCTGTAGGAGAGGACATAAGCCCTTCGGGCAGGGTGTCGGGTTCCAGATGCAGGTTCTCGTCGAAGGCGACCCCGAGGCTTCGAAAGGTATTCTCGATGCGCTCCTGCCGCACGTGTGCGCCCAGTTCCAGCATCTTCTCGACAGTCCGGCGGTCGGGGAGCGACGCGACGGATTCCCACTGGTACTTCTTGACAGCGGGGTAATCCGCAAACTTTCCCTTGAGTGCTCCGAGTAGCGCCGCGCGGCCCTGTTCGTTCAGGCACACGGACCGTCTGTCTCTGGCTGAGTTAATCACAAATGTCACTCCGGCGAGTCCGCCACAACAGTCGTCTTCCGTCGTATGCTCGGCCCGGACCTCCCGCCGGCCTGGCATATCGAAGACATGATACCGGATCGACCGCCGTCGCCGTACTACAAATACGCACGGCAAGGCCGCTCTGTTCACCCCGCGGATACATGTTTCCGGCGAGATATACATGTAACGGCGCTCCGGATAGTTGACGCAGCAACTATCGACGGAACGGGGATAACCGGTGGCTGAGGGGTGTACGATAAGGGTGTACGCGGCCGCAAACGCAGGCCGCACCGAAAGGGGGAAGCTCACATGTTTAACAATCGATCTCAATTCGGCGCCACGTGCGGCGCGGCCGGAGCCTTCTTTCTCGCGTCAGTGTCGGTGGCGTTCGGCGACGGTACCGCCATGGCTCCGCCGATACAGCCGAACCCGCCTGCAGCAACGGCAGCGCCGGCTCCGTCCGCCGACGGTACCAACTCGGCCGCGAATAGCGTCTTTAACTGGTCCGAGGTTCCGCAGAACCAGCAGGTGCCGATAAACCGAGCCTGTTTCGATCAGAGAGGGTACCAGCTCTACGATACCGTTGGTGAAACGATCGTCGTGCCCTTCACGAACAATGATTTGTACGTGATGAAGTTCGCCGTCTCGACAACGGGCTCGATGTACTTCGTCAACGAGGGCGACGCCCCGGTGCTGTACGTTCCGCAAGGGGGGTATCTCGAGAACGCCACCGTGCCGGGCGCCCGCTGGTACCCGTTCCCGCATGAGTTTCAGCCAACCACTCCCGTATACGTGGGCATTGCGCCAAGCTGGGATCTGTTCATCGGAATGGGATGGTACCCGCATATGTACTACTGGGGCGGGTATTGGTGCGGCACCGCCTATTGGGCCGGAGGTGTCTTCGTGCCGTGCGGCGGCCTCTTCATCGATATCGGCGGGCACCCGTACTACGGGTGGGACGCATACCATCGCTACTGGGCAGGCCATCCCGGCTGGACTCCCGTCGGCTGGTACAATCGCGGCTACTACCATTGGGCCGCCCACCCGTCACTCGCCAGGCCGCCGTTCCATGGTTTCCCGAACCACGCGGCATTCGGCGGCGGCGGTATCGGTGGAGCGCACACGTTCCACGGCGCGATCGGCGGCGGCGGGACGTTTCACGGTGGCGGCTGGGACTCATTCCATGGCCGGAACACGTTCCACGGCTCGTTCGACGGCGGCGGGCACACGTTTCATGGCGGCCACTCGTTCGGGCGAAACCACTGATCCTGTCGATCTATCGGGGCCGTGCACCGGCCCCGATCGCCGGCAAGCGAAATTTATCGTCATTCCGTTGTCAGGTATAATCCTTGTAATACGAGAGACGAAGCGGCTTGACGCAGGCGTGCCCTATCACTTCGCATACCGGGCGAGACGGTAGCCTGGATTGCCGACGACGGATTGGCCGGGTTCATCGTGGCTCCGGTTGGCCGCTGTTTCCCCCATCCCGCAAGCCTGCCCGATCTCCGATCACACTGTGAGAGGTTGACAGACCCATGAAGTACATTATCGTTGTTCCCGACGGCATGGCGGATTTGCCGATGGCGGAACTGGACGGCATGACGCCGATGCAGGCGGCAAAGACCCCCAATTGGGACGCGCTGGCCCAGGACGGCCTGGTCGGCTCGGTCCTGACCGTACCGGCCGGCATGTATCCCGGCAGTGACGCCGCCAATATGTCCCTGCTCGGGTACGATCCACGGAAGTACTACACGGGTCGAGGTCCCATCGAGGCGGTCGCGATGCAGGTGCCGCTCAACCCCAAGGATGTCGCCTACCGCTGTTCGCTGGTCACCAGCGACGGCGCGACGATGCTGGACTACTCGAGCGGCCATATCAGCACGGAAGAAGCCCGCCCGCTGATCGAGATGGTCGATCGAAAGCTGGGGGGGCGACAATACAACTTCTATCCCGGCGTCCAGTACCGCCACATCATGGCGTGGCGTGATGGCAAGGCTGAGAACAAGACTATTCCGCCGCATGACTTTGTGGGGCAGACGCTCGACGGCCACTGGCCGGAAGGCGACGGCGCCGAGCCGCTCCGGCAGCTCATGTACGATTCCCTCGAGATCCTGGACAACCATCCGATCAACCAGCAGCGGCGCGCGGAAGGCAAGAACCCGGGCAACATGATCTGGCTCTGGGGACAGGGCTATGCCCCAAACCTGCCGAACTTTCTGCAGACGCGCGGGGTGACTGGAGGAGTTATCACGGCGGTCGATGTTGTGCGGGGCCTTGGACGCGCGGCGGGAATGGCGATTGTCGATGTCCCGGGCGCCACCGGCTATATCGACACCGACTACACCGCCAAGGCCACCTACGCGCTCAACGCCCTCGATCGTCTCGATCTGGTCTACATTCACATTGAGGCGCCTGACGAGTCCGGGCACGAGGGCAACCTCGACCACAAGGTCCGCAGCATCGAGGACACCGACAAGAAGGTGATCGGCACCCTTCGCGCCGGCATGGCCGGCCGGGACAGCTATCGGATGTTGATCGTGCCGGACCATAAGACTCCTGTCGCGATGCGCACTCACGACGAGGGGCCGGTACCCTTCCTCCTGTACGATTCCACTAAACCGAACCGCCGGTCGCACTTCCCGTTCGACGAACGCGCCGTCACGGAGGCGACCACGCATGTCGACGAAGGCACGGCGCTGATGGACATGCTGCTGGAGGAGTAGGGGTCCTTCCCATGGAGGGCGAACTCCGCAGTCAGTTGCGTGGCTTAGCCAGAGGCCGCTGAGTCATGGCGTTTCACGTCGGAGTCCGCGCCGGAGCGAAGCGGCGGGGGCGGACATTACGCCCTCCGCCAGGAGTCCGCGCCGGAGCGAAGCGGCGGGGGCGGACATTACGCCCTCCGCCAGGAGTCCGCCGGGCACGTGATAACGCCCGGCGGCATCGACGACGCATGTTCGGCGAGTTGCCCGCTGCTGCGGGCTGCGCCAGGATCGAAGGGGCTATCCCGTCCTCGGATTCGGAGGTCCGAAGAAGAACCCGCCATTTTTGACAAGACCGGCCACATCGGTCTGGTTGGGGAGGGTTTGCGCGGAGCGCGGCCAGCGGGTCTTCGAATACGACGACCATTTTGAGGCATCCACCTCGCGCACCTGCCAGCCGGCATGGACAACACAACGAGACGTCTGTATTTTATGGAGGGTCAGTTCGCGCGCCGCTTCCTCATTGGGAGCGAAGGCATAGCAGACAACGCGATCGCTATCGACGTCGGACACTAACGTGGTCGCGGCCCCACGCGTGATGGGGACGGATAGTTCATACAGGCGATTACCTGGCTTTCCAAACAAACCGAACATGATGCTTTCTCCTCATCTGCCCGATTCCATCAGCGATAAACGGCGCGTGTTTTATGACAGTCGCCACTGTATAATAGCGATTGATACCGGTAAATAGTTTCGCGGGTTAAGCAATAAAAATCAATTCCGTTTACAGGACTCTTTATTTGTGCAACCAGACAAACATTCGGGCGTTCTATGGGCGAGCAATCGTTAATCCTTGATGGCGAACGGCGCGTCCGGAGAGGGTAGACTGATAGGGCAGAGCGATATCCTGTTGGACCGCGACAACGCCGGTCCCAACAACTCCACCAGTTTTGAAGGCTGAAATGACAGTTTACGAAGAACGACTAACGCGCGTGCGCGTAACCATGGGAGCGCACGGCCTCGACTCGCTGATCATCACACCGGGCGCCGCGATGCGCTATTTGACCGGGTTCGCGGAGGCCGGGCACGAGCGGCTGCTCGCTCTGGTGGTACCGGCTGTCGAGCCGTGCCTGTTCATCACTCCGAGCCTCAATGCGGCTCAGGTGCGCGAGAACCCGGCAGGGATCGAGGACGTGCGTATGTGGGACGATGCGCAAGGCTGGGAGACGTTGATCCACGATGTCATCGTGGACCTGACGCTCGATATCGGAGTCCTGGGTGTCGACGACGACATGCCCGCCCGGTTCGCTCTTGCTATCCAGCAGATGGCGCCCACCACACCCCTGCACCTGGCCGGCGCCGCCTTCTCCGCCATCCGATGCACCAAGGACACGCAGGAACTGGGCGCCATGCAGCGTGCGGCCGACGCGACCGATGCCCTCATCCCGATCGCACTCGCCGCCTGCCTGCCCGGAGCAAGCGAGCTTTCCGTGTCGGCGGCGCTGTTGGCGGCCCTCGCCGAGGCCGGCCACGAGCCAACCTTCGAACCGATCGTGGCCGCCGGTCCAAACGGCGCGCTTCCACACCACCATACGGGCAAGACCCGGATGAAGGAAGGCGACGTCGTTGTGCTCGACTTCGGAGCGCGAGTCGACGGGTACTGCGGGGACATCACCCGTGTCGCGGCGCTCGGTTACGCGGACGACGAGGCGAGGCGGGTCTACGAGATCGTCTACGAGGCCCACGAAGCCGGTGTCGCGGCCATCGAGGCAGGGGTTACGGCCCACGATGTCGATGCCGCCTGCCGAAAGGTCATCGACTATGCCGGCTACGGCGACTTCTTCCTGCATCGAACGGGCCATGGCATCGGAATCGAGTGCCACGAAGCGCCCAATATCGTTGCCGGCAACCGAACGGTGCTCCAGCCGGGCCACTGCTTCTCGATCGAACCCGGCATCTACCTCCCGGGCAAGTTCGGTATCCGTCTGGAAAACATCGTCACGGTGGCCGAGGACGGCCGAGCCCGCGTCTTCAACCGCACCATCCCCGCGGAGATCCCCATCCTCGGCGAGATCCCGGATGTCGGAGACGGCCCGGCGGACGGTGACGTGGAATTAGGAGAAGGAGTTTAACCACGGAAAGCACGGAAGAATTGTCTCTTGCATGGACAACTTTTCGAGCGGCACGGCCTCATCGATTCTCATTTCCATGTGTTCTATGCTTTCCGTAGTTAATCCTATCCGCTTCTTGTTTCTTCATCTTAAGACCAGAGAAAGCGACAATTGCGTGAAGACCATCGCCGAAACTATGATCGACCTGCCGTTTGCGCTCGACTTCTGTGCGCAGGGTCCCGCGGTCGCGCCGCTGACGTGTCGGGTTCAGGGATACGACGTTACGGTTCACTTCCCGCCGTCACTCAGCGAGACGACCGACGGGCAGGGGATATTCGGTGACTGGGCATGGTGGACGGGGCGCCGGCTGCGCCTCAGTTTGGAGAAGGACGTCGCGAGTGTCGACGATGTCGAGTTGTTGCGGGAGTGCGCGGTCTCCGTCGCCGACGAGGTCCTGCGCCGGCTGCTCAACTCCTGCCGCCGGCTCTTGCAGCGGCCCGACATCATCCCGGTCCGCCTCGACCCGCGCGCCGTCGACCTCTTTGTCGCCGAGCCCGACGGGTCACACACCGCGCTCGCCGAGCCGGTGAGCGCCTTCTTCTACAAGAATTTCCCCGAAACGGCCCCCCTGGATACGTCGATCAACGCGACTACCCTCGACGCTCTTGCCAGCGATGTCCGGAGCGGCCGCGAGGCGCCGATGTCCGAACAGCTCGAGCTCGACGCTCAAGCCCTCGAGATCCAGGGCGAGTTCCTCCGCGCCGACCTCATCCGCACCCTCGCCCGAATGCAACTCGACTAGCGAGGCTCCGCCTCAGACCGACAAGCTTTATGGACATATGGACGCAATGGACAAGGAGGAAGACAGGCACGGAGGCCTGTCCCACGATAAGAATTATCGGCATGTCGCAAAACTTGACTCACGGACAACAAGTTCCGAGATTCAAGCGATCTAGCCATCACTCAATCATGAATGGATCGAAGGGAACACCGGAATCTAACAACGAGAACATGTTCTCGTCCAGCAACCTGTTTCCGGTTCTTCGCATCAACGTTCGAAATGCAGGCGGAGGCCGAAGATCGAGACCGGGCCGCGGTCGCGATTGAAGGCCGGGTCGTTGACAACCTGGTAATCCAGTGCGGTGTGGACGCCCCTTACGATTTGGAAATCGTAATACGTCTCCGCGACCTCCTCCGGGCCGTAGTTCAGAGCGCCGTCGCCGTCGAGGATGCCAAGGCCGCCTGCTTCCAGGAATTTCTGGTTGTCGGTCGAGGCGCCGCTGACCACGCCGGTGAGGCCGAAGGTGTCGTCGGGCCGGCGCCAGCCGTCCCCCTTGACGCTAACCCCCAGCGACCCCGACCAGTTCGCGTCGGTGTACGCCCATGCCTCTTCGCGACCGTCATTCCAACCAAGGCGCGAGAACATGCCAATATTGTTGGCAACTTCCTGCTCCCAGTTCAACCCGAAGCCGTACTTGTAACGGAAGGAGCGCGCCGACTGCCAGTCCGCATTCGGACCGCCGTCCTCGAGAATGCGAGTCGCCGCCTGATAAGTGGCCATATTGGCTTCGTTAAGCCAGGCCTGAAACCGAACCGACCCGGGATGAGCGTTGCAGGTGTAACGGCGCTCGAGTTCGGTATTCATGGCCCAATCGCGACCAAACGGGCCGAATGCTCCCACATGAGGCCACATGAGTATCTGGTCATCCCCGGTGAAGGCGTTGGGAATCGATGGCAACAAGAAGCAGCCGTAGCGCAACGCCCATTTCGGCTGATTATACTCAGCAGTAAGTCCCGTTGTGAATCCTACCGAGTCCGCCGCGTAATCCCAGGCGAGGTTGCCGATCATCGCCCAATTCATGAACTGGGCGTGCGGGTCCGACGCGTACGTGTTGTTGTCGCAAACGTCCAGGACGCTGAACCGCCCGGCGGTGAGGGTCAGCCTGGAAATGTCCTGCTTGCCCGCAAGCGTCAATTGGTCGTCGGACACATCCTCCTTCGCGCCGCCAAGGCCGATCGTTTGACGAATAAAGAGCCGTGCAAACATAAAAAAGGGCTGGACTGTACCATATTTGTAAGCATCGCCGTTCGGGAATGCCTCGATGCCAAAGGTCTGGCTCAGGCCAAAGCCCTCCCACAACAGCCCGTCGACATGCGCTTCGGCGCCGCGCCATAGCCGCTTTCCGGCAAACACGTCCAGAGTTGCCGTATGCTGAACCTGTTCCTCGCTGCTCAGGCTGTTCGGCCCGGAATACTTGGCGGGAAACGCTGGATCGCCCTGCACGATCTCGGTGTTCTGAAAATGCCAGTTCCAGTTTTGAGTTGTCGCGGGCTGCATAGCCGTCGAAGACGCCGGCGCACTCGAGGCCGTCTGGGCCAGTGCCGGCGCTGAAGCGACGCCAAGTATCATGATTGCGGCCAGAAGCGGGCCTGCTTGAAATACCATCAGTGTGTTCCGCACGTCCATCCATCCTTACCTGGCAAAGCCAGAACCAGTGTCGCCGCGACGCGGCAACTCCCAGGCGCTTTGTGTGATCGGCGGCGCGACCACGATTCGTGCAAACCGGTCTGCGCGTGTCGTGAGCCGACCGACGACACCAAGCTCGAAAGCTTGAGCGTGTTACGAGGCCTAAACAGACACTAAGGGAGGTGAACTGGCTGGAAGGAGTCCAGCAAGACGCCATCGCCGCAATGCCGCTTCGCCTCACGACCGTAATCGTGGGGAAGCGTACCGGGCGACAGCCTGGAAGAGATTAAGAGGAGGCTATCGCTCGGTTGCGACGACACGAAATGATCGGGTTCGATTGTGTTGAATTCTGGTGCCTGGCCGGACTGGGAGGCACCTGGCTACGATCGGATTCCATAGTATTTCCCCACTGCTCGAATGTATACGTCAAGTCCCACGGGTGTGGTCGACAGGAGCGCGCCGCACGCCGGCACGCCCCCTGTGTCGATCGTCACTCTAGTGTATGTGATGGCCAAAGACGCCGGCGAGAGTCAGCAGGCGGTAGCCGACCAGCAGGCCCATTGAGACCAGGTAGCCGCGCAGCGTGTAAAGCGAGAACTTTACGCAGCGGCTCATGTGCATGTTGCCAAGGCCCTCGACGCTGCATTTGCTCTCGGCGACATCATCCAGAGGATGGATCACCTCGTAGCGGCGGACATCGGGTATCGATGCGGTATTGATCATGGTTGCCATTTTCGTATCCCTCCGTTGTTGCAGTGTTATCGTTATCCGGCGATCACCTGGACCGCGAGTATTAAAGATAGGACGAAAAGGACGATAATGATGGTCCAATTCACCCAGTTATTCCATGGCTTATTGACGAACCGCTCGCCAAGAAGCTGCTTGTCGTTCAGCAGAAGCTGCAGGAAAATGACCGCCGACGGCAGCATGACCCCGGCCAGCACCTGGACACTTAGTATGATGAGCTGCAGCGGCGCCCGCGGAATAAGCACCAGGGCCGCCGCAAGAGCGACACAGGCGGCGTAGACGCCGTAGAAGCCCGGGGCCTCGGTCACTTTTCGCTGCAGGCTGTGCTTCCATCCCTTGACTTCGCCGTACGCCCAGGCGCTTGCCAGCGAGATGGTGGTGGCGCCAAGAATACAGGCGTCGATCATCAACAGCATGAAGCCGTTCTTGAAGACTGGTCCGAGATGCAGACCGAGCACCGATGCCATCTGCGCCGGATCGATAAAGTTGACACCCCGGCGAAAAGCCAGATCGCCCACGATCATCATACAACCGGCGACAACGACTACCAGGATCGAGCCGATGAAGGTGTCGAGCCGTGCCCACTTCAGGTCCGCGAACCGCAGCTTCTTGTCCGCGACACAGCTCTGCTGGAAGAAGAGCTGCCACGGCGCGATCGTCGTGCCGACAATGCCGATGATCATGAAGATCAAGCTCGACGTCAGCCTGCCATGCGGCAGGTTCGGCACGATCAGATGCCGGGTTAGGACCGCTGCCGACGGGTGGCACCAAAACGCCAGGGCCAACCAGCCGACATTGAGCAAACACAGCAGAATGGTTACGCGCTCCCAGCGCAGATAGCTTCCCGTGGCCACCAGACCAATCAGCGCCAGTGCGGCTACCGGGATCGCCACAACGGGCGCGATCCCCATCTGCTGGACGGCCAGGCTAATCCCGCCGAACTCCGTGACCAGCGTCAGGAAGTTAAGCACCAGCAGGTCGATGAGCGAAAAGACGCCCCACCACTTGCCGAAGCGCTTGTAAATCATCGCCGCATGGCCCTGGCCGGTGGCGATTCCCAGTCTTGCGACCATCTCCTGGATGAAGTAGGTGGTCGGCAGAAGCAATATCATGATCCAGAGCAGGTGCGTTCCGTACTGGGCACCCGCCTGAGTGTAAGTCGATACCGCGCCGGCCTCGTTGTCGGCGGTTGTCACAATCAGTCCCGGTCCGAGCACCAGGAGGAACGTGACCAGGCTGCGCTGCCACGGCCGATGAACGGCGATGCTCTTTGCCGGCATCGGCGCCGGAACCATTTCGTCGGTCTGCAGGATGTGCAATGGCGTGTCCTCCTTTCACAAGATTCTTGCGTCGGCGGCTAAGGAGCCGTGTGCGTGGCTCCATGATGTATCGGCTTGCGGGCCAAAATGCCCGGTCGTGCCATCGCCTTGCGGCCTGTGATCGGAGTGATGCGCGTCTGCACGTTCGTGCGAACATCCGCCGCGTCCCACGTCCCGGTGACCCGTCCTTCGCTGCTGAGCGTCCAATGCATGGTTAGCATTTCGCACCTCCCCTGGCTTACTGTCGAAGGACCGTCGATGCAGGCGTTCGCATAGTTCCAAGGCCGGGTTCGCGGCGACGGCACGACGCGCGTCGCGGTGGTCCACGCACGAGGGCGTGGCACGACCGAAGACGACGACGGCAGACAGCCGCTCGAATCCGCCCAACGGCGCAATGCGCCTCTGAATCTCAGGTCAATTTAGTTAGGAGGTTGAAGTTGACGGGAGAGACGGCCGAGTGGGAACCCGGCGACGCACCCTGGCGGGTGCAATGACTGATGTCTCACCTATTTCGTCTCGCTTCTTCCTCACGGCCCTGGCCGTGGGAAGCGAGACGGGAGACATGCAGTCGCGGAAATCGGCGCAATCTGCTCCGTTTCCGCTTAAGCAGTCCTAAATCTCAACAGTTCCACGAACCAGGCCGTTGTTTGCCTTGGATAGTACTTGCGCCTCCGAAACTGGGAGGCTCCTGACTATGACCGGCGCC
>JBKQWH010000300.1:0-3969 GCA_052139635.1 Capsulimonadaceae bacterium
GTACCATGTCGAATGAACCCGAAGCACTGCCGGGGGACAATCACGCGACGGGCTACCGTGTTGGTCGACAACACTAGCGTCCTCTTTTCGTGAATCGAGAGTAACCCAAACTCATGGAAGTATTCGAAGGCTACAGCATTGCGCGTGGATCCGCGCTTGCGTCGGTTGCATGCGTGCGCACGAACAAGGGAACGGCGACGCTGTCGCGCGAGCGGCTGCAGATCCTGAGCCGGCGGCTTCAGCAGGACCCGGAAGACTATCTGGAGAATGAGCAGGTCATCCTGGCGACGCCGGATTTGCCGACGAGCATCCTGGTGGGCATGATCCCCGGTTTGGATATCGCGGGAATCGCGGTTGCGGGTGAGGTGGAGGACGACCAGCTTGCGCTCATCCACGCCTGTGCGCCGGCGATTCCGATCGTTGCCGGTCTGGGCGACACCTTTCTCGCTCAGGTCTCCGAGTTCGAGATCGCCATCCTCGACGGCGATAACGGACGAGTCTATGTCGCTCCCGACGCCGATGTTGTGGCCAGGTTCCAATCGCCCGGTCGCAGGCGGCGGATCTTCATGGAGGGGGCGCACCTGGCTGCCAGGACGGCTTCCGACAACCGGGTGATCTCCGTTCAGGCCCGCGTGCCGAGTCCGGGGGCGCTGCAGACCGCGATACTGCACGGTGCGGACGGCATCTACATTTCCTCCGGCAGCCGGTTGCTGAGCGACGACGGCCTCGCTAGTACGGATCGCCAGGTGGCACTGTTCGACGAGATGATCGATACGGTTGGGGGCAAACCCCTTCTTCTTGACATGCCTGCCGAATCCGTCGCACTGTCGGCGTTGTTGCAGGCTTCCGCGGTGGCCCCCATATCCGTGGCAATGTCGCGGGCTGGAGAAGGCGAGGAGTTTCTGGCGTCGCTTGAGGTCACGCGAGTGTTCATGACCGCGGACCTTAGGGCGCGGAACCCGGGCCTGCAACTTGCGGCAGCCGCCGGCGCCTCGCTGCCCGAGAACCTCGACATCTTCGACGGGGTCCTGTTTCGACAGCCGCTGCACGCGCTGCCGACCGACGAGGTTCTGTCCTGGATCGCCCTGGCAAGCCGCAACGGGAAGACCGTTACGGCTGTCCTCGGCGAACAGTGGGAAGCGGAGATCGAGGACGTGCTCGCATTCGGGGTCGACACGGTCATCGTCGATCCCGATTCGGTCGAGGACGTCAAGGATGCCATACGACTGCTATGACCGTCGTCACTGTCACAACTTCGGTAAGACCCACCGCCGCCCTGGAAATGCGCGCGCGCGCGCTCGCCGACGAGTTGCATGCTCCCTACGCCCAGCGCCACAATGAAACGGTGACGCATGTCTTCCACGAGTCGGAAGCGGACCGGCTTCTCGTGGTCGCCGACGAGCGCATGATCCTCTGGGATCGGGAGACCGGCACGGAGTACTTCTTCCACCCGAACATGGCCATGGTACGGGCCGTAAACCTGCAGGCTGGGCGTCGTGACCTGTTCGCCGAGTCAACCGCGCTCGTTCCAGGCGAGCATCACCTGGACTGCACGGTCGGGTTTGCCGGTGAGGCGACAATCGCGTCGCTGCTGGTCGGCGAGTCGGGAAGAGTCGTCGGTCTCGAGAGCATCCCTGAGCTGGCCGCGGTGACTCGAGCCGGAGTCGCCCAGTTTCCACTCCAGGCGCGAGCGCTCCGAACGGCGCTCCGCCGCATCGAGATTGTCCGGGCTGATAACCGGGACTTCCTCGCGGCATGCGGTTCGTGTGAGTTCGACGTTGTCTATTTCGACCCATTCTTTGCGGACACGCTGCGGGGCTCGGAGAACTCCGTCAGCCCCCTTGCTGCCTTCGGCGACCACCGGCCGCTCGGAATCGACGCCGTCCGGGAGGCCCGTCGGGTCGCCCGTCGCCGCGTGGTCATCAAATGCCCTCGCAACGCAGACCTGGAGACGGACATCGCAGCCATGGTCAGCTTCACGGTCTACGGTCGCAAGGGCCGGGTCGTGTACCATGTGATCGCAACCGGCGCTTAGGCGACACGCAAAACCCACCGCGACAGTTCTTCCGGACCGGCATCGCCAGAGCGAATCGTCGGACGCTGTCACAGCAGCCGATTCCCCGGACATCTGTTTACGGGAGGAGCGAACTTTGATGCATGATGACTATGAACTGATTCGAGAATACGTGGAGCGGCAATCGCAGCAGTCGTTTTCGTGCCTGATGACGCGACACATGGGGCTGGTTTATCAGACGTGTCTGCGCGAAGTCGGAGATGTCGACCGCGCCCGCGATGCCGCGCAGGCCACATTTCTCGTGCTGGCTCGTAAGGCTCCGAAACTACGCCGCGACACAGTCCTGCCCGCGTGGCTCTTTTCCGTGGCCAGGCTCACCGCAAAGAACGTCGCACGTGAGGAGCGCCGGCATCGAGCGCGGGTCGAGGCTGTCGCCGAGGCCGCCAGACTCGCTACCGACGGAGCGGCGGGCTGGAATCGCATCGAGCCTCTCCTGAACGACGCTCTGTCCGTGCTCCGCGAGTCCGATCGCGGAGCAGTGCTCCTCCGTTATTTCGAGGGCCGCACCAACGCGGAAGCCGCCGCGGAACTCGGAATTCGGGAGGATGCCTTTCGCGCCCGAGTCTCGCGCGCCCTCGACCGCATGCGCCGTCACCTCGCGGCAGAGGGCGTCGCGATCACTGCAGTCGTTCTTGGAACCGTCCTGATCGACTATGCCTGCGGAGCGGCGGATGCCGCCACGATCCCTGCAAGTCTTTCCGGCATGCCAGACCACGTGCGCCTTCATGCATCGCGGTCCCTGCGTTCGCTCGCGCTGTCCAAGGCTGCGGCTATCGGTGTTTGCGCCGTGGCGATCTCGATTGTCGCCGGTGAAGCTATGCTCGTGGCGAAGAATACACCTGTCGCACAAAACGCCGCTCCCGCCGGATGGACCGGGCCAATCCTTCGATACAACGCAGTGGACCTTACCAGGGCCGCCGGATTGACGCCGAAATTCTGCATTGGGATAAGCATCAACAACCTCGGCCACGTAGTTGGGTCGGATGTGAACGGTGGGTATCTGTGGGCCGACGGCGTAACCACCCGCCTTGGGAACCTCGAGCCCAGCGTCATTAACGACAACGACGAAATCGGCGGCACGGTCCCGTCGACCAACTCAGTAAACTCCCTTCGGCAGCCCGCGTTATGGCGAAAGGGACGGACCACCCGACTGCCGCTGCCACAAGGTTCGTTCACCGGGCATGTCCACTATATCAATGGCACCGGCGTAGCCATCGGCACGGTTGCTTTTCGGTCGGCGACCGCAACCCAAGCCGCATTCGATGAACCTCACCAGGAGGTGTCCCTGCATGCCGTCATCTGGAAGGACGGTCGGGTTATAGATCTCGCGCCGCTCCTCCCGTCCGCGACCGACCAGGTACCCTACGGCCTGGACGAGAAAGGCGATGCGCTGATTCACTGTTCTCGCACCTTCTATCTCATCCCCGCTAACGGGGGTCCGGCGTCGAGAATCGGAGGTTACTACAACTCGGGGGTTGCGGTCAGTCCGGCCGGAAAACTGTTGATCCAGCCATTTACAGAGCCGACGGGAAAGTTCGCGCAGGGTGTGAATGGCGTGACATACGCGTTCAATCACCGCGGCGACATGGTCCAGGGAGTGGCACACAATCGATTCAACCCCCAATGGAATATCTATTTGTACAAGGACGGGACTCCGTTCGCGGTTTCAATGTCGGACCATCATGTCTGGGAGACTCTGAGCGCTATTCCCGCGGCAATCAACGACCAGGACTGCTTTGTGGCAACGGCATTCTATTCCGACGGAGATCATGTCCTTTACTGCACCCCTTCGAACTGACAATCTGGCCAAGCCACGCTGTCACAGCCACGCGGGTTCCGGACAGCTTATGTCAGGAGGAATGACCTCACATGCAAGATGACTTCGACCTGATCCA
>JBKQWH010000301.1:0-3200 GCA_052139635.1 Capsulimonadaceae bacterium
AACGATTGCTCGCCGGGACCACCCTGCTGCTGGTTACGACCGTCTTGATGCAGGCCGTCCCACCAGCGCGGGTCTGCGTAGCCGTCCGTCGCGTCGATAAACGCCTGGAACTGGCAGTACGTGACCGGATACTTCGCAATGCGAAAGTCCGACAGCGTGATCGTTTGTCGGGGCTCATCCGGATAGTACTCGTCACTCCCGTAGATGAACGCACCGGCCGGCACGTCGCACCAGGCAATGTCCGGCAAACCGTCGGAGCGCAAGCCGACTCCGGGGCGCGGGTCGCCCACCTGCGAGAGGACACGCCCGCAGAGCGCCCGTTTTCGCGGTGCGAGTACCCGCTCCGGCCCCAACATGCGGACGAGATGGGGGGCGGCCAGTTCGCCGGCGGAAGCCCATCCGGCAGCTTCCCGGTCGTTACCCGGTGGGGGAAGCTTTGCGATCCGTCTGTCCACCTCCGCCTTGACCCCCGGACCAATGCTGGGGGATACCTCGAGGGTGGCCGCGGCCAGCAGATGTAGAGGTGCGCGATTCGCTCGCTCCAAAATGCTGTCGCCGCGCCGAACCAGCCCGGAAACCAGTTCATCCCGAGCGCTTTCGCGCGCGAGACCGGTCGCAAGGATAACGATCTCCCGCCATTCGGGATCGTGCGCATTTTTGATCAGGACGCCGACGTCGTCCGCGTCCACGGCCGCCTGCGCGGCGAAGAACTCCTGGAACGTGCGATGGACAAAATCCATTCGACCTTTGACAGGCTCGCGAACGACGCCGCTGCGCTCCACGAAGTATTTGAGAACCCTGTCCATGGTGGCGCCGGCCGGCAAGCCTTCCATATTCGCGAGCTTTGCGTTCAACCGCTGCGCGGCGGCGGCGGTTGGGACGGAGGTCCACCCGTTCAGTACCAGATAATAGGCGAGTTCCTGAAGCAGTAGCTTCTGGTGGCGCAGGCTGAGGCGCGGATAAGAGGAGTAGTCGACGTCGCGCATCGATTCCCGCCGCTCCAGAAGCACCTGGATGCACTCGGTGTAAAGCTGGATTCGGTCCTTGGGCAGTTGGCCGAGCGTCTCCCGATGCAACGCGCAAAGCATCGCACACATCAAAGGGTTCGTCGCAAGCTTCCGCAGCGGCCTCGTGCTCTCGACGGCCGACTGCAAGTGCACGGCCTGCTGCAGGAGCCTCTGCCTCTCGTCGTCGTCCTCGATATCCTGCCGGATCGATTCGTGCCAGTGCGCGATGAACTCCCGGATCTGGGACAGGGCCATCGGCTGAGCCTCGGCGGTATCGAATTTCTCCCTGTCCAGCCAATCGTCCCCGATGTGGGTGCGCGCGCTGACAATGAAACGATTTCGGCCCCAGGCGTCAATCAGGTCGTCGAGCCACTTCTGAACGTCGGCCTGCCGGGCCTCGGAGACCTCGTCGACGCCGTCGACAAGCACCACCGCTCTGCCGGCGCGAAGCTGCTCCTCGACCCATCCGGCTGGCATTTCGCCCGCGATCGCCGGCGTGACCAGCCCTGGAAAGTCGGCGGGCTGCGGCAGCGGACCTTCGGCGAAGTGACGAAGTCGGATGAAGAACGGGACCGTACCGTTCCAATCGGTCAGTGGCGCGTGGAAGCCGCTGTTGGCGGAACGAACTGCGATCCACTGCAGCAGCGTCGTTTTACCGGAACCGGCAACCCCTCGAATGAGAAGGCGCCGTGTGCTGGCCAGGCATTCCTCGACGTGGACCGTGCTGCCGTCCGATGTCATTTCGTCCGGTTCGAGCCCGGACTTCGCATCCCGGGCCTCTCTGTCGGAACCTGTCCCTAACCCCTCCCTCAAGGGATGGGAACGGGAATCACCGTCCTTTTCGTTCCCCTGGGACGCGCGGGGCTGCTCTGGCTTCGCCTGCCGCAGGCGGCCCCCGGGTTTTCGGCCAACAATCAACGCGACATAGGCTACGCTCAGGCAGTATCGGCGACTGGCGCCGGAGACTTTGGCGCCGAATAACTCCAGAACATCCAGGTTGCGCCCGACAGCACGGCGGTACTTCTCCTCGAATCGGGCAGACGCCTCGCCGGGATCTTCCCGCTGTACCTGCGCTTGAATCTTCTTGATCTCGGCGAACATGCGGCTGGTGACGTCCAGCAACTGAGTCTCTCGGCGCAGGATCTCGGCAAATGTCCGCTCGGTAAAGAGGGGGGTCTGTGACCCGGCGTCGACGATCTGCTGGCTTACTTCGGCGAGGATACGCCCGTAGAGCTCATTCTCGGCATCGCCGAACAGGCGCACTTCGGCGGGGCTTCCGGCTTGCAGGCGCACCCGAACTTTGCCCGGGGCGAGATCCAACTCGAGAAGATCCTCCGGCGACAGCCTCGCGGCCGCAATCGCCGTCGACGCCGCCCGGGCCACTGCTGTCCGGCTGCCCTCGTCGAGATTGGCCCCATCCCTGGCAACAACCGGGAGGAGGCTCTCCACCACACCATCGCCAATGCGTTCGATCAGCCGCTCCGTCTTACGCTTCTCCAGCAGGCTATCGCCCGAAGACTTGAAATGGTCCAGCACCGTGGACACGACTTCGCCGGCAACGTCGCTGCCCTTCAGGCGTGTCTTAATGATCGCCTTCGTCACCGCTATTCCAATGTCAATCAGGGCAGCTTCGAAAACCATACTCAGTTCCGTACACGGCCGGCCCGCCCCGGGCGCTTACCGCGGTCAAGATTACGCTCGAACCGTCGGGGTAAGTTTACCACGATTCGCCGGTTCAGCCGGTGGACGCTCGCTTCGCTCGCGAGACCCCCCTCAGGCCCCCCGCAAGCGGAGGGAGGCAAGACCCCCTCGGTCCCCCGCAAGCGGGGGAAGACTCAGTGTTCAGAAATTCAGGGAATTTTGGCAGTGGACGCCGCCAAACGGAACCCGATGAAGTAGGAGCGAGAGTCCGGGAAGTGGCTGAAGCGACAGCCCGCGCGCGCGTGGCGCGGAAAGTAGTACCACGCCCCGCCGCGCACGACCCGGCGAGCATACGAACTAACGTTCGTATCCGATTTGCTCTCGTACTCCGTCAATGTCCATTCCCATACATTGCCGCTCATATCCATTACGCCATACGGAGATGCGCCGTCCGGAAAGGTGCCCACGGCACTCGTCTGGTGAATACCTGTCTTATCCGTGTTGCCTTTCGTCCCGTCGAATTCGTTGCCGTACGGATAGGTTCGTCCGTCC
>JBKQWH010000302.1:0-11051 GCA_052139635.1 Capsulimonadaceae bacterium
TCGTGCAACGACTCGCGGGTCCTATTGCAGTAATTGCTTTTCTAGCGTTTCTACCCAATTCTGTACGCGCATCAGATATGACTGCGCCGACCTGTCTGACTGTTGCAGCACCCAGCGGGGCGAACGACCTTACTTGGAACGCAACAGCGAATGCGACCACCTACAACGTCTATCGGTCCACGTCGTCGGGGGGTGAAGGAACTGTCCCAATAGCCGTCGTCACGTCCACGACGAGCCATGCTGGAATCTGGACCTATACCGATTCCGGCGTGTCAAACGGCACCCTCTACTACTATGTTGTCGCCGGCGTCGATACGACCGGCACAAGTCCGGTGTCGACGGAGATGTCGGGCGAACCCGGATCGCCAACGATACCGCTGCCGGCCGGTGTTGCCGCGGCGCCTGGAAATGGACAGGCCATTCTGAGCTGGGTGCCCGTCTCCGGGGCAACGGGTTACGCCATTTACGACGAATCCCTCGGGGCCGATACCGGCCTGTGTTTCGCGGTCGTCGGCGCCGTCTCGTCCTGTACGGTAACAGGGCTCTCGAACGGGTCGTGTTACCTGTTCCTCGTCCGCGCGATCAGCATTGACGGCCTTGGCGCGGATACCGAGTACGCCAACGCAGTAGCCACGACGCCAGGAAGCACACCGGTTGCGGCTCCGGGCAGCTTCAACGCGGCGGCGTCCGGCACAACGGTAACGCTGTCGTGGACCGCTCCCTCCAACCAGGAGGGCGATTATTACGTTTACCGCGGCACGGTGAGTGGCGGCGAAGCGATGATCGCTGCGACCACGTCGACAAGCTACTCCGATACCGGCCTGCCCACGAATACCCGTTATTACTACAAAGTCGCAGGGGGAAATACGGTTTCACTGGAGCCACCCGGCCAGGGGATTGGCGAAGGCCTGTATACCAGCGAGCTTTCGGAAATCATCGGGTCGATCCCGAGCAGTGTCACGTTTAGCCCAACCACCGTGGACGGCGGCGCGACGTCAACCGGTACTGTCACCATGACTTCCGCCGCTCCCGCGGGCGGGTTGACTGTCGCATTGTCGACCGGCAGCGCGTATGTAAGTGTCCCCAGCACGGTTACCGTGGCCTCCGGGTCGACAACCGCATCCTTCACCGCGGTGACAACTCCTCCGCCCGGCGTTACCTCGGCTACCGTGACCGCAACCTTGAATGATTCCGCATCCGGGACGTTCACGGTTGATCCGGGTGTCAGCGCGGTTTCGATGGCGCCGTCGGCAGTTACGGGAGGGTTTTCCAGCACCGGAACCGTGACACTGAGCGGCGCCGCGCCGTCGGGTGGCGAGACGGTCCAACTGAGCGCGACAGCCGGTGTCGGCGTTCCGTCATCCGTTACGGTCGCGGGCGGGGCGACGTCTGCCACGTTTACGGCGACAACGTCGCCGGTTCAAGCCAATACCGCGTCCACAATCACGGCCACGGCCGGGTCGAGCCAATCGACCACGCTGACCGTCGCCGCGCCGGTCCCGTCCGCGCTGAGCGTGTCGCCGAGTGTGGTGAACGCGGGATCTTCGAGCACGGGGACTGTGACGCTGACGGGCAACGCCGCTGCTGGCGGAGTCACCGTTTCGATCAGCTCCGACAACTCCGCGGCCACCGTACCCGCCACGGTAGGCGTATCTGCCGGAACGTCCAGTGCGACATTCCCGATCTCGACCTCGATTGTCCCGGCGATCACCACCGCTCACATTACGGTCAGCCTCAATGGGGGCCAGCAAGTCGCGACGCTGACCGTCGACGACGTCACGCCGGCGTCGCCGACCGGGTTGACGGCGAGCGGTGGCGCTGCCCAGGCAACGCTGTCCTGGTCGTCCGTTCTGGGAGCCGCGACATATAACGTCTATCGGTCCACGTCTTCTCACGGGGAGGGGAGCACTCCCATCCTGAGCACGTCGACAACCACGGCTACGGATACCGGCTTGAGCGCTGGGATCACGTATTACTACACGGTCGCCGCGGTGAACTCGGCGGGAACGTCGGCGCAATCCGCGGAAGCTTCGGCCCTCACGCTCCCGGCCGCTCCCGGATCGCCGGCTGCCACCGGCGCAGTGCGCCAGATATCGCTGTCGTGGGCCGGTGTCACCAGCGCCACGTCGTACAATGTCTACCGCGGGACCGCGGCCGGCGCCGAGGGGGCGAGCCCGCTGGGAACGACCGCGTCGACCTCGTACATCGACTCCGGGCTGCAGGACTCAGCCCAGTTCTATTACAAGATAACCGCCGTGAACGCGACCGGCGAGGGGCCGAAATCCGCCGAAACGAGCGCGACGACTTATCCCACGACCCCGACCGGACTGGCTGCCCAGTTCTCGGCTCCGTCGACCATCAACCTGAGTTGGAACGCAGTGACGGGAGCCGCGTCCTATGTTCTCTTCCGTGGAACCATCTCGGGCGGCGAGGGCTCGACTCCGTATCAAACCGGGATCAGCGGGGCATCCGACGCGGATACGTCGCTCCTTCCGGGACTGACCTATTATTATACGGTTGCGTCGGTCAACGCCGGTGGAACGTCCGCCCCGTCGCAGGAAGCGTCGGCGGTGGTCGAGCCGGCCGCGCCAACCAGCCTGACAGCGACCGAAGGCGACATGTCCGCCTCCTTGACGTGGAGCGCCAGCACGGGCGCGACGAGTTACGGTGTCTATCGCGGCACGGCGGCCGGCGGGGAGGCTTCAACTCCAATTGGCACGACGGTCTCGACATCGTATTCCGACAGCGGACTGACCAACGGCGTTACCTATTATTACGTCGTCTCCGGAATGAACGCGGGCGGTACGTCCGCGCACTCGTCCGAGGCGCATTGCCGGCCGCTGCCCCCGATGCCGCAGGCGCCCACGAGCGTGACCGGCACCCCGTCGATCTCGCAGGTCACTCTGACCTGGGGCGCGGTGAGCCGCGCGACCTCTTACAACGTCTACCGGGCCACGACATCCGGCGCGGAAGGCAGCACGGCGTATTCGACCGGCATAACCGGCTTGAGCTTTACCGACACCGGCCTTACGGCCGCGTCGCAGTACTACTACACGGTGACAGCCGTGAACCTGGCGGGCGAGTCCGCGCCGTCGACCGAAGTGCCCGTGCTGACATTGCCGGCGGCCCCGACGGGGCTGACCGCGGTTGCCGGTGTTGGGCAGGTGTCGCTGGCCTGGACGGCGAGCGTCGGCACTGTCACGTACTCGGTATATCGCGGCACTGCGTCCGGCGCGGAATCCGGATCGGCGGTCGCCTCCGGACTTACCGGCGTTGCCTACCTCGACACGTCGGTTACGAACGGTGTCACGTACTATTACACCGTTGCAGCCGTGACGACTCAGGCCACCTCGGCCATGTCGAACGAAGCGTCGGCCATGCCGCAGGTTGCTCCGCCGTCGACGCCAACGGGGCTGTCGGCTGCGCCTGGCAACGGCAGCGTCAGCCTTACCTGGTACGCGGCGGTCGGGGCCAGCTCATACAGTATCTTCCGCGGGTCTGCCTCCGGCGCCGAGGGATCGGTCCCCGTTGCCGCGGGCCTTTCGGGCCCGGGCTATGTCGACACGAGCGCCGCAAACGGCTCGACCTATTACTACACGGTGACGGCTGTCAATCCGGGCGGATCATCGAGCACATCGACGGAGACGTCGACATCCCTGCCGTCGCCGGCGCCCGGCGCGCCGACCGGACCGTCGGCCTCGGCCGGTGACGGGCAAGTGACCCTGTCCTGGGCCGGCTCAGCCGGGTCCACGTCATACAGCGTGTACCGTGGGACGGCTGCGGGCGCCGAAGCAGCGACTCCGGTCGCCACCGGCATTACGGGCCTGACCTACACCGACGCGTCCGTTGCCGACGGCTCCAACTACTTCTACACCGTGGCCGCACTCGCGCCTTCCGGCAGCATCGGGACGTCGACCGAAGTGTCCGGCGCTCCGGCGGCCGCCGCCGCGGGCGCTCCGGCGGGCCTGACGGCCACGTCCGGTACAGGCCAGGTTTATCTGGCGTGGTCGCCCGTTGCCGGCGCGACCGGTTACGTCATCTATCGCGGGGCTGCCTCCGGTGCGGAGGGATCCGCTCCCATCGCGACGGTCCTCAACGCCAACTACGGAGACACCGGCGCAACTGCCGGCGCCCTGAACTACTACACGGTCGCCGCCGTCATGCCGTCGGGGACGAGCGCGGCCTCCGGGGAGGCCACAGGGATCTCGATGGCGCTCGCTCCGCTGGCTCCGGCCGGCCTGACCGCCGCACCGGCGCCGGGCAACGTGATGAATCTTTCGTGGTCGACCAGTTCGGGCGCGGCGACGTACAGTGTCTACCGAGGCACGGCCTCCGGCCAGGAAGCCGCTTCTCCGGTGGCGAGCGGCCTGACATCGACCAGCTTCACCGACTCCGCCCTGTCCGGCGGCACGGCGTACTACTATACCGTGGCCGCGGTGAACGGCGGCGGGCCGTCGCCGTCCTCAGCCGAAGCGGGCGCGACGGCGACGACCGGCGTAATAATTACGAGCGCCGCGGCCGGACCGTCGGTCGTGAGCGGAACCAGCACGTCCCTGACCGTGGTGGCCGTCGAAAACGGCAGCCCGGCTGGGCTGAGCACGGTCTGGACCCAAACGTCCGGAAGCGCGGCGCAGATCGCGTCGCCGACATCGAACACGACCCTCGTGACGTTCTCGGCGGCCGGCACGCGCGTGTTCGGCGTGACTGTGACCGATCCCGCCGGCTTCTCTGCTTCAGCATCCGTGGCCGTCAGCATCACGCAGACGGCGACGACAGTGAGCATTTCGCCCGCGTCGGCGACCGTTCCGCTCGGGTCGACCCAGGCGTTCACCGCGTCGGTGGCGGACCAGTTCGGCGCCCCGGACTCGACACCCGTCACATGGTCGATCGCGAGCGGACTTGGCAGCATCGACACAACGGGCCTGTTCCACGCCGGATCGGCGCCGGGCATGTCGACTGTTCAGGCAACCGCCGGGTCTGCAAGCGCGACCGCTCAAGTGACCATTCCGGACGGCCCGCCGTCGATAACGTCGACGACCGTGTCGGCGAACCCGGTGCTTGTCCCGAACGCGAGCGTGTCAGTCACCGCGACCGATGCGGCCGGCACGAGCGGGTTGACCTATGCCTGGACAGCGACCGGCCCGGCCCAGCCCGTCTTCGCCAGCCCGACGGCGTCGACAACCGGCGTCACCTTCTCACAGCCCGGCAGCTATGTCTTCCAGGTGGTGGTCACGAACGCCGCCGGCCTGACCGCAACCGGGTCCGTCTCGACGGCCGTATATCTGATCCCCGCGGCTCCCTCTGCGACCGCGACTCCCGCCACGACACAGGTCGCCCTGTCCTGGGGCGCGGTTAGCGGCGCCACTACTTACAATGTCTATCGAGCGACGGCGTCCGGCGCGGAGGGCACTGCTCCGTACACAACCGGGATCACCGCTCCCAGCTTCACCGATACGGGTCTGACCCCCGCGTCGCAGTATTACTATACGGTGACGTCGGTAAACCTGGCCGGCGAATCGGCCCAATCGAGCGAAGTTCCCGCCCTGACTCTGCCCGCGGCGGCGACCGGTCTGACTGCGGTGGCCGGGGTGGGGCAGGTGTCGCTGGCCTGGACGGCGAGCGCCGGCACGGTCACGTACTCGGTATATCGCGGCACCGCGTCCGGCGCGGAATCCGGATCGGCGGTCGCCTCCGGACTGACCGGCGTTGCCTACCTCGACACGTCGGTGACGAACGGTGTCCTGTACTATTACACGGTTGCAGCCGTAACGACTCAGGCCACGTCGGCCATGTCGAACGAAGCGTCGGCCATGCCGCAGGTTGCTCCGCCGTCGACACCGTCGGCGCTATCGGCTGCGCCTGGCAACGGCAGCGTCAGCCTTACCTGGTCCGCGGCGGTCGGGGCCAGTTCATACAGTATCTTCCGCGGGACTGCCTCCGGCGCCGAGGGATCGGTCCCCGTTGCCGCGGGTCTTTCGGGCCCCGGCTACGTGGACACAAGCGCTGCGAACGGTTCGACCTGCTACTACACGGTGACGGCGGTCAACCCGGGCGGATTGTCGAGCGCATCGGCCGAGGCATCGACGGCCCTGCCAACTCCGGCGCCCGGCGCGCCGACCGGACTGTCGGCTTCGGCCGGCGACGGTCAGGTGACCCTGTCCTGGGCCGCCTCGTCCGGCGCCACGTCCTATAGCGTCTTCCGCGCGACATCTTCCGGCGCCGAGGGCGCGAACCCGATCGCAACGGGAATCACGGTCCCGACCTACACCGACGCCGGCGTTACCGACGGCGTCTCGTACTACTACACTGTTACCGCTCTTGCAGGTACCGGCGCGATTGGAACGTCGAGCGAAGTGTCCGGTACTCCGGCTGCTGCCGCGTTCGGTGCTCCGGCGGGCCTGACGGCCACTTCGGGAACGGGGCAGGTTTATCTGGTCTGGTCACCTGTCGCCGGCGCGACCGGCTACGTGGTTTATCGCGGGGCCTCCAGCGGCGCCGAGGGGTCCACCCCGATCGCGACGGTCTCGGACGCCAACTACGGAGACACGAGCGCGAGTACTGGCTCTGTCTATTACTACACGGTCGCGGCGATTACGCTGTCGGGGACGAGTGCGGCCTCCGGTGAGGCTGCCGGCATCTCGATGGCGCCTGCGCCGCAGGCCCCGGCCGGCCTGACCGCCAGTCCTGCGGCGGGCGATGTGATGAATCTGTCCTGGTCGTCGACCTCCGGCGCGGCGACGTACAACGTCTACCGCGGCACCGCTTCCGGCCAGGAAGCCGCGGCTCCCGTGGCGAGCGGCGTGACATCGACCAGCTTCGCGGACTCCGGCGTTTCGGGCGGAACCGCCTACTATTACACGGTGGCCGCTGTCAACGGAGGTGGCCCCTCACCGTCCTCGCCGGAAGCCGCCGCCATGGCGACAACCGGCGTGATTATTACGAGCGCGGCGGCCGGCCCGTCCGTGGTGACTGGAAACAGCACGTCTCTGACCGTGGTGGCCGCTGAAAACGGCAGCTCCGCGGGGCTGAGCGTGCAGTGGACCCAGACCTCGGGCAGCACTGCCCAGATCACGTCCCCGACATCGAGTACGACTCTTGTGACCTTCTCGACAGCCGGCGCCTGCACGTTCGGTGTCGTGGTGACCGATCCGGCTGGCATGTCGGCGTCGGCCTCGGTGGCCGTCAGCGTGACCCAGACGGCGACGTCGGTTGCGATCTCGCCGGCGACGGCGACGGTGGCGCTGGGGGCAACCCGGGCGTTTACTTCGTCGGTCACCGACCAGTTCGGCGCCCCGGACTCGACTGCGGCCACGTGGTCGATCGTGAGCGGTCTCGGCAGCATCGACACGACCGGCCTCTTCCACGCCGGATCGGTGCCGGGCACGTCGACTGTTCAGGCAACCGCGGGGTCTGCAAGCGCGACCGCGCAAGTAACCATTCCGGACGGCGCGCCGTCGATATCGGCGACGACCGTGTCGGCTAACCCGGTACTCGGGCCAACGGCGAGCGTGGCGGTTTCCGCGACGGACGCGGCCGGCACGAGCGGCTTAACCTATGCATGGACGGCGACCGGACCGCAGCAGCCCGTTTTCGCAACTCCGGCGGAGTCTACAAGCGGTGTCACCTTCTCGGCGCCCGGCAGCTATGTCTTGCAGGTTGTGGTGACGAACGCGGCCGGCCTCACGGCGACCGGATCGGTCTCCACGACAGTCATCCTCTCGCCCGGGGCGCCGTCCGTACCGACCGCAACGGCGGGTTCGGCGCAGGTTACGCTGAGCTGGGGGTCGGTGAGCGCGGCAACGAGCTACGGCATCTATCGCGCTACCACGAGCGGAGCCGAGGGCACAACTGCCGTCGCCGCGTCCTCCGGCACGAGTTATACCGACGCCGGCCTCTCCAACGGCGTTACCTACTATTACAAGATCGCTGCGGTTAACGCGGCCGGGACGTCGGCGCAGTCTCCTCAGGCGTGCGCTACGCCGGAGCCGCCAATTCCGGGCGCTCCGACCAGCCTTTCCGCGACGGCCGGGAACGGGCAGGTATCGCTGACCTGGACCGGCAGTGCGGGAGCGGCGAGCTACGGCATCTACCGTGCTACCGCGAGCGGCGCCGAGGGCAATACGGCAATCGCAACCGCGTCCGGCACGTCGTTTACTAACCTGGGACTCTCTAACGGCGTGACTTACTATTACACCGTCGCCGCCATCAACGGCGGTGGAACATCGGCCCCGTCGAACGAGGCGTCGGCGACTCCGGAGCCGCCCGTTCCGGCCGCTCCGAGCGGACTTTCCGCAACGGCCGGGAACGCCGTGGTCTCGCTGTCCTGGACGGGCGCGTCGGGCGCAGCCAGCTACAACATCTACCGAGCCACTTCGAGAGGCGCGGAGGGAACGACGGCCACCGGTACCACGTCGGGCACGACATACTCCGACACCGGCGTCACGAACGGCATAACCTTCTACTACACGGTCGCCGCCGTCAATGGTGGAGGGACGTCGGCGCAGTCGGCCGAAGTGTCGGCCACACCGGAGCCCCCGATCCCGGCCGCGCCGTCGACTCCCACGGCGACCTCGACCGCAACGCAGGTCGCGCTGACCTGGGGCACTGTCGCTGGCGCAACGACATACAACATATACCAGGCGACGGTATCCGGTGCCGAGGGGACTACTCCGTACGCGACCGGAGTCACCGCGTCGACCTTTATCGACACCGGCGTCGTCTCAGCGTCGACCTACTACTACACCGTCGCGGGAGTCAATTCGGCGGGAGTTTCGGCGCAGTCAGGCGAGTGCCAGGTCACTACCCTTCCGGAAGCGCCAGGCAACCTGACCGCCGCAGCTTCGGTTGGGCAGGTGACCCTGAACTGGACGCCGAGCGACGGCTCCGTGACTTACTCGGTTTACCGTGGCACGGTTCCCGGAGGGGAACTCGACGTCCCGCTGATGAGCGGCCTCGCGGCTGCGTCCTACGTGGACAGCGAGGTGTCGGACGGACAGACCTATTACTACACCGTCGCCGCGGTGACGCCCGATGCAACGTCGGCGATGTCGAATGAGACGTCGGCCGAGCCAATCAATCCGGCGCCGTGTCCTCCCGCCGAACTGTTTGCGGGACCGGGCAATGAGCGCGTCAGCCTGAGTTGGGCGGCCGCGGCCGGGGCCACATGCTACGACGTCTATCGGGGAACGTCTTCCGGCGGAGAGGGATCAGTCCCGATCGCCGGCGGCCTGACCGGAACCGGTTTCGTGGACACCCAGGTCACGAACGGGTCGTCGTACTACTACACGGTGGATGCGGCGGATGCGGGCGGGACGTCCGCGCAGTCCGCCGAGTCCGTGGTCGTGCTTCCCGTGCCACAGCCCGGCGCGCCGACCAGTCTGTGCGCCGCGGCCGGCGTTAAGTATGTCGTTCTCGGATGGTCGGGAGCCACCGGGGCTACGTCGTACAACGTCTACCGCGGAACCGCTTCGGGAGAGGAAAGCTCGAAGCCGATTGCAGCGGACGTCACCGAGAATGGGTACACCGACACAGGCCTGCTCAACGGAACGGCGTATTACTATGAGGTAGCGGCGGTTATCAGCGGCGCGACTACCGGCGTATCGAATGAAGCCGGCGCCATCCCGAGCGCCGACCCGACTGGCGAGCCGACCGGGCTGACATCCCTCGCCGGTGACGGCCTCGTATACCTGGCATGGACATCCGTGCCGGGAGCGACGTCGTATACCGTATACCGTGCGACTTCCGTAACCGGCTTCGACGCGGCTGTTATCGGGAGCGTGAGCGCCGCGAACGAGACCGACACCGCCGTGACCGACGGGACGCCCTACTACTATGCCGCAGTGGCGGTTGGGGCCGACGGGAGTGTGTCCAGCCTGTCCAACGAGGCGGCGGCCACCCCGGAGCCTCCGGCCCCGCTGCCTCCGCTGTCTGTGACCGCAAGCCCGGATGGCACAGGGGCAGCGGCGTTGTCGTGGAGCACAAGCGCGGGAGCTACTACGTACAATGTGTATCGTGGAACCGCGTCCGGTGACGAAGCGCTTGTTCCGGTCGCTGCCGGCCTGACGGGAACGTCGTTTACCGACACAGGCCTCAGTGCGGGAACGTTCTACTTCGTGGTCGCGTCGGTGAACGGTGGCGGACCGTCGCCGGCCTCGACCGAGGCCAACACGCCGGTGAGCACCACCATTACGATCTCGAGCGCGTCGGCCACTCCGGCCGTCGTCACCGGGTCAAGCACGGCCCTGGCCGTAACCGCCTCGGAAAACGGCAGTTCAAGCGGCCTGACATATAAGTGGACGGAATCGTCCGGGCCGTCGGCGTCCATCGCGTCATCGACCTCCACTTCGGCGACCGTGACATTCCGGGCGGCGGGCACATACGCCTTCAAGATCACCGTGAAGGACGGACACGGACGGTCCGCGTCCGCCATTGTCGGCGTGACGGTCTTGCAGACGGTGACCTCCGTGGTCGTGAGCCCGACCACGGCGACCGTTGCCCTCAACTTGACGCGCACGTTCAAAGCGACCGTGCGAGATCAGTTCAATGCGGTCGACCGCACCGCGGTCACCTGGTCGATTGAGAGCGGAGTGGGCAGCATCGCACAGACGGGAGTTTACAGCGCTGGCACGGTTCCGGGAACTGCGATCGTGGAGGCCACGGTGTCCGGACTTTCCGCGACAGCGTCGGTTACCGTACGCGACAACCCGCCGACAATAACGTTGATGACGATCTCCGCTGATCCCATATTGACACCGAGCGCAATCGTTTCGGTCACCGCTACGGACGCCGCGGGAACCAGCGGGCTGACGTATAGTTGGACCGGGCCGGCGTCGGTGAGCTTCGCCAGCGGGACGGCGTCGTCGACGGCGGTCTCGTTCACCAAATCCGGCACGTTTACGTTGCATGTCGTGGTCACGAACGCGGCCAAACGCACCGCGAGCGGACACGTTACAGCAGTTGTCAAGATACCCAAGTAGCGCGTCGAAACACAAGAATCTTTCTGAATGCTCAGGTTGCCGGACGACCCGAGGCCGGCGACCTGCGCCGCGTTC
>JBKQWH010000303.1:0-7918 GCA_052139635.1 Capsulimonadaceae bacterium
CTAGACATTGGCATGTTCTTTTTTCTTGACTCAAGTCAAGAATTTATAGGTGCATTGAAAAAAGGGTTTCGTTTGGTTTTTTATTTTCTTCCATTGTGCATCGTAATCCAAATCCCAATAATTATATGACGAGTTTCGGCAATATCGACTTTGTGACATGGAAGTCCGACGATTCGATATGGCCAATGAAATGGTTTCTTGGAAAGATCTGCAAGCCAAGCGCTTACGAGTGGCCAATTACCGAGGCCTATTTTGACATCTTCCTCTATCCGGTCACAACGGAGTTCACGGTCGACAATTGGGCATCAAACATCTATACGTGGGGCTACCTCGCGGCACGATAATAATAGACCGGCGGCTACCAAAATGCGTATGCCGTTCGCAACCCGTCGGACGCGCAGGTATGGAGCCGTGCCACCCGGCTACGGCTTCGCCACCACGCACCGGAACCCGAGATGGGGGGAACCGTTCCACTGACCGTATATGTCTCGAAACGAGGTGCGAAATCTGTAAACGCTATTCGTATCAAACGACCCGCCGCGCACAGTGCGCTGCGCCATGTCCCACGTGCCGGGGCTACCCATCAAGAACCGGCCGGCGGTGTCCGGTGTTCGAGGATTCATTTTTACATGCATTCGGCTCACTCCGCGGACCTGTTCGTCGCCGGACAACAAAGTTCCTGCTCGGGAGGCTGGAAGTTATGGATGCGGAGGTGGAACAAGCATCGACAGATCGTCGGTTTATTCCTCATAACATCCATTTCGTCCATTTGTCCATACTCCATAGTCCATGCCTCACCGCCTTACCGGCTCAGGGTCATCCGGCGGGACGAACACACAACGGAACCCGTCAGCCCCTTCGTTGGGGTCGAGGTGGTATCGGTTTGCGGCGCGATCCTGGACCGTCATCGCACTGAACGACTCTGAACCGCGCACTACCCGCTGGTCGCCGGTCGCCGGGCCCGTCGGATCGAGGTCCGGGGAACGGTTGTAATAGTACCTGTCGTACCAATCCGCACACCACTCCATGATGTGACGCAACCCATACGGACACGTCCAGTCGTTTTTCCACTGGTACTCACGTCCCTTCGTTCCCGCCGCTTTCTCCCACTGCGCCTCGGTAGGAAGCGACACTCCCGCCCATTGCGCGTACGCCTGCGCGTCGTACCAGCTTTCCGCCAGGATGGGGGTATCGTCGGCGCCTATCCCTCCGATTGACGCCGGTGGCATCGCGCGGCCGGTGGCGCTACAGAATGCCCTGTACATCGCCACGGTCACCGGGCTCTTATAGATATAGTAGCCGGTGAGAAAGACCCTGTGTGCAGGTGCGTCAGTCATGTAATAGGCATCCTCCCCCATCGTGAACTCGCCGGCGGGAATGTACACCATCTCGGCTCCGTCGACGGGGTTGACCATTGGCGGGAGCGGGATAGGCTCCAAGACTATCGGAAGGTCCGTGCGGACGCCGCTTTGCAGCACAACCGTGGCGCTGAATGGATAGTACTTGTCGGCATCCACCGCCAGCGTAACTTTCTTGCTGTCCGCACCAAGCAGGTCAATGTCCGTGCTCTCTCCGGATTGACGGACACCGTCGACGGTGATCCGAGCACCTCCGGGAACGCCGATCAAATTCAGGTGCGCCACGGTCCTGGTCTCGACCGCTGGATTGACGACGCACCGGAATCCGACAAAGTCGGCGGCGTCTGCCGGATTGAGGAGGCCCCGGCAAGCGGTCCGAAAGAGCGCCTCGCTGGCGTGGAGCCATGATCCTCCACGTAAGATGCGGTACGTCCCCGTGGGAGGCCCGATTGGATTCACCACTGCGGACAGGCTGTAGTAACCGGCATCGAACCAGTCCGAACACCACTCCCAGGCATTGCCCGCCATGTCCAGCACGCCGTACGGACTGGCCCCGCTCGGTTTGCTCCCCACGGGAGCCGGCTCGCTCGCATTGTTGAGACATCTGGCCGGATCCCAATCGTTTCCCCAGGGATATCTTCTCCCGTCCGTGCCTTGGGCCGCCTTCTCCCACTGCGCCTCCGTGGGCAGCGATCCGCCGGCCCATTGTGCATAGGCCTGCGCGTCGTCCCAGGTGACATCGACCATCGGGTAGTCGCCGTTGCGCCAGCCCCATTCCGGAGCAGGGGGCATCGGTCGGCCGGTGGCGTCGCAGAACTTCCTGTACCGAGCCACGGTTACCAGGTTCCTATCGATGTAGAATCCGTCCAGCGCTACCTCGTGGGGCGGATGAGAGTCGATCAACCATGGCTCGGAGTCCAATGAGCCCATCGTAAACTCGCCGGCCGGGACATACACCAGTTCCGCTCCGTCGATAGGGTTGATCCTCGATTTCGACGGAACAACCTCAGGCTGTAGTACGATCGGAAACTCTTTCAAGAAGCCGCTTTGTATTGGAACCGTGGCGGTATAAGGCCTGTAGTTGTCGGCAACGACTTCGAGCCTCACCGATTTCGCATCGGCGCCACGAAGGTCAAGGTCGATATTCGGGCCGGCTTGTCGCACGCCGTCGACGGTGATCCGCGCGTCCGCCGGAAGACCGGTGATGCGAAGATAGGCCTTCGTGTCGATCGCAGTCACCGGTGGAGGGACAACGCACCGGAACCCGATGGCCGCATTGGATTTCTCCGGGGGCCAATGGTCACGGGACGCGGAGCGAAAGTGGATTGGGCTTTTGTCGTGCCACGACCCGCCACGAACGACACGGACCACACCCATGTTCGGGTAAAAACCATCCGTTTCACTGAATGTCAGGTTGGTGAGTACGCAGGTCAAAGGGCCCGCCGGATTACGATACGGTGAACGACTGTAATAGTCGGTATCGAACCAATCCGAACACCATTCCGAAACGTTGCCGGCCATATCGAGCACACCGTAAGGACTTGCGCCATCCGGATAGCTCCCTACCGACGTCGGCAAGATATCGAAGTTTCGGCAGTTGGACGGATTCCAGTCATTCCCCCAGGGATATTGCCTGCCATCCGTCCCACGGGCCGCTTTCTCCCACTGCGCCTCGGTCGGCAGCGAAGCACCTGCCCACTGCGCGTAAGCCTCTGCGTCCTCCCAGGTCGTCTTGACAGCCGGATAGTCGACCTTGTCAGTGCCCCACCACGGCTCAGGGGGCATTTCGTGGCCCGTGGCGACGCAGAATCTCCTGTACTCGGCCTCTGTCACCAAATTCTTGTAGATGTAGTATCCGTCCAGAAAAACCCTGTGGGCCGGGGCATTATCGGCGTCGCCCATCGTGAACTCTCCGGCGGGAACGTACACCATCTCGGCGCCGTCGGTGGGGTTAATCCTTACGGTTGAGGAAATCATAGTGACCGGAAGATCCGTAGTGACGCCGCTTTGCAGGGAAACCGCGGCACTGTAGTAAGTCTTGGAATTATCGGCAGCAACTACCAGCTTAACGGACTTGCTGTCGACCCCGCCAAGGTCGAGGTCGATACTCGTGCCTGCCCGGGCCACCCCGTCGACACTGATCCGAGCACCCTCCGGAACGCCGGTCAGGTGCAAATGGGCAATCGGGTCATCCGGCTTCACGAACACGCACCGAAACCCGATGCCGGGATCGACCGCCCAGGGGTAGTTGTCGCTCCGGTACGTCGCGCGGTAGGCGATTCGATTGGCGACGGCGCACGGCATGCCGCGCACAGCCCGGTATGTGCCGGTCGCCGGACCGGCCGGGTTTCGACACTGCGTGTCATGGTTATCGGACCAATTCGAGCACCACTGCGCGACGCTACCGGCCATGTCGAGCACCCCGTAGGGACTCGCCCCATCCGGATACTTGCCGATCGAGGTCACACCCGAGTGGCTGAAGAGGTTGGGCGCATCGCGGACGTTACCCCACGGGTATATACGTCCGTCCACGCCGCGGGCCGCCTTCTCCCACTGGGCCTCCGTCGGAAGCAACACGCCGGCCCACTGGGCGTACGCCTGCGCGTCATACCAACTGACGTTGACAATCGGATAGTCGTTCTTGTCCCAGCCCCAACTCGGCGCACGGGGCATCGACCGGCGGGTGGCATCGCAGAACTTCTTGTACTGCGCCACCGTCACCAGGTTCTTGTAAATATAATAACCGTCGAGGGTGACCTTGCGCTCCGGCATCCCGGACCTGGACACGTCGTCGCCCATCGTGAACTCCCCGGCCGGGACATACACCATTTCCGCGCCGTCCGTTGGGTTGACCTGAGACTCCGGCGCACTTGCGACTCGTGTGTCGACGGGGCTCTGAGACGAGGCAGGGGCCTGTGCGACGGCCGGGACTGCCACGCGGGTCGATGGTAACACAATCGCGAAGACCAGAAGGGTCAACCAGTTCTTCATCGGCCTAACTCCATACGTGAACAGCGGACTCGGACCAACTTAAGCGTCCCAGCGGATCGTTCGTGTGTCCATCGCGTCCATAGCGTCCATTCTCCATACTCACTCCAACTTTGCCACCACCGGTCCCAGGAATTTCGGACGTGGGTGTGTGACATTGACGTCGATCCAGGCCTGCAGCCGGGACACGAGTTCGCGCTCATCATAGATTCGCTGGTCGGGATACGGGCGCCGTTCGGCGGAGACGCCACAGACTTCGAGGCCGAGCTTTCGGGCCGTATACAGCGCTCTGTGCAGGTGGTATGTCTGGGTGACGAGGATGGCGCGGCGGACGCCGAAGACGTCGCGGGCTCGATAGAGGCTGTCGTACGTATGGAACCCGGCATAGTCGCAGTAGATGTTTCGGGCCGGAACGCCCGCGTGGACCGCGGCGGCCTTCATGGCGCCGGGCTCGCTATAGCCCACCCGGCTGTTGTCGCCGGTCATGAGCAGGGCGTGCACCTTGCCGGCCTTGTAGAGACGGACACCGGTCTCGACCCTGTCGGCCAGCACCAAACTGAGCTGGCTGCCGGCGTACCCCGCCCCGAAGACAACTGCCACCGGGGCCGGCGGAGCAGCGTCGACGGTTCGATAGATCCGCGCCCCGGCGTTCGAGAGCACGTCCGCGTTGATCAGCAGCAAGGCAGACATCGCGACGCATGCGAAGGCGGCGAAAACGGCTGCTCGACTCAGCCGGTGTCCCATCCTCACACGCGGCCCCGCTTTATGCTCGACGGTGGTCATGTCGCCCCCCGGACACGAATTCGCTCCGTTGATTGCGAGCGCATCGGCCAATCAGGTAAAATCGGCCTAGAGTACTCGCAAGAAGTGCAGTTGGGCGTTTGTCCCAGGCTGCCGTAAGAAGGTGTTTAAACATGGCGGATGAGCAGAAGTCGACGTGGCGGACCAAAGTGGGTCTCGCCGAGATGCTGAAGGGCGGCGTCATTATGGACGTCGTCACCCCCGAGCAGGCCATTATTGCCGAAGAAGCCGGCGCGGCCGCGGTCATGGCCCTCGAGCGGGTGCCGGCCGATATCCGGCGCGACGGCGGCGTGGCCCGCATGTCCGATCCCAAAATGATCAAGGGCATCATGGACGCGGTGACCATTCCGGTGATGGCCAAGGCCCGGATCGGCCATTTCGTCGAAGCGCAGATCCTGGAGGCGCTCGGGGTCGACTTCATCGACGAATCCGAGGTCCTGACGCCGGCCGACGACGCTTATCATATCGATAAATCGAAGTTCAAAGTTCCCTTCGTTTGCGGCTGCCGCGACCTGGGCGAGGCGTTGCGCCGGATTGGCGAGGGCGCGGCCATGGTTCGAACCAAGGGAGAGGCCGGATCGGGCAACGTTGTCGAGGCCGTGCGGCATATGCGCGCGGTGATCGGCGGCATTCGCCGCCTGCAGTCGCTGGCGTTCGAGGAACTGATGGCCGAGGCGAAGAACCTCGGCGCCCCGTACGACCTGGTCGTCGAGGTCCACCGCACCGGCAAGCTGCCCGTCCCCAACTTCAGCGCCGGCGGAATCGCCACGCCGGCCGACGCGGCTTTGATGCGGCAGCTCGGCGCCGAGGCAATTTTTGTCGGCTCGGGGATCTTCAAGTCCGGTGACCCCCAGCGCCGCGCCAAGGCCATTGTCGACGCCTGCACGCACTTCGACGATCCTCAAGTCATTGCCGACGTCTCCGAGGACCTGGGCGAGCCGATGGTCGGCATCAACATCAGCACCCTCCCCCCGTCGGAGCTGATGGCCAGCCGCGGCTGGTAGCGATGTCGTCATCCTGCATGACAATCGATCAGAAAGGCCGGGGTGTACCCATCCCGGCCAGTTTCCTCATGATCAAGGTGAATGCGTTGTTACCGACCGAGCAGCGAGTGGGTCATTTTCTTTGCTTAATGCCGAGGTCAGGCAACCGTACGTTAAGTCTGAGGTTGAATTACCATACGCCATCCTCCTTTGGTGGCGTTACATCATATTGTACTGAACCGGTTAGGCGGAAGCGGCTCACTACTACCGGTTCAGGTTGACAGATAGGCCCCGTAATGCTACAATAGCGCATGCCTAACCGATTACGCAATGTGGGCCACGGCCCCGAAGATTTTTCCCAAACAGCTTTTCGGATCGATCAGCAGGCAACCGCTGAAAAGCCCCTAAATTCCGAACCAGTCATACGTGAACCGATTGCCACGAGAGTGAAGGATCCTGCCGCTGTGTCACTTGGACGGCGCGGCGGTCTCGTTGGCGGGGCCGTCCGAGCGTCTCGCATGACCCCGGAGGAACGCTCGGACAGCGCGCGGCGGGCGGCGGCGGCCCGATGGAATCGGGAGAGTGCCGCATGAGCGAGAGGGAGGATTACCAGTCGCAGTCGAGCCATCGAGGCGACATTGACGATGTGGATACGCCGGATTACTATGCCAATAACACTTATGTGACTATCGGCAGGTCTGATGTAACAATTTGGTTTGGTCGTACGCTTGAGGGAGCGGATGGCCGAAACGACACTAGTAAGTCGCTCGCAAGGGTTACGCTTACGCATGAGAACTTTGCCGGAATGGTTAGATACTGGTCAAAGTTCAGTGGGTTCCTAACCGACATCTACGACGGTGCGCCCCCTTCGACGGCCATTATATCGCAACAGAAGATAGATGCGGCGCTGGTAAGACATGAACTTAAGACGGCGACTTACATTACTGCGGAAGACGATGAGGAATAATCATGTATCGAACACTCGTCAGTAGAGGTTCCCAAGGTAACTACCTCTACGATAACGCACGAGGCCACGTGAATACGAAGCCCAACGAGATCAGTCATCACGGGATCATGCCTGACATGAGTGGGCGGAGCAAGTCGAAGAGAGATGGATTCTTTAATCGCGGCAACGTCTACATAAACGATGCCACAAAAGGCATGTTCTTCGACCCAAAACGCAGCAACGTGCACGGTATCAACGGGCTCAAGTATAATCCAAATTCTTTGAGCGACGCCAAATTGATTATGGACACCCGTATGCCTCTCGTGGGATCGTCGGTGGCGAACGCCGCTGAGCGCGCCCTTGAGTCCGTTCCGCCCGACAAGATTGACGATATGATAGATGATGTCAAGCAGGCTTCGGGCGTCTATAGCTTCTCAGCAATTATTGCCGCAATGCGCAAGTGGATTTTAATTGGCGAGCAGGCGAGGTGTGGGGTATCCGGGAAACTACCACGAAAGCCAGGAGTCGCAAAGGGTCTAATCTCAGTAAGTGACGACTTCGACGCACCTTTAGATATCTGGGGATAAATGGGCCGAATACTTCTAGACACGTGCGCCTAAGTGTGGTATATTACCGACGACGACGAAAACATGGTGACTAATGTTAAGCGCCTTATAAGTGATCCGAATACCAACGTGTTAGTAAGTACGGCATCACTGTGACAGGCGCAATAATCATCCAGGGATGCGCCCCGTAATTTGCAAACCAACGGCCAGGCGTGCGGACGACCGATTTCAGCAGCGGGTTCGACGGACCATCCGGCACGATGGCGCTGGCGATCG
>JBKQWH010000304.1:0-9207 GCA_052139635.1 Capsulimonadaceae bacterium
GACGTCTCCGAGCTCTTCCTGGGCATGGTCGGTGATCCCGACCGTGGCGATATCGTCGTCGACGCGGACCCACTCATGGGACTGCGTAAAGGAATGGAAATGTCAGAATTGAATGACCTTCGCTTTACGCAGTCCCATGAGTGGGTCCGCGTCGACGACGATATCGCCACGGTCGGGATCACCGACCATGCCCAGGAAGAGCTCGGGGACGTCGCCCTGATCCTCTTCCCCGAGGTTGGCCGCCTGCTGGTGGCTGGCGACAAGCTAGGTGAGATCGAGAGCATCAAGGCCGTCTCCGACATATACGCTCCCGTCTCCGGTGTCGTCGTCGCAGTCAACGAGGCGCTCAACAAGCTGCCGGAAACCATCAACGACCACCCGTATACGGACGGCTGGATGATCAAAATCCGTATGTCCGATCCGGCCGAACTCACCACCCTCCTCGACGCCGAGGCCTACGAATCGCTCATCGGCGAGCATTAACCCACTCCGACGCTGAGCGACCGGCCAACTCTTCACCCTCCCGTTTCGGGAGGGTCGACGCGGTGCGTCGGGGTGGGTTCCGGTTCGATTGTATACGCACCAAAACGAGGAGTTCATGGCTTATATTCCGAATACCGACGCCGACCGGCGGCGCATGCTCGACACCATCGGCGTCGACAGCGTTGACGACCTTTTTTCAACGATCCCGGCGTCCCTCCGGTTCGACGGGACCCTGCCGATTTCCGGCCGCCTCGACCAGATCAGCCTGACGCGGCACGCCACCCGGCTGGCTGCGTCCAATGTCAGCTCGGTCGACAAGCCATGCTTCCTGGGCGCCGGGGTTTATGACCACTATGTGCCCCCGACGGTTGCCGCCATCACGGGGCGCTCCGAGTTCTACACCAGCTACACTCCCTATCAGCCCGAGGTCAGCCAGGGCGTGCTGCAGTCCATCTTCGAGTTCCAGACCCTCATCTGCGAGCTGACCGGGATGGACGTCGCCAATGCCTCCATGTACGACGGCGCGACCGCACTGGCCGAGGCCGCGTTGATGGCCGCTGACCTTACCGGGCGCAAGCGCATCGTGTTCGCGGGACGAATCACGCGCAACTACCGCAAGGTTGTCGAGACGTACATCCGGCATAGCGGTCTGGCGCTCGATGTGATCCCGGCGCCGAATGGGACGATGGACCTCGACGCGGTCGCGGCAGCTATGACAACGGAGACGGCGGCGGTCATCGCGCAGCAGCCGAACTTTCTGGGCCAGATCGAGGACATGCCGTCCGTATCCCGCATCGCCCATGAGCATGGCGCGCTCCTGATCTCCGTTGTCGACCCGATCTCCCTCGGCCTGCTCGCGCCGCCCGGGACCTACGACGCGGATATCGTCGTGGCCGAAGGCCAATCGCTCGGCTGCCCGATGGGCTACGGCGGGCCGCTGCTCGGCATTTTCGCCTGCAAGAACGCCTTCATTCGGCGGCTGCCCGGCCGTATTGTCGGCCAAACAAAGGATGCCGGTGGAAAGCGTGCATTCGTGATGACCCTGCGCACGCGCGAACAGGATATCCGTCGCGAGCGCGCCACGAGCAACATCTGCACTAATGAGGCGCTCTACGCCCTGGCCGCCTGTGTCTACCTGGCCACCATGGGCAAGCGCGGCCTGCGACAGGTGGCCGAGTTATGCCTGCAAAAGGCGCACTACGCCGCACAGCGGATTGCCGCCGTGCCGGGATGCAGCCTGGCGTACCCGCAGACAGCGTTCTTCAAGGAGTTTGTGGTGCGGCTCCCAGCACCGTCGGCGCAGATCAACGCGGCGCTCATCCGGCGCGGGTTCATCGGAGGGTATCCGCTTGATGATATCATCCCCGAACTCGGTCCGGCCATGATCGTCTGCGTCACCGAGCAGCGCACTCGAGAAGAGATCGATTCCTTCGCCCAGGCCCTCGGGGAGATAGGAAATAAGAGTTAGAAGATAGAAAACAGTAGGAAGGAAAGTTCGTCTCTTAACCCTATTTCCTCACCCCTATTTCCTGTTTTCTAGATTGAAGGTAACCGCACATGAGCAATAGACACGACGACATTCCCGAGCCACTGCTCTTTGAGATTAGCCGGCCCGGCCGGCTCGGCGTTGAGCTGCCGGACTGCGACGTACCCGTGCGCTCGCTCGAGGCGCTTCTTCCCTCCGGCGTCCTGCGCGACAGCCTGGACCTGCCCGAACTCTCGGAGCCGGAAGTCATCCGTCACTTCACCCACTTGTCGCAGGACAACTACTCCATCGACAGCGGTTTCTATCCGCTCGGCTCCTGCACGATGAAGTACAACCCCAAGATCAACGAGGAAGTCGCGCGCATGCCGGGCTTTGCCCGCCTGCATCCCGCGTTGCCCGACGAGTATGCACAGGGCGCCCTGGCGGTGATGTTCGAGATGCAGCAGATCCTGGCCGCGATTGCCGGCATGGACGCGGTCTCGCTTCAGCCTGCCGCCGGCGCCCATGGCGAACTGCTCGGGCTCATGCTCATCCGTGCCTACCACGAGGACCACGACCAGGAAGTTCGCGATACCATCCTCGTCCCGGAATCGGCCCATGGAACCAACCCGGCATCGGCGGCTCGCTGCGGCTACAAGTCGGTCACCGTTAAGTCGAACAGCCGCGGGCGAACCGATGTCGAGCACCTGAAGTCGCTTCTCTCGGACCGCGTGGCCGGGCTGATGCTGACCAACCCGAACACGCTCGGCCTGTTCGAGACCGATGTCGCCGACATCTGCGCCCTGGTCCACGACGCCGGCGGCCTGGTGTACTGCGACGGCGCCAACATGAACGCCCTGGTCGGCCGGGCCCGACCGGGAGACATGGGCTTCGACGTCATGCATTTCAACCTTCACAAGACGTTCTCGTCACCCCATGGCGGGGGCGGACCGGGATCGGGGCCGGTCGCGGTTAAGTCGATGCTCGCGCCCTACCTGCCGGTCCCACAGGCGATCCGGACGCCGGAAGGCTACCGGCTGAGCTACGACATACCGAAGTCGATTGGCCGAATCCACGGATACTACGGCTCCTTCCTGTGTATCCTGCGCGCGTACGTTTACATCCGCTACTACGGCCGCGAGCGGCTGCGCGACATCGCCGACAACGCGGTTCTGAACGCCAACTATCTCCGGGTTGCCCTCGGCGACACCTTCGACGCGGCCTACGACGATATCTGCATGCACGAGTGCATCTTCACGGCCAAACGCCAGCAGCGGACACACGGCGTCAAAGCGCTCGACATCGCCAAGCGGCTGATGGACTACGGATACCACCCGCCAACGATCTATTTCCCGCTCCTCGTCCCGGAAGCGCTCATGATCGAGCCCACCGAGACCGAAAGCGTCGAGACCCTCGACGCCTTCATCGCCGCCATGCGCAGCATCGCCCGCGAGATCGAGGAAACGCCGGAGCTGGTGAAAAGTGCCCCGCACACAACCTCCGTCCGCAAACTCGACGAGGCCACCGCCGCCCGCCAACCCTGCCTCTGCTGGCGCCCGACGGGGCAGGAACAAGAAATCAGAGACGAATCTTAACCACGGGTTAGATCCGAAATGCTCTATCGTTGGATACTGGAGCCGTTCCCGTTAAGCGCGACCGAGAATATGCGGCGCGACACGGTGCTGCTCGACGAAGTCGGTCGGGGCGAAGCGCCCGCGGTGCGTGTCTACGGGTGGTCGGAGCCGGCGGTCACCATTGGGCGGCTGCAGGACGAGGCCGAGGTGCGCCGGCGCTATCCGGACCAGCCGATCGTCCGCCGGCCCACCGGAGGACGAGCCGTTTTGCACGGCAATGATCTGACCGTGGCAGTCGCCACACGGGCCGAATGGCTACCCGGAGCGCCGGCAGGGGTGCTTGCCTCGTACACGGTTATCGTCGCCGGCCTGGTCGACGCCTGTCGACGCCTCGGGATCGACGCCGCCCAGCCCGCCCGGCGCGCGCGAACTCACCCGGCGGTCGACGATGCCGCCGGCGACCGTATCGCGTGCTTTGCCACCGTCGCCGGCTGCGACGTCGCTGATGCCCGCACGGGAGCCAAGCTCATTGGCTCCGCCCAGCGGCGAGAAGGCGGCGTCCTTCTTCAACAGATGTCATTCGCCGCGCCCCTCCGCCTCACGCTGCCCGTCGCCCCCGGCCACACGGATAACCTCTGGCCAGGTCGATGGCCCCCCTTAATCGACCTGCTGCCGGACACCCTCGGCCCGGCCCTCGGCGTGTTGCGATGGGAGGGAATTCACCGCTAATAGTAGAAGGTGTTACACAGGTCACGAGTCACCGGAGCCGTGCAGCCGGGAACGGTTTGATCGCAGACCTCGGAGCCTGGCTGGTGGGATGGGTGGTTGTGGATTAAAGAACATCCTGTCAGGTCGGCGCTCGCCCAAATGGTCCCGGGCCGCAGCCAGTGTGCATGACCATCGAAAAACGCATTGTTCATCCCGCCCTGATGCCAGTTCGCCATCTTCACCATACCCGTTGAGTAGCCGTTCTCCGGAGCAAGACAACTGTTGCCGGCATTCGCCGGAGCATCGCTGCCCGCCTGGCATTCGTCTCCGTCGAACGGTTCCATCCACGTTTCATTGTCGACGGACCCGGTCGGGCCGGCGCCGTTATCGACCTTTCCCCATTTCTCGGTGATGACGATGGCCTCCGACGGGTTATCGACCTGCGCCAGCAATAGATCCTCGGCAGCGCAGCTAGCCACATAGGAGCGGGGGATGATTTCGTTGCCGTTAACATCGGGGCTAAGAGGCTTTACGGAATCGTCGGGACACGCAAAGACCTGATTCGTCTTCACGTACGGCATGATCAGGTTCCACCATTCCTCCGAATCGTAGGCGATCGGATTGGTTATGACGACGCCCGAGCGGCCGCTACCCACGTGGGCGACGGATTTCGCCGGCCGGAAGAAGAGCCGCTCATCGTAATCCTGAACATAAAGTTGTACGGCTGTTGCGATCTGCCTCATGTTGCTCATGCACGCGATGGATCTGGCCTTCTCGCGAGCCTGAGCGAACACCGGGAACAAGATAGCTGAGAGAACGGATATAATTGCGATTACAACGAGAAGTTCTATTAATGTGAACGCCATTATCCGCTTACATTGCAACATGACATGGTCTCCCTTTCCGGGGTGCCCCGGGGTGCGTGCCGCTTCTATCTCTTCGGGAGCGGCCCTAATCTACGACCATTATTATCTCCGATAACAATTGTCGGATATAGAATAGCACTCACGGAGGGAGCTTGTCAATATGCCGAACAAGGAATTTCGTGGCCACGGACGTGTGGACGACAGGAAGCGGCAACCGCCAGCCACTGTCGGCGGATGGGACGCGATGCGTTGATGCGAACAGGAGCCTTTATCTACAGCGACCCGGAAGTTACGCGGCGACACGCTGTCTATTAATGCGCTCGTGCTTCTGTTTGTACATCGCGGAATCCGCCTGGGCGACAAGCTGCTCAATGATCCAGTGGGTGCGCGGTACATAGCGGGCAATGCCCGCGCTCATTTCCAGGACGTAGGGTCGGTCCGACTCGAGGTTATGCGCGGACACATTCTGATCCAGACGTGCCAGCAGCATGGCCTGGCTGTCCGGAGGCGCGTCGACAGCTACCACGATAAACTCGTCCCCCCCCATGCGGGCGATAACGTCGGACTCGCGGAACGTACGTTTGAGAATCGCGGCCGTGTCGAGGAGAGCCTGATCGCCGGCTTGATGTCCGTAGGAGTCGTTGATCAGCTTCATACCATCAAGGTCGACATAGATCAGGAGCATGCCCTCATTCGTGCGGTCGGCCATGCGGAGTTGTTGTTCGGCGAGGATCAGAAAGCCACGCCGGTTGTACAACCCGGTAAGATCGTCGATAAGCGATGCGGCCCGAATTGCCTCCTGCATCTTGTGCCGCGTGACGGCATACTGCAAGGCGCGGACCATGAGGTCGTTCTCAAGGCGGCCCTTTACAAGGTAGTCCTGGGCGCCGGCCTGCACGGCGTCGTGGCCAACCTCGGCGTCATCTGTACCGGTGAGCACAACAATCGGCGTGTGCGGAGACCGTTCTCGCAATCGAAAGAACGTCTCGATCCCGTGGCTGTCCGGGAGAGACAGGTCGAGTAGCACCAGGTCGAAGCGCTCCTGGCGCACCAGTACCATCGCCTCTTCCAGTCTCTCGACATGGGCTAGCGCAAACGACGCATGCGTTGAATCCGCAAACGCCTCTTCCAGCAACATCACGTCGCCGGGGTTATCCTCGACAACAAGTAAACGGAGGCAATTCGTACTCATAACCAATTCCATGCCGCAATTACATGACGGATATGCTCTATTATCGCACATTTACAGCAAATTGCCAATACGACCACCGAATTATAAACCGGAAGTAGTCAACAGACGGGCGGGCACGACGGATCAGTCCGTCGAATCGAACACAGCTAGTCCGGCGGCAACGTCACCACTGTCAGCCAGAAATCGCAAATGGACCGGATGACGTGAATAAACTGGTCGAAATCCACCGGTTTGGCGACGTAACAGTTGGCGCGCAAGTTGTAGCTCTCCAGGATGTCACGCTCGGCCCGGGACGTGGTGAGAACCACGACCGGGATCCGCATCAAACCCGGGTCCGCCTTAATCTGCGCCAGTACCTCCTGCCCGCTCACACGCGGCATGTTGAGGTCGAGCAGGATCAGGTCCGGGCGAACAGCGCCCTTGTATTTGCCGTCTTTCCGAAGGTACGCCAGCGCCTGCAACCCGTCGCTCACGACGTGCAGTTTGTTCGCAGGCCTGCCTTCCCCAAGGGCCTCCCGAGCGAGGTCCGCATCGCCGGGATTATCGTCGATCAGAAGCACTTCCAGTGGCATATTCACTCCCATCTCACGCATTGCAGCCAACCGGTCTCATAACCGCGGAAGAGTAAAGTAGAATATCGAACCTTTGCCGGGCTCGCTCTCGACCCAGATACGACCGTTATGACGGTCGACGATCTTCTTGCAAACGGCAAGCCCAATCCCGGTCCCGGAATACTCCGAACGGCGGTGAAGACGCTGAAATATGACAAATATGCGTTCGTAAAACTGCGGATCGATTCCAATTCCATTGTCTCGCACGGAGAAAAGCCAGCTTCGGCCCTTTTGTCGGCCCCGCACTCGAATAGCCGGCGGTCTGTCCCCGCGATACTTGATCGCATTGCCGATCAAGTTCTGAAAGAGCGAAACCATTTGAGCCCTGTCCGCCAGGACGGTTGGAAGCGGTTCGACCGTGACGACGGCTCCGCTTTCGTCGATGGCCACCCGAAGATTCGCCAGCGTTGTCGAGAGGACTTCGTCGAGATTTGTCTCGCTCAGGGGTGTTTCCTGCGTCCCCAGACGCGAATATGCGAGCAAATCCTGAATGAGCTCCTGCATCCTCTTGACGCCGTCCACCGCATAGGCAATATACTGGTCTGCCTTATCGTCAAGCTGGCCTTCGTAGCGGCGTGCAAGGAGTTGCGTGTAGCTTCCCACCATGCGCAGGGGTTCCTGCAAATCGTGGGAGGCGACATACGCGAATTGTTGAAGCTCTTCGTTCGACCGCGCAAGCTCCGCGGTGCGCTCGGCCACACGGCGTTCGAGATCCATGTGTGCCCGGCGAAGCGTCTCCGCCTCCGCCCGGCGGCTCGTGATGTCCTCAATGACTGAAATCATGAAGTTCGGGACGCCGTCCATGCTGCGCACCAGAGAAGTGGTGATATGGACCCAAACCAGCGCCCCGTCTTTGCGGACATATCGCTTCTCGATCGTAATGGTGTCGAGGCGCCCGGCGAGGACTTCGTCCAGGCTGGCCTTATGCACGTCCTGATCGTCCGGATACGTGATGTCCTGAAAGGTCAGATCGAGCAGTTCCTCACGCGAATATCCCACGATCTTGCATAATCGGCGGTTCACGTCGATCCACGCCCCATCCAGACCGACCATGGCAATGCCAACCGCGGCATGCTCAAAGATGACCCGAAAGCTCGCCTCGCTCGTTGAAAGCTGCGTGTGGGCGGCCTCCAGCGACCGCGCTAGCGCATCCTGCGTCTGCTTGCGGGTCGTCACGTCGCGCAAGGCGGCCATGATCAGGACGCCGCTCTCGCCGTCCAGCGGACTCAGGCTCACCTCGACCGGGATTTCGTGACCCGCTTTGTCCAGGGCGTAAAGATCGAGGCCGGACCCCATGGCGCGAGGGTATGGATCGGACACGAAGTCCGATCGGTGACGCCGGTGCAGTTCTCGAAAACGCTCCGGTAGCAGCACTTCGACCGGTTGTCCGTGAAGTTCCTCGCGCCGATAGCCGAATCGCTTCTCGGTTTGCGCGTTAACCAGGACAATCTTGCCATCGGAATCCGCAACGACCATCGCATCCGGTGCGAAATCCAGCAGACCGCGCAGGTTCGACTCGGCCTGTTTGCGCTCGGTGATATCGGCCGCCATGACGCCGAAGCCACAAAGGGCTCTATCCCGGGCCCACATCGGCGTAATGAGCACCTTGGCCCAGAATCGCGTGCTGTCCTTTCGGACAATCCATCCCTCCGTCACATAGCTGCCGGTACACCGGGCAGTTTCCAGATCTACGTATAGACTGTTATCGGCGCCCGCCGACGGTGGATAAAGAAACCCAACGTTCTGACCAAGGGCATCCTCAACCGCATAACCGGTCTGGCGCACGGCGCCCGGGTTCCACGACTTTACGTTGCCATGAATATCGAGGGCGAATACGGCATAATCCAGCACGCTTTCGACCAGTAGTCGAAACAGGTCTTCGTCCGGAAATGCCGGCGGCAGCCGCTGGATCGTGCCTGCTGCTGATATGGGCTCGGTGCTATCGCGGTGCACTGCGTAATCCATTGGCTCAATCCGATGGGGTCCGCGCCGGTATTCCTTAATCCACCCGGCGACATCTTATTATTAACACTAATACCACGATTCGCTCCGGCTGTACAGATATTATTCCAACAGCCTTTTACCGAGAATAGTGCCTCTCCCCACAAATTCCCCAGCTTGAACCGTTTTGAAACGTAATGCCTCATACGGATGATTCCGGACTGTGTCGGGAAGATCGGTCGTACGCGTGCTGGAACAGCGGAGGAATCCGGCTGCGCCGCGGAATTGACTCAATGATGATATCGATTATTGAATAATGGTGATAATGGACACAGAAGTTTACCCCCGGCAGCCCACGAATTCATTC
>JBKQWH010000305.1:0-5564 GCA_052139635.1 Capsulimonadaceae bacterium
CCAACCGAGGACAAACCGCGCACCCGGATTGCGCTTGCGTTGGGTATACTGTTAAGCAGTTCCTACCGTGGAATGGCTTCCACATGACAGGGCGCCGCAGCACCGGATTGTAACCGACATCATTCGCGCGCTCCTCGAAGGGGGCCTTGCCTGGAGAGTTAGCGGTAGGTGAGGACACTCGGCCCCTCTGGCCAGGAGTCGGGCCTGACCGCGCCTTTCAGGCGGAGTCGGAGTTGTCCCACATAAACGCCCGTTATGCCTATGAAACAGCTCACCTTGAACCCATCGATAACCCATTCGGAACGGCACCTCGGCGAAATTGATCCCATTCAAGTCTTCCGGGACATGGTACTCTCCCGCGAATGCGACCGGCGTGAAAGCATCCTTGTTCGACAGGGGAAAGGCATCTTTCACGTCGGAGGATGTGGACACGAGGCTCTGGCCGTTATTTCCCGACATCTGGAGCCAGGGGATTCCATCTATCCCTACTATCGAGACCGGGCCATCTCGCTTGCGCGCGGTTACACCCTGCAGATGATGGCCCGTGAGTTCTTCGGGACCCGGACGTCGTCCTCCGCCGGCGCCAATTTGCCGGGGCACTACTGCTCGCGCGAGTTGAACATCTTTCCCGTTTCCACCCCCACCGCCTCTCAGTGTCTGCCGGCCGCCGGAGCCGCGTGGGGGATCAAGCTGGCGGGCCGCACCGACCTCGTCGTAACGACGGTCGGCGACGCCGCGACCAGGCAGGGAGAGTTTTACGAAGCCGTTGCGTTCGCGCTCCAGGAAAAGCTGCCGCTCCTCATCGTAGTCGAGGACAACGCCTTCGGAATCAGCACGCGCACGGCACCGATGCTTCCTTTCCATCTCGACCTGTTCCCCGGCGCACGCCATGTTGACGGCCGCTCGGTCTTCAGCCTGCACGCCGCCACCACCGACGCGGTAGCACGGGCTCGGCGTGGTGACGGTCCCACGATCCTGTGGTGCGAGATGGATCGGCTTGCGCCGCACACAAGCTCCGACGACCACACGGTCTACCGCTCGGCGGAAGAGATCGAGGCGATGCAGCAGCGTGACCCGATCACGCTTTACCGCGCCGACCTGGCCCGACTCAATCTCCTCACTCCCGCTGAGGCGGACAGGATATGCGCGGAGTCCGATGCACTGGTCGACGCGGCCTATGCGGACGCAATGTCGGAACCAGCGCCGGCTCCGCTCTCCACACTGAGCAGCCTCTACGGAGCAGACTCAAGCCGCGAATCGAAGCACTCCGGGAAGAGTTTCTCCCTTTCGGCCCGCAACGACACCACCATGGTTGCGGAGATTAACCGCCTGTTTGCCGAGCGCATGGCGACTGACCCGCGCATCGTACTTTTCGGACAGGATATCGAGGATCCCAAGGGCGGCGTCTTCGGCTTCACTCGCGGGCTCAGCACGCAGTTTCCAAGCCGCGTCTTCAATTCGCCGCTCGCGGAAGCTACTATCATCGGCGCCGGGGTCGGCCTCGCGGCATCGGGCTACCGGCCGGTATTCGAGCTTCAGTTTGTGGACTTCATCAGTCCCGGCTTCAACCAACTGACGTCGCAGGCCGCCACCGTTCGATGGAGGTCCGCGGGCACGTGGTCCTGTCCGCTCGTGCTCTATGCCCCATACGGCGCGTACCTGCCAAGCGGAGGTCCCTGGCACAGCCAGAGCAACGAATCATGGTTTGCGCACACTCCGGGCATTCGGGTCGCTGTGCCGAGCACCACAGAAGATGTGGTGGACTTGTTCCTCGATGCGATGGCGACCGACGATCCGTCGCTGATATTGATACCCAAGCATGTATTCCGCGTTCGGCAGCACTTCCGGCAGATAGCGCCGCTCGGCTTTGGGAAAGCCCGCGTGAGACGCCTCGGCACCCACGCGACGATCGTGTGCTGGGGAAACTGCGTCTCGCTCGCCCTCGACGCAGCCGGTCAGGCCGCATCGGCCGGGATCGAGACCGAGGTGATCGATCTGCGAACGCTGGTTCCGTGCGACTGGCCCGCCGTCTGGGAATCGGTGGCGAAGACCGGCAGGCTCCTGGTCGTGCAGGAGGACGCCCGCACCTGCGGCTTCGGTCAGGCCATTATTTCGGAAGTCGTCGCCGGTCCGGTCCCCGCGCTGGCCGCCGCCCCAGTTCTCCTGTCACGGCCTGACACGCACATTCCCTATCACCCGGACCTCGAGGAGGCACTTCTGCCAAGTATCGACGACATTCTGCGCGCCCTACGGGGGATGACCGGAGGCCGAACATGGAAGTGATCACCGTCTCCATTCCGCAAATGGGAGAGGGCCTTCAGGAAGCGCAAATTGTGCGACATTACGCGAGACCCGGCGACAAGGTTGAGCGCGACCAGCCGCTCTATCAAATGGAGACCGACAAGGCTCTGATCGATGTCGAGGCACCCTGCGACGGCCGGATCGAGGTCTGGCTTTGCCGCGAGGGCGACATGCTCGCAATCGGATCGCCGGTCGTAACGATCGCTCCTGAGGTCGCCGCACATGCCGAATTCGTAGCGGCGGCCGCGGACGCGGTTGACGGCTATCGGCTCAAGTCGGGACCGGCCTGGCGTGGCGCCCCAATCGAACCATCCCACGCCGCTGTCCCCACCATCAGGCCGCCAGCCGGAACGCGCACCGATGTGGTAACGGCGCCTGGCGAATGGCAGCGCCCGGCCGTTTCGAACGGCGTGGAACCGGCCGTTCCGCGCAACGCACGTGCTCTGGAAATCTCTGCGCGGCAGCGCGTGCTCTGGAACCGGATGAAACAGGGCGCGGCGATGTCGGTGCCGGCGCTCGTGCGCTCGACGCTCGACTACCACCTCACGCATCAGGTTTTGCTCCAGGCACAGAAGCAGTATCCGGCCCTCAAGCTGACAGCCTTCGAGTTAAATGCGTTTCTGGTCTCGCGGGCCGCCTCGCGCCATCCCAAGTTCCTCCTGACCATCGGCGCAACCGAAGCGCTCTACCAGCACGACCACCTCAATCTCGGGGTTGCGGTGGCCATGAAGGACGACGAGCTCTCCACCGGCGTCGTGAAGCGGGCGAACACCCTGCGGATCGAGGAGTTTATTCCGGAGTTGCGCAAGGCGATTCGCGGCGCCCGCCGCGGCAGCGACCAGGCCGACGACACCGTACAGCTACTGCTGTCCAGTCTGGGCTCGTACGGCGTCCACGATGCGGCGCCGGTGCTGGTTCCGCCCGCCATTGCCACCCTGTTCTTCGGATCGCCCCTCAGCATCGGCCCGGTCGAGATGATGACGATCACCCTGACGTTCGACCATCGGGCCATCAACGGGGTCGGTGCCGGCGCGTTTCTCAAAGACATCTCCGGACTGCTCACAACCGGGTTATCTTATCTTTCCAGCGACCGGACACGCGGACGCACAGCGGCGGACGCGACCGGCGACGGTGCCTCCAAACATCGTCCGGGAAGGATTTCATGACCGACACGGAGGCCATACGCGAGATTCTCGAGCATCGCTATCCCATGCTGCTGGTCGATCGCCTCGAGGCCTTGACGCTCCGACAATCCTGCGTCGGGATCAAGTTGGTCTCGGATACCGACACGATCGGCCCCGGGCCCGACGGCTGCAACATCTATCCAGCGTCGCTGCTGATTGAGACGATGGCGCAAGTCGGCGGAATACCGATGCACAGGCCGGACCACGCTCCGGCCTATATAGTCAAGCTCGAGGATTTTCGCTTCACAGGTACAGTCCGATCCGGCGACCGTCTTCGTGTCGAGGGGAACCTGATCTGGGAGCGCGCCAGGCTCTTTAAGGTCCGCCTGGAAGCCAGCACGGAGGCGGGAATAGTGGCTACCGGGGTCATGCTGTATACAATCGACGAGGATGGCGCCGGCGTGGTGTAAATTGCGCCCGGCGACCTGGAGCCCGCATCGGAACGAGGATATATGGACGCGAGTCATGAGCCTCCGAATCCATGCAGTAGTGCCCGTTTGCCGGACCGTTTCAAAGGGCGGCCGCTTCGGGTGGCCCTCGTGGGATACGGATTCGCCGGCGAAGTCTTTCACGCACCTCTGATCCGCTCCACCCCGGGACTATCCCTGACCCTCATCGGGTCCCGCGAGCCCGCTCGCGTTCGTGAAGATATTCCGGATGCCGTCGTGGTCGACTACGCGGAGGCCATCTCCCACCCGGAGATCGACCTGGTCGTAGTCGCCACACCGAACGACTCGCATGCGGCACTGGCCCGTTCGGCTCTTGCGGCCGGCAAACACGTTGTCGTGGACAAGCCGTTCACCGTCACGCCGGAAGATGCGGATGAACTGGTGACGGAAGCGGACCGCGCCGGCCTCGTGCTCTCCGTATTTCACAATCGACGCTGGGATTCGGATTTTCTCACCGTCCGCCGCCTTGTCGCGACCGGGGCTGTCGGCGAAATCGTACATTTCGAGGCGAACTTCAACCGGTATCGCCCGCAGCTCCGCCGTCGATGGCGCGAGCAGTCCGCAGGCGGCGGAGGACTCTGGTACGACCTTGGCGCGCACCTGATCGACCAGGCGCTCCAGTTGTTCGGCATGCCGGAAACCCTGACGACCGACCTCGCCATCCAGCGCGACGGCGCGGAGGCAACGGATTATTTCCACGCCGTTCTCGGCTACGGCCGTTGCCGTGTCGTCCTGCACGGCGCGGTTCTGGTGCCATGCGAGACCCCCCGATTCACTCTTCAGGGGACGGTGGCTGGCTATGTCAAGTTCGGCCTCGACACTCAGGAGGACGCGCTCCGCGGCGGGGCTCTCCCGGGCGGCGCGGACTGGGGAGTCGATACGCGCGACGGCGAGCTGACCGACTGGTCGACCGGCCAGCGCCTCGTCTCCACCATCCCCACCCTGCCCGGCAACTATCCGGCCTACTACGCCGCCTTACGCGACTGCATCCTTGCGGGCGGCCCTAATCCAGTCCCCGCCTCCGAAGCCGCCACCGTCATCCGTCTCATCCACCTCGGCATCGTCAGTTCCGCCACGGGAAGGACGATGCCGGTCTGACTCGGTACGGCCGGCAAGTTCCGGTGCGCTGAGGTCGTGTCTGTGTGGACGAAATGGACTCCTAGCGGAGGGCGTAATGTCCGCCCCCGTCGCTACGCTCCGGCGCGGACTCGTCTCGGAGGTGAGGATCTCCGCGTGAGTCGCCGCGGCTCACGCCAGCGTATCGGCCAGCACCTTCTCGGCCTGCTTCTGCCGGAACTGACGGAGCTTCTCGCGAAGGGCTGGACGGCTGTTAGCGAGGATCGCGACGGCGAGCAAGCCAGCGTTGGTGGCGCCGGCTTTGCCGATTGCGAGCGTGCCGACCGGGATGCCGCCGGGCATCTGCACGATCGAGAGCAGGGAACAACGACGCGGGCATGGAGGGTAAGCTGAAGGTAGTCTTCTTCCCCGATTTCAGCGTAAAGAACGGTCAGCTTATCTACCCGGCGGCAGATCTTTCGGAGCAGATCTCGACCGCGGGAAAGGAGGCGTCCGGCACGGGGAACATGAAGTTCGCCATGAATGGGGCGCTTACCATAGGCACCCTCGACGG
>JBKQWH010000306.1:0-6034 GCA_052139635.1 Capsulimonadaceae bacterium
CTCCCCGGCCCTCCCCGCAAGCGGAGAGGGAGTTGCGGAATTCGCGCCGGCAGCAGCCCGAGCGCGCCGGTTTCGGCCCTCTCCTGATCGGCGGAGGGCGCATTGACAAAGCCCACGAGAGGTGATATAATCACGGCGCTGTCTACCCAGGCCCCTCGGGCCGGGTTTCCGCCCTGACAAGCGGGACCGTGTTCAGCAGTCCCCGATTTTCCACTGTGAAGGAGTTACCGTGCAAGGCTATTGCGTTCGATGTCGAGCGAAACAGGATATGCTAAACGCAACCCGGACGTACATGAAGAATGGTCGCCGGGCTATGATCGGTCATTGCGAGTGTTGCGGCACTAAGATGACGATCGCGGGAAAGTGGGATAGCGACCCGGCTGAGCCATGCAGCGTCGAGGGCACGCTTGAGGACGGCGCGCGCGCTCGCGTGGAGCCCGCGAAGCACACCGATTCACTGCCCGTACCGGCTGGCGCGGCCGTCGCGTGAGTCCGTCCGGACGCACGTTTTCCTGTCGCCCGGCACTACCCATTCCGCTACAGCGCAAAGGCAGACCCTCGTTGTTTTTTACCGCGAGTGCTCGGTTTGACTCGCCCGATGTTTTGTGGGTAGAATAGGCCACTCTGACGAGCCTTGCACCGGCATAACGCGAAAAGCGCCACCGCGTTCGCTTGACAAGCCCCGTGAAAGTAGTACGCAAATCGTTATTATGTGAGGAAGGTTCTGCTCAAATGCCAGAGGATATCAAGGAATTCAACGAAGGGCTCGAAGACGTTATTGCCGGCGTATCGTCGATCTGCGACGTAAACGGCAAAGAAGGAAAATTGATCTACGCCGGTTATGACATACATGATCTGGCGCAAAACACCACGTTCGAGGAAGTGATCTACCTGTTGTGGCACCGTCGGCTCCCGACAGCAGCCGAGCTCGACTGCCTCAATACGGAACTCGACGCAAACCGCGCGCTCCCTGCCGGGGCAATCGACCTGATCCGCCAGTTCCCGCACAACGCCACCGCAATGGACCAGTTGCGAACAGCGACATCTCTGCTGGGTATGTTCGATCCGGATGCCGGAGATGATTCGCTGGCGGCAAGCACCCGCAAGGCCCTCCGGCTGATGGCCCAATTCGGGACCATCGTCGCTGCCATTGACCGAATTCGCAATGGCAAGGAGCCGGTCGCACCAAAGCCGGGGCTTTCCACCGCAGCCAACTTCCTCTACCAGCTCAACGGGATTGAGCCCGGTCCCACCGCGGTACGGGCGCTCGACGTAGCGTTGATCCTGCATGCCGATCACGAGTTGAACGCCTCAACCTTTGCCGCGCGTGTGACCGTGGCCACACTGACAGACGTATACTCGGCCGTAACGAGCGCGGTAGGAACCCTGGCCGGCCCGCTCCACGGCGGCGCGAACGTCAACGTAATGCATCTGCTCGAGAAGATCGGCACCCCGGATAACGCCGAACCGATCGTCGCACAGATGCTCGCGGACGGCAAGAAAATCCCTGGAATCGGCCATCGAGTCTACCGCGCACTCGATCCGCGTGCCGTCTCGCTCCGCGAGATGTCGCGCCAGCTTGCCGAGTCGACCGGCGATTCGAAATGGTATGAGATCAGTGAGCGTGTGCAAGAGGCTGCCGACCGCGCCCTTGCGGCCAAGGGGAAGACGACCCTCAAAGCGAACGTCGATTTCTTCTCAGCGTCGGTATACCATGTGATCGGAATTCCAATCGACCTGTTCACCCCCGTCTTTGCCATCTCCCGCGTGGCGGGCTGGACCGCCCATATCCTGGAACAGCTCAGCAATAACCGGCTCATCCGGCCTCGCGCTATCTATACCGGCCAGCGTGACCTGACGGTCGTGCCAATCGGCGAACGGGAATAACCCGACTCGCGCGCCCTACACATCGAGAATACGGCAAGAACGCCCGGCCGGCCAGAGCCGCGCCGGGCGCTTTCACCCATAGTTATCTGCCGCACATTCGCCCTGGTATCCGAAACTTCTGAGCACTATTGTCGTAACATCCGTTGACGGTCGCTTGACCGTGTGTTATACTAATACGTCTTAGGCGTATCTCCGCGAAGTTCGAGCGGCCGGCGAACACGCAAAGCGTGCTCAACCATCCCCTTGTGTACCGGAGTCATCATCAGGAGTTCACTTATGTCTTTTCTGACAGGAACCAGCTTCCGCATTGCGACTCTCGCCCTTGCCCTTTGTGCATTGCCTGCCTCCGCGGCAAGCCCCACCTATACCAACATCTTTCAGTTTTCGGGCGCCACGAATGCCTCCGCACCGGGAGCCCCACTGATCGAGGCCGCGAACGGGAACTACTATGGCACCGCGGAACAAGGTGGCGCAAACAACTACGGGGCTATCTACGAGCTGACCCCCACCAGCACGACTCCGACGATTCTCTACACCTTCTCGGGAACCGACGGGTCCGAACCCGGCGGGGCACTCCTGCAAGGCGCGGACGGAAACCTGTACGGAGTGACGGAGAGCGGTGGAACGGCATCCTCGGGAACGGGCTCCGGAACGGTTTTCAAGATCACTACCGGCGGGACCTTAACAAGCCTGCACACGTTTACAGGCAGCGACGGAACGTCACCGGTCGGCGCGCTGATCCAGGGCACGGACGGGTTCCTGTATGGAACGGCGGAGTCCGGCTCCACAGGAAATAACGGCCTGGTCTTCAAGGTATGGACCGACGGCACCCAATTCACCATCCTGCACCGATTCGCGGGCACGGACGGGGCTAACCCGATCGGTTCGCTGGTTCAGGGACCGGACGGCTACCTGTACGGCACGACGTTCAACGGCGGCGCAACACAAGGCGGCACCATCTTCAAGATGGAATCCGACGGGACAAGCTTCTCCGACCTGTATTCCTTTGCCGGCCAGAATAATAGTGCACAACCCGACGCCGGCGTCACAATCGGCCCGGACGGCAACCTGTACGGAACGACCGCCGGCGCAACGGGCAGTTTCGGAACGGTCTACACAATCGGCACAGATGGAAGCGGCTTTAATACGCTGCACACCTTCCTTGGAACCGACGGTCAAAGTCCGAAAGGAAATCTGATTGTCGGCAACGATAACAACCTTTACGGCACCACATTCGCCGGCGGAACCGTGACCACCGGGACGGCGGAGGGCACCCTCTTCAGCATCTCCACCGACGGCAAGACGTTCACGTCGCTGCAGACGCTCGTCGGCGGCAACAGCGACGGCGCCAATATCGGCGCGGCCCTGCTCCAGGCGACGACGGCGACGTTCTACGGGGCGACCGAAGCGGGAGGTCCCGCCAACGATGGAACCCTGTTTACGTACGTTATACCGACCCTGAATCCGTCGCCCATCGGTTTGAGCGCCGAGGATGGCCCGGCCGATGTGACCCTGACGTGGTCAGTATTCCCCGGCGCAACGAGTTACAATGTCTACCGTGGCACAGCCTCCGGCGCGGAGGGAACAACGGCCGTCGCAACAAACGTAACCACCACCACGTATCTCGACACCGGGTTAAGCAACAATTCCACCTATTTCTATGAAGTTACGGCTGTCCCGTCGACGGGTGAGACGGCCCCGTCCGCGCAGGTCGCCGCAACACCGATGGCCGTGCATCTCTCCGTCCAGGCGCCGTCGGTCGCCGGGGCGGGAACGCCATTCCAAATCACGGTCACCGCCGAGGACTCCAATAACAACCAGGATTTGACGTTTACGGATACAATTAAGGTGACCAGCAGTGATCCGACCGCGGTACTGCCCCCTGCCGCGGCGCTGGATCAAGGAACGAACAAGTTCACGGTTACGCTCAACACACTCCAATTGCAATCGCTCACGATCACCGACGTTCAGGGGGCCGCACCGCCCGTAACGGTCGACATTACCGTCACAAACGGCGGCGCGGAGGCGTTCGTGATCTCCGCGCCTCCGACCGAGCCGCCCGGCAAGCAATTCGCGTTCACCGTCACCGCCCAGGACGCCGACGGGAATACGGCTTACAGCTACAACGGCACCGTACAATTCAGCAGCAGCGACACGCAGGCCGTGTTCTCGCCGATCGCGGCCAAGATTACAAATGGTGTCGGCGGTCCGTATTATGTGACGCTGGAGAGCCCCGGAATCCAGACCATAACGGCGACCGATTCGACAAGCAACATCAGCAACTCCGCAACGGTCGATGTCATCGATCTGCTCCTGATCACGTTCAATCCGGGAATTCAGATGATCTCCGCGCCTTACGACTACAGCGACTATTCCATGGCCGGCATCTTCAATGTTCCAATTTCCACCGACTATGTATGGTATCCGCAGGATTTCGAGTATATCGCCAGCCCCAACGTTCCGGCGGATACGATCCGGCCGGGTGTCGCCTACTGGGTGAACCTGGCTACAGCAGCCTCGCTCTATGAACTGGTCCTGGAACCCACCGACATTACGCAGCCCTACGATGTGCCGATCTACGCCGGCTGGAACATGATCGCCGATCCGTTTGCATTGCCGATGCCCTACTCCGAGATCGAAGTGGCCTCGCCACTGGTGACCAACTCGCCGACGCCGCTGCTCAACGCGATGAGCCAGAGTGTCATCGGGCCGACCCTTTATACGATCGCGCCGGGAGCGACGTCCTATACGGCTTTGGCGGAGTCGGACTCGAGCACCCTCGTTCCGTACACGGGTTATTGGATATTCTCGCAGGGCGACGCCACCCTTGTGTTCGAGGCGCAATAGCGCAGGAGATCAGCATTCGTCACCGGGTTATCGAGGAAAAGGTCGGTCAAATGCTGCTGTACGGCTGGCGGGGCGCCGCCAGCCGTGCTGTCAACGAGCACGCTCGACACCTTGTCAACGACCTTGCGGTCGGTGGCGTGATCGTCATGGAGCGTAATGTCGGCACACCGGAGCAGTTGCGCTCGGTGACGGCGGAACTGCAGGAGATGGCTCTGCAGTTGGGCCGGCCGCCGCTGTTCGTCGCCGTCGACCAGGAAGGCGGCCGCGTCAACCGCCTGCGTACTCCGCATTTCGTCGAACAGCCATGCGCCCGCCAGATTGGCGACACGAACGACCCGAGTGTTGCGCGCCAGTCGGCTGCGGCCATTGCCGCCCAGTTGCGGGAAGTCGGAATCCGGTGGGACTTCGCGCCGGTCCTCGATGTCAACATCAATCCCGACAACCCCGTGATCGGCGACCGCGCGTACGGCGATAACGCGAAGATTGTCGCGGCGATGGGCTCGGCGGCCGTGCTGGGGTTTCAGGACGACGGGGGATTGCTCGCTTGCGGAAAACACTTCCCCGGGCACGGCGATACCGACGTCGACTCTCACCTCGCCCTGCCGACAATCCCGCACAACCGTGTGCGTCTGGACCGCGTCGAGCTTCCCCCCTTTCGGGCCGCCATCGCCGCCGGCCTGGGGGCCATTATGACAGCGCACATTGTGTATCGCGAACTCGATCCCAATGTCCCGGCCACTATGTCACGGGCAGTTCTGACCGGCCTGCTGCGCACCGAGATGGGCTTCGGTGGCATCATCATCACCGATTGTCTGGAGATGCGGGGAGTTGCCGCCCGCTGGGGGTCCGCCGAGGCCGCCGTGAGCGCAGTCGAGGCCGGGGCGGACATCCTCCTGTGCTGCCATACACTGAGCACCCAGGTGGCCATTCGAGACGCCGTCTGCGCGGCCGTGAACAGCGGCCGCATCCCGGAATCCCGGATCGACGAATCTCTTTCGCGAATCGCCATCGCCAAGTCTCGTTGGATCCCCGGTCCGAACAACTAGCGAGGCTCTGCCTCAGACCGGCGAGTTATATGGTCGCGATGGACGCGATGGACGCGATGGACGCGATGGACGCGATGGACGCGATGGACACGGAGGAAGACAGGCACGGAGGCCTGTCCCACGATAGGAATTATCCACGTGTCGCAAACTTGACTCACGGACACCAAGTTCCGAGACTCAAGTAATCTCGCGACGCACGGAGGCCTGTCCTACGGTAGGATCAGTCGTGGCCGGCGCAAGGCTTGACTCACGAA
>JBKQWH010000307.1:0-3936 GCA_052139635.1 Capsulimonadaceae bacterium
ACAAGCCCGACTTCATTCCCCATCTGTTTTTTTAGATAAGCGGAGCCATTTTGCGTTCCTCGGTCAAAGCGGCGGACGCTTTGAGTTTGGGGCAACGCCAAGCAAAGCGATTTCATGTAATTTGCAGTTGGCTAAGCGGATCAGCTCGCGTGTCCGGACGTTGCTGAATGCGTTGAGTGCGACAGGGGGGCCAAAATGCTGGACGTACAGGCTTCTCAACAATTTCATTGTACAACAGGTGCTTACCTGGGAACGCCTGTGCTCAATCGGCCATTCCCGGTAGCGATTGGAGCGGCCGGATGCGCAGATGGGGACTCTTTGACCTTGTCGAACGCCGCCAGAATTCGGGCGGCCGCACGGCCCGCGGACACAGCCCTTGCGATCCCAGCGCCTGATGAACGCCGCCTCGGCAGTTTCCTGAGCCGCGAATTCTAGAAAACCGCTGCAGGAACCGGAAGGTCCAGCCGGGCGGAGCGTGTCGATGAGTGTAATGCGGACTCGATCCAAATGTCGGTCCGTGGCGGCGAGGTTGGCGCGGGCGCAGATCGTACTTGGCGGATTAAGGAGAGACAAACCGGAGACTGAAGGGTCGCTCCCGAAACGGGAAATCGTCAAAAAGACGTTAGCTCAACCGCGAGGAAACGGGGTAATCGATGGACCAGATAAACTTCTCATTCTCGGACTCCATTGCCGGGTACATGGCAGGATACGACCAGGATGCTGACAGCTTCCGGATCAAGACCTCCGATAATCGGGAGTTCACCGTCACATTCGCGGCCAACGCCTATGCATGGATTGCGAATAATTTGAACGAACCGCGCCAGTGGTGCACCGAGCAAATGCGTGGCATGCTCACGCCGGGGCGCTTCCTGTTCGTCTACGGCACCTACTATTACGAGAACGGCGGCTTCAATTTCACCGCGCAATACCTGCTGTTCCTGGCCCCGAAAGCTGGCGAATACGGCTTCGAAAAGCCAAATTGGTGGATCCGGCAGATCCAGGCCCTCGGCGATTTCTACCTACGCGCGCAATTTGGCGGCAAGGAAGTCAATTACGACAACTACCGCACGGTCATCAAGGTCACTGGCGAGAAGGATCAAGACAACTACCGCCAGGAAACCGACACCATCTCGCGCCTCGTATACGGTTTTGCGTCCGCCTATATGCTGACCGGCGACGATCGGTACCTCGAAGGAGCAGAAAAGGGCACCGAATATTTGCGTGAGCATTTGCGCTTCGTCGATCTCGATGAAAAGATCGTTTACTGGTACCATGGAATGGACGTGTCCGGCCGCCGGGAGACCAAGATCTTTGCGTCGGAGTTCGGCGACGACTTCGACGCAATCCCGGCGTACGAACAAATCTACGCCTTGGCGGGTCCCATCCAGACGTATCGGCTCACCGGCGATCCTCGTATCCTCAAGGACGCGGAAATGACACTCGATCTGTTCGATCGTTTCTTCCTCGACAAGGAGCGCGGCGGATATTTCTCTCATCTCGACCCGATCACGCTCGATCCGCGCAGCGAGGCGCTCGGCGCGAACCGGGCCAAGAAGAACTGGAATTCGGTCGGCGACCACGCGCCGGCCTATCTCATCAATCTCTACCTCGCTACGGGCGAGGAACGGCACGGCCGGATGTTGGAGGACACCTTCGACACCATCACCAAGCACTTCCCGGACTACGATCGCAGCCCCTTCGTCCAGGAGAAGTTCCACGAGGATTGGAGCCACGACTACACCCATATGTGGCAGCAGAATCGCGGCGTCGTCGGCCACAACCTCAAGATCGCCTGGAATCTGATGCGCATGTTCGGCGAGAAGCCCAAGCCGGAATACGAGACCTTCGCACGGAAGATCGCCGAGTTGATGCCGGCAATCGGCGGCGATCAGCAACGTGGGGGATGGTACGACGTCATGGAGCGCATGCTGGGGCCGAACCAGCAAAAGCGCCGGTACGGCTTCCATGACCGCAAGGCCTGGTGGCAGCAGGAGCAAGGCATACTCGCCTACCTTATCCTGCGCGGCGTATTGGGCGATGAGGAATACCTGAGACTTGCGCGCGAGTCCTCGGCCTTTTACAATGCGTATTTCCTCGATCACGACGAAGGCGCTGTTTATTTCAACGTCATGGCGAACGGCGTACCCTATATGATGGGCACCGAGCGTCTGAAAGGCAGCCACTCGATGAGCGGCTACCATTCGTTTGAACTCTGCTACCTCGCGCAGGTTTATACCAACCTGCTGATCACTAAGCAGCCGCTTGAACTCTACTTCAAGCCGTTCCCGGAAGGCTTCAAAGACAATCTCCTGCGGGTCGCGCCGGACCTTCTCCCGCCAGGCAGGGCGCGGCTGGAGAAAGTCTGGATCGACGGCGAACCGTACACCGACTTCGACGCCGAACGGATGACTGTCAAACTGCCGCGCACCGACAAACGCGTGCCGGTGAAGGTGCTGCTGCAGCCGACGGGAGCGCTGTGATGCAAATCGACGTACGCGAGGATGGAGGCGTCGTCTTCATCGAGCCGTCGGGGGACGTCGACGGAAAGACCGCGCCAGAATTGCTCGACGCGGTGACGGGTTTGATAAAACCCAAGGCCCGGATTGTCCTGAACATGGGACAGGTCGCTTTCATGTCGAGCGCCGGATTGCGCTCGATGCTGCTAATCTACCAGCAGGCCAAGTCCAAGGAAGCGAAGGTGGTGCTGACGGGGGTCAACAGCGACATCCGGAAGAGCATGTCCGCCACGGGGTTCCTGGCGTTCTTCATCGTCGCTGACACTGTGCAGGACGCCATCTCGCAGGTAGGTTGAGACATGCAAGGCATTGATATTCAGCCCACCCACGAATACCAGGGCTACAAGATACGTCCGGGCAGGCCCTTTCCTTTCGGCGCCTCGGTGGTGCCGGGCGGCGTCAATTTCTCGGTGTTCTCGCGAAGCGCCAACTATTGCGTACTGGTGATATTTGAGAGAGGGGCCGCGAAGCCGCTTGTTGAGATCCCCTTTCGCGGAATGTTTGCGAAGGCGTTTACCGAGGAGCCGGTTTGGGGGGAATTCCGAATAGGCGACGTTTTCAACATGACCGTGCTGGGCCTCGACCACGAGGCCATCGAATACGGGTTCCGCATGGACGATGGCGGTCCCAAGGCCAAGCGCGGGAAGCCGGCCATCCACCGTTTCGACCCCTCGATCGTTCTGCTGGACCCCTACGCCCGCGCCATTGGGGGCCGGGACGTTTGGGGGCGCGCGCCGGACTGGAACGCGCCTTTCCCACACCGCTCGCGAGTCGTTTTCGACGACTACGACTGGGAGGGCGACCGGCCACAGGAGATTCCGCTCGAAGATCTGGTCATCTATGAGATGCACGTGCGCGGCTTCACCCGTCATCCCTCATCCGGGATCGGCGCTGGGGAGGCCGGAACCTTTTCGGCCATGCGGGAGAAAATCCCCTATCTGAAGGAATTGGGCGTCAACTGTGTCGAATTGATGCCGATTTATGAGTTCGATGAATTCGAGAACAGCCGTTGGGACGAGGACCACAAACGCTGGGCCAAAATGAACTTTTGGGGCTACAGCACAATCGGCTTCTTCAGCCCTAAAGCCGGCTATGCGTCAACTGGCCGTATGAACGACGGCACAATGGTCGCGGATGAGTTGAAAAGCCTTGTGAAGGAACTGCATCGGAATGGCATCGAGATAATCCTCGACGTCGTGTTCAATCACACTGCCGAAGGCAATGAGTACGGGCCGACGATTTCCTACCGCGGCATCGACAACTCAACTTACTACATGCTGACCCCGGAAGGGTATTATTACAATTTCAGCGGCACCGGAAATACGCTCAACTGCAACAACCCGATCGTACGCGACATGGTTCTGGACGCGCTGCGCTACTGGGCGTCTCAGTATCACATCGACGGTTTCCGTTTCGACCT
>JBKQWH010000308.1:0-3605 GCA_052139635.1 Capsulimonadaceae bacterium
ACGAAGGTTTGCGGATTGCGGTCGTAGAGCGGGAACCATGTGCTCTGAATTTCGACCATCACCGTGTGGCCGGGCTTGAAGGCGTGGTCGACATCGTGAAGCGAGAATTTGTATTCGTGGATGGAGCCCGGCGCGAGCGCGGTAGGGTGGTCGAAGCCGGAGAGATAGCGTCCGCGGAAAATCTCGGCGCTGACGATGAGCTGATATCCGCGCATCTTCGAGTCGGGGCCGTCGCCGGGGTACTCGTCGATGAGCTTGACGACGAGATCGTTGTCACTGCCGGTGGTGGAGGCGAAAATGTCGGCGACCACTTCGCCCGTGAGCGTGAGATTCTTCGCGAGTACGGGCAACTTGAACACCGCGACATCTTTGCGATCGGTGACGAAATGCTGATCTTCCGTGAGCCAGTTGTACCACTGCGAGCCGTCAGAGTACGTGGGCTGAATGGGGCGGTGACGGTAGGGAACTGGATTGGCGGGATCACTTACATAGGATGTGGTTGCCGTTGTTGTTGAGGCGTTCCAACTGAGAAGGCCGAGGCCGGCGAGATACAGGCTTGTGGGGCGCGATTCCTGGGGCGGGAACTGCGAATAGTACTGCCAGGTGTTCGATCCGGTTTGGAAGCTGGCGGTGTTTTTGAGATCGAATTCGGGCGTGTTTTTGAGATAGTGCGCGAAGAATTTGGCTTCGATGCGGGCGCGAAACTCGGTGCCGATGGGCTCGCCGTAGTCGAGATTGCCAAGGCTCCATGCGGACGACGACCAATAGCCGTGACGCCAGGGGCCGAGCACGAGGAAATTGTCATGGTTCGTATCGTGCGGCTCGAGCTTCGCGTATTCTTCCTGCGGACCGTACATGTCTTCCTGGTCGTAGTAGCCGCCGACGGTGAGCGTGGGAACCGCAACCGCGTGGAGATCGTCTTCAACGGCGCGCGACGACCAGACGGAATCGTACGCAGGATGATTGAGGAATAGCTTCCAGGTGGGCAGCAGATTCGTTCCGGACTCTTTCACGTCGCGCACAAAACTACCGCGTTCGAGAAAGTAGTCAAAGCCGTCGACGGGCTTGCCGTTCGCGTCCTTACCGTAATCGACAGGGGTCCAGTTCTTCGTGGACTCCAGATCGCGGACGTAATCGTAGCCGTAGCTCTGACGAAAGGCGCCGTTGTGAAAGAAGTCGTCGCCGATCCAGACGTCGATCATCGGCGCCTGCGGCGAGATGGCTTTGACGGCCGGGCTCGGATCGATGCCAGCCATCGTGGCCAAAAAGCCGTCGTAGCTGGTGCCGAGGACGCCCACGCGGCCGTTGTTGCCGGGGATATTTTTGACGAGCCAGCCGGCGGTGTCATAGGCGTCGGTGCTCTCGTCGGTGGCCCTTGGATCACGGTGATTGGCGAGCGGGCGCATCATGATGAATTTCCCGCGGCTCTTGTAGCGGCCACGAATGTCCTCGCCAACGAAGATGTAGCCGTCGCGCGCGAGCTCGGGGCGGCGCAAAAAGATGGACTCGCGGCTGTCGCCATCGACGCCATAGGGCGTGCGTTCAAGGAGAATGGGCAACGGCGAGGCGATGTCAGCGGGTTTGAGGATGACCGCGTGAAGCTTGACGCCGTCGCGCATGGGAATCATGACTTCGGTGCGGACGTAATCGTGGAAGACGTGATGCACGGGCGGCCCGCTGCGCAGGTAAATCGTACCGGGATCGAATGAGACGGTGAAGCTTGTGGGCTGGCCGGATGCGCCGAGGGAGAAAGTGATGCGATCGTCATCCTGGCCGAAACCGAAGGCTGTTGGTGAAATCCGCTTGAGTTCGGTTGGAACGAAACGGTCGGACTCGAACATCAACTTGCCGTCGCGCACATAGAAGCTGACCGCATTGCCGGGTTCGCCGGAGACGGTGTACTCGCCGGCGAAGGAGCCGAGAGGCACGGCCGCGGGAGCCTGGGCGGCGTAGGAGGTAGGGAAGGGAAGGATGGCAAGAAAAAGAACGAGAAATAGCAGGCGGCGGAAAATCAGAATTCGTTTGTCCGGGATCGGCGCCACTCATCAGGGTATCAGCGCATCTGGGTACTCGACCAGAATCGGGAAACAGGCATTCTCCGTCGCCGACTGTACAATCGAACCCGTAATCGAGAACTGGAGGAACCCCATGATGAAAATGGCTCTTGTCGCGTTCATCTTTGCGCTGCCGGTATTCGCTCAAAGCCCGTCTTCAGCATGTGGGCCAGAGGGCGCCAGCTTCAACGTCACGCTCGACAGGTCTCAATCCTTCCTGCCGACACCCGAGCCAAGAAAGGCGATGGTGGTCTTCATTCAGGACTTTGGTGAACAGAAATTTGGCTTTGGCGTGCACCCGGTCGCCAGAATCGGGGTGGATGGAGCGTGGGTAGGCGCAGTCAAGGACAATTCCTATCTCCCTGTGTCTCTCGATCAAGGCGAACACCACCTCTGCGTCGATCTGGATTCCGAAATGCTCGGGAGCCCCGTTGAGCTGATCCACTTTAGAGTGGATGCCGGGACGGTGTATTACTTTCGCTGGCGATACCTCTCCGGAGGCAGTCTTCTGATTGCGCCCGTCGATAGCGACGAAGCGAAATACCAGATCGCGATCTTCCCATTGAGTGTCTCGACGCAGAAGAAGTGATGGTGCGAGTTCCAGGCCGCGCCACCGGCACATAAACTTGAATGATCATCGGCCTCAAATAATTGCAACAGGCTTGAATGCTAATGCGCGTGGCCGTGAGACCGTGCGTGGCCACCGGATATTTCCTCAGGCGGTGCGACGCAGCCGTCGAGGGCCTCGCAGCCGACATGCTCGAATTGAATCGTGGTGTGGCTGATCTGGTAATGGTCGCGGAGCAGGTGATTGAGCTTTGCGAGAATGCAGGCGCTCGCCGAAGGCGGAATGTCCGCGATGGTGACGTGACAGGCAAGAGCGCGTGACAGCGAGCCGAGGCTCCAGACGTGCAGATCGTGCACGTTGACGACCCCCTCGACGGCTTCCATGCCGGAGCGGATTTCCCTGAGCGAACAGCCGCGCGGCGTGCCTTCAAGAAGAATGTTGAGGGTTTCGCGGACAATGCCGATGCTCGACCAGAAGATGAGCGCGGCGATGAGCAGCGAGAGCACCGGATCGATCCAGTTGCGGCCGGTGAGAAGAATGCCGAAGCCGCCGGCGATGACGGCCGCCGTGGAGAGTGTGTCGCCGGCCATGTGCAGGAAGCTGCTGCGCAGGTTGACGTCGCGGGCCACGCCCCACAAAAGCGCGGCGATGATGCCGTTCATGGCCACACCGGCGGCGGCCACGATCATCATGAGGCGAGGCTCGACGGCAACCGGCGCGCTGAGGCGATGCACGGCTTCAACGGCGATGCCGAGCGAGATGGCAATGAGCGTCGCGGCGTTGATGAAGGCTGCGAGGACGCCGGCCCGCTGGTAGCCGAAGGTGCGGGAGTGATCGGCGGGGCGCGACTGGAAGTAGACGGCCGCGAAGCTCAGCAGGAGGGCGAGAAAATCCGAGACGTTGTGGCCGGATTCAGAGAGTAGCGCCAACGAGTGGGCGCGCAGGCCGGCGACGAAGGAGACCACGACGTAGGCCAGCGTGGC
>JBKQWH010000309.1:0-4511 GCA_052139635.1 Capsulimonadaceae bacterium
CGCCAGGCAGGCGGAAGTCGAACGGGGGGACGTCATAGCCGAGCTTTGCGATCCACGGCAGAATGAAACCGCCGAAGCAGCTATCGACGTGCAGACCGACGCCGGTTTCAAGCGCGAGGTCGGACAACTTCTCGATCGGATCGATCAGCCCGTGCGGGAAATTCGCCGCCGAGCCCGCAATCGCGATGGTGTTGGGGCCGATGGCGCGCCGCATCGCGTCCACGTCGGCCAGGTAATCGGGGCCGACCGGCACGCGAATCAGCTTGATGCCAAAAAAATGCGCGCCCTTGGAAAACGCCGGATGAATCGTGTCGGGCGCGACCATCTCGGGCGCCGTGATTGCGCGCTCGGCGCGGGCTTTCTCCCGATACGCGAGCATCGGCAGGATGACGCTCTCGGTGCCGCCCGAAGTGATCGCTCCGCAAACGTCGGCCTGCGGATCCGTCTCGCGCGCGAGCGTCGAGCCCAGCATCCGCGCGGTCATCGCGATTATCTCGCCCTCGAATTTGGTGCCGCTCGGGCACATGTCGCGGTGCAGCAGGTTGACGTGCGAGAAGAGCGCGAACACGCGGTTGAGGTAGGCAAAGTGCTCCATCCCGCCGTGGAAGTAGGTGCCCGAGATCTGGCCGGTCTGCCAGCGCACGTCTTCCTTGCGCGCGATGCTGCGCAATTCGCGCATGACCTCCTCGGGCCGACGGCTCTTCTTGGGCAGCTCGCGAAAGGTCTCGAAGGTTTCGCGATAGGGGAACATGTCCCCAAAAGGTCCTGAGGGCTCTTGCTGCTTCTTCGCTGGCTTGGGCATGGTAGGAACTCCTTGGGGATCTCAGCGCCGGGATATGAGTGCGCGCAGAATTTCCAACCCCCCGTATAGGCCCGACGACCTCTCTCTGCAAGGGGTTCAGCAGGTATTGGTCCAGCGGCACCGGTTACTCCGCGCGGCGTAACACGTGGATCAAGTTTCGATGATCCACATGCAACGTAGAATTGATTCCTTCGTAAATCTCCTTCACCACGCCGTTACTTCAGCCAGCTAGCTTCGCAATGATCGGGCCCGATTTTAAAACTCCGGTGTTTTCAATCCCTTCGAAGTATTGAGGAGGACAGCAAACGCTATGTCCCAAACCGCCACTGATTACTTCCTTTATTCCCTAGGCATCATGTTTCGCGAAGGGATGGAGGCGATGCTGGTGATCGTCGCGCTGGCCGCCGTCACCCGCAAGGCTGACCGCCGCGACTACGCGCGCGACATCTACGCCGGCGCCGTCGCGGCGATCGTCGCCAGCATCCTGCTCGCCATCGCGATCAACCATCAGCTGATCGACGACGACGCGAGCGACACGCTGGAGGGCGTCTTTCACCTGCTTGCCGCCGCGACACTCTTCTGCGCCAGCTCATGGCTGACCGCGAAGAGCCAATCCGAGCGCTGGAGCGGCTTTATCCGCGCCAAGCTCAGCAGCAGCAGCAGCGAGCGGATCGGCCTGCCGGCCCTGGCATTGGGGCTCACCGCATTTCTGGCCGTGATGCGCGAGGGGTCTGAAACGATAGTTTTCTCGCAGGCGCTTTTGGCAGGTGCGGCCGCGGGGCCCGAGCGCTATGCAATCGCCGCCGGGATCGCCGCCGCAACGGTCGTGCTGGCCGCCCTTTTCGGCATAATCGAATGGAGCACGCGCAAGATTCCGTTTGCGATTGTCTTCAAGACGGCGGCGGTGATGCTGTACGCGATGGCAGTGATCTTCATCGGGCAGGGCATCGCGAGCCTGCAGGAGGCCGATTGCGTTGGGGCAACTTTCGTCGATTACGTCCCGGCACTTCCGGCGCTGGGAATTTTCCCGACCGTGCAAACGCTAGGCGCGCAGGCGATCCTGCTGCTTGCCACCGCCGCGCTTTTCGTTCCGCGCTACGCGGCCGCCCGTGCCGCCGAGCGCGCCGCAATCGCCGCGGATTAAACTACGGGAAGATTTGTCTTTTGAAATGAGAGGGCGCGCGCCCCATTGGACGCGCGCCCGTTGTTCGATGGGTCCGAAGGACTAGAAAGGAAAAGGATAAACCGGCTCTCCGCTGGATGGATCCAGAATCAGCGGGGAGTTCTGCGGCGGACTGTTGAAGTCCAGCATCGATACGATCGAGTTGGTGAGCGCGTCGAAGGAGCCCTGACCGATCCGTTCTCCGCCGAGCCAGTTATCCTCGATGAAGCGGATGGCAGAGACCTGGGCGGTCAGCGTGTGATCGACGAAGTTGGGTCGCGAGTACGGCGAGATCACCAGGAACGGCAGGCGCGGCCCGTAGCCGCAGCGGCCTTGCGCATGTGCGAGCGCGGGATTGACGCCCGGCAGAGCGGCGTCTCCGGTGCCGCAAGCCCCCGGGCCGGTCAACGCGTCGGCGCTGCTCGCCGACTGGTTGAGGATCGGCGACATCACGTGATCGTACCATCCGTCTGAATCGCCCCACGAGATCACTACCGCGGTGGAGCTCCAAAAGGGCGACTGCTGGAGCGCGTTGAGCACGGTCACGAGAAAGGTCTGCTCGTCAAGAGGGTCGGAGTAATCCGGATGACCCTGCTGGAAGCCGGGCGGCTTGATGAAGCTGACCGAAGGCAGGTTGCCCGCGGCAAGCGCGGCGAAGAAGTCGTCAGTGTCGTACTGATGATTGGCCCCGAGGGGGTCGCTGGTACCATATCGGCTCGGCGAATTCGTGGGACGCGCATGCGTCAGGTTCTGCGTGCTCGCGTAGTACTGGAAGGCTGCATGATGCGGGATGAAGTCGACTTTCTCAACGCCCGTCACCGCCGAGGTGGTCTCGCGGGAGCAGCCGCTCTTTCCATTGCCTCCCGGGCCGTTATTGGTCAGAGTCAGATTGAATCCACCTTGGAACCATCCCCAGCTGATGCCCGCGGCGTTGAGCAGATCACCGATGTTCTTCCCGGTCATAGAGACCGTTTCACCTTTGGCGGTTTCCGACGCGGAGGAGCACACGTCGCCGGTCGGGTCGGTGTCGCCGATCAGAGTATACGAGCCGTCGGTGTTCGGGCCGACCAGCGGCACGAAGGGGACCGCGTTGCTGTAGTTTGCGGCCACGGCGCCGTTGGTCTGTCCGGAAACGAGGTTGATCGCCCCGGGCGTGGATGGGCCGTACGTCGTGTCGAAGGAGTTGTCGTTCATGGCGAAGCGTTGCGCGTAGTTCCACAGCGCGGTCACGGTGTTGCCGTCGTAATAGCCCATCGTAAGGCCATCGGCGACGCTGGCCGGTATGATCGAACCGGGTGGCGGCGAAAGTTCGTTGCCGACCCAGAGCGGGAACAGGTCCAGCAGGCTTGAGTCATCCGCTTGCTGCTCGGGCGTGTAGTCGTGGTTCTGGTCGGCGGTCGCGGCTTCGCTCCGATCAAGGCGAAACGGATTGACCGCCGCGCCCAAGCCACCGCCGCTGAGGGAGGGGCCGTCGTTGAGGACGTTGAGGAAGTTCGGGTTGCTGGTCAGCAGCCCGCCGCTGAGTCCATTGACGCTTGGCGTGCCCGGCTGCGCGTGGAACGGCGGCTCGCCCGGGGGGTTGGTGGCATTCGGATAGGTGCCGAAGTAATGATCGAAGGAAATGTTTTCCGGGAAGATCACTACCAGGTGCTTTATGGGCGTGGCGGTGGGCGGCTCATACGGCGGAGGGCCGAAGGCAGCACCCGAGCCCTGTTGGATCAGCAGGCCCACGAGGCCCAATGCAATAGACCGTGCAATTCTCTTTCGCATTCTCTTGTACCTCCGCGTTCGATTAATGCGGCCGATAGAAATTTCGGCAGCATCGGGAGGATAGAGAACGTTGATTGCCCGGTGATTAGAGTGAGATTAATCCGCGCGACTTTCTGGTGAAGCCGCGATTATGCTTCCGAGATCGGGAGATCGCTCGATCGTTAACACTTGGCGACGCGGACTTTTTATACGACGCCATTTTGGCGCGCAGGCCGTTTGCGCGCGATATGACAGCCGTTGTAATGAATCGATTAGATTTGCCCGCGCGGATGCGCTCAACAAGGAGATTCAAATGGCTGGATACACCATGACTATCGACGGCAAGGCGGTGAAGGGATCGAAATCGACCGGGGTGATCAACCCTGCCACCGGAAAGGTCTTCGCCGAGGTTCCCGATTGCAACAAGGCTGAACTCGATCAGGCGATGTCCGCCGCGCAGAATGCGTTTCCCGCGTGGAGCCGGGACATCAACGCGCGGCGCAAAGTCCTGCAAGATTGCGCGGCCGCATTGCAGCAGCCGCCTGAAGGGCTGGCGCGGACGCTAACCCAGGAGCAGGGCAAGCCGCTGGACCGGGCAGGGCAGGAAATCATGGGCACCTCGATGTGGTGCGCATTCACGTCGACGCTCGAGTTGTCGGCCGAGGTGATTTCGGACACGGCGCAGGGCAAGATCGAAATCAAGCGCAAGCCGCTCGGAGTGGTCGCCGCGATCACGCCGTGGAATTACCCGCTGATGCTCGGGATGTGGAAGATCGCGCCGGCGCTGCTGGCGGGCAA
>JBKQWH010000310.1:0-3934 GCA_052139635.1 Capsulimonadaceae bacterium
ATGCGGTAAACGTCCTCCCGCACCGCGCGATGGCCGACACTTTGTAGCAATTCATTCATTCTAAACATATCCCAAACTGCTTGTCGATTTGACTGAGCGCCAGTTCGAGCGCCTTTTCTTTATCCAATGATCTCTCCTCGTATTTTGGGATATGTTTAGAATGAATGAATTGCTACAAAGTGTCGGCCATCGCGCGGTGCGGGAGGACGTTTACCGCATTATACCGCGAAGCGCTCCCATTTCCGTCCGCCGGACCGCTGGCGTGTTACGCTGTTAATAGCGTGGTCCGGGGAACAGTTCGCTATTTGCGTGCCGTTGAACGTGTGTTCTGGGCTAACGTTGCTCCATGGACCGCTCGGCCAGGCTCTCCGGCCGGAGCATTGCCCTTCGGACGAGGCCCAGGGCGGCCTGGGACGTCCTGAGGGCAATATCGGCCCGTTGGCCGAGAAACAGGAAATGGTCCGAATAGACGGTGTCGCCGAACGAGATCCCCACATAGACGGTGCCAACCGGCTTCTCCGGACTGCCTCCACCCGGCCCGGCGATGCCGGTGGTGCTCACCCCGATGTCCGCGCCGGCTGCATTTCGGATTCCGGCAGCCATCGCACGTGCGACCGCATGGCTAACGGCTCCGTGGGCCTTTAAGTCATCGGGGTCGACACCGACGTAATGCATCTTGGCCTCATTCGAATAGGTCACCATTCCCAGTCCGAAGACCCTTGAGGCATCGGGAACGTCGGTGATACGCTTGGCGACAAGTCCTCCGGTGCAGGATTCCGCGGTCGCAAGTGTCATTTGCCGAGCGACGAGGGCTTTCACAACGTGAAGTTCGAGATTCTCCTCGTCGATACCGTATACGGCATCACCGAGGCGTTCGCGGACGTCGCGGTCGAGCGGATCGAGGAGTGCGTTTGCGGCTGGAAGGTCCGGCGCACTGGCAGTCATGCGGAGGTGGACCTCGGCGCCCTTGGCATACGGAGCAATGGTGGGGTTGTGGGAGAGAATCAGGTCGCGGACGCGGTCTTCGACGGCTGGCTCGCCAAGCCCGGTCACGCGGAGAGTTCTCGAGTGGATGACACTCGATTTTCCGGTCAATCGTTTCGCGAGGTCCGGGATAATCTGTTCATCGAGCATTGGGATGAGTTCGGTCGGTGGCCCGGGCAGGCAGACGGCAATCTTCCCGTTTGCTGCGAAGAATGCGCCCAACGCAGTGCCGGCTCGATTGGGGACACCGTATCCCTGTGACGGGACAAGGACCTGCTTGAGCCAGGACTCCGGATAGTTACTCCAGTGGCGCAGGCGGGCAATTTCCTCAAGGTGATCTTTCGCCTCATGGTCCTCGACCAGGGCAATGTTCATCACTTGCGCGACGGTCTCCCGGGTCAAGTCGTCCATGGTTGGACCGAGCCCACCGATGGTGATTACGAGATCTGAGCGGGAGAGAGCCTGCAACAGGGCTTCGGCGAGGCGGTCGGTGTTGTCACCGACTGTAACCCGATGGTAAATGGATATTCCCAGTGTCGCGAGTGACTGGGCGATATAGGCTGCGTTGGTATCGACGATCTGCCCCAGGAGTAATTCCGTTCCAACGGAGATAATTTCAGCGATCATAGGTGACCTTATCGTGCTCGTGTTTGTGTGGCACACGGGCGGCGCCCGCCCGAGTGCTTTTTTGACTCTTATCGTGGGACAGGCGTCGTGCCTGTCAGCGCTGCGAGTTCGTTATTCGCCGGCGAATAATCCGGAAAAGTTATTCGCCGGCGAATACCTTGCGATCAGCGCTCCAGTCGATCGAGAATCCCCTCGATCTCATCGGGGTCGGCAAATTGGATTGTTAGCGTTCCTCCGCCATCCACGGCCGGCCGCAGGCCGACCTTCAAGCCGAACGCCGTCCGAAGTCGATCCTCAAGTGCTGTCCAATGGATGTCTTTCGGAATCGGTCCGCGCCGCGGCACCGGGCCCCGAGCAGCCGCGGACGAAGCTTCCAGCGCCAGCTTGCGGGTTTCAGCAACACTGAGATGCCGTTCCACGACAATCCGCCAGATCAATAGCCGCTGCTGCTCGTCGGCAATCGAGAGGAGGGCCTTGCCATGCTCCTCCGTGATCTCGCCGGACGAGATGCTCTCCTGAATCTCGGCCGCCAGCTTCAACAGCCGAAGAGCGTTGGCAACCGTCGGCTGCGCCTTTCCGATCTGCTGTGCGAGGTCAGACTGTGTCAGGCCGAACTGCTCGATCAACTGACGGTACCCGCGCGCCGCCTCAATCGCATTGAGGTCCTCGCGCTGAATGTTCTCGATCAAGGCTACGGTCAGCGACTCCTCGTCCGTCAACTCTCGCTCGATGGCTGGGATCGACACCAGTCCGGCCCCCTGCGCCGCACGAAAGCGCCGCTCACCGGCCACAAGCTCGTATCGGCCCTGTCCAATTGGCCTCACCATGACCGGCAGAAGAACACCGTGTGTGCGAATCGACGCCGTAAGCTCGTCGAGGGCCGCGACGTCGAAGTCCTGACGAGGCTGTAAGGTGTTCGGGACGATCGCGTCCATCGAAATATGCTGTACGGTCCCATGTGTTTCGCCGACCCCGGTCACCCTCCCCGGGCTATCCCCGGAAGCGGTCATGGGAGCAGGCGGTATCAGGGCGGACAGTCCTCTCCCTAACCGTAACTTGTCGCCCGCCTTACTTCTGTCCAAGTGCAATCACCTCCCTGGCCAGGTCCGCATAGGCCAGAGCTCCTTTCGATTTAGGATCGTATAACGAAATCGGGCGCCCAAAACTCGGCGCCTCGCTCAAACGAATGTTCCGCGGTATGACCGAGGCGGCAACACGGTCTCCGAAGTATCCTCGTACCTCCGAGACTACCTGGCGAGAGACGTTTAGCCGCTCATCGTGCATCGTCAGGACCACCAGGCCTACCTCCAGCGCCGGATTGAAATGGGCTTTGACACGCTCCACCACCATCATCAGTTGCGATATCCCCTCCAGCGCATAGAATTCGCACTGAATGGGGATGATTAACGTGTCGGCCGCGGCTAAAATATTGAGGGTTAGCAGACCGAGCGAAGGGGGGCCGTCGATGAATATCTCATCATAGCTGCCCAAAACAGGCTTCAGGCGCTGCTTGAGAATGTGCTCGCGGCCGATTGCCGAGAACATCTCCATTTCCGCTCCCGAGAGGTCCAGGGTCGCCGGCGCCACGTCGAGGCCGGGCACTACCACGTTCGACACGACCGCGCCCGCCAGCGGCGTGCCGTCGACCAGTACTTCGAACAGGGAACTCTCAAGGGCGCTTTTCTCGATCCCCAGCCCGGTCGTCGCGTTTCCCTGCGGATCGGCGTCGATGAGCAGCACCCGGCGTCCCGCTGCGGCCAGACTGGCCGCCACATTCACCGCGGTCGTCGTCTTGCCGACCCCGCCCTTCTGATTCACAACGGCGTATACCCGGGCCGGCCGCCCATTCCCGCCTTGTTTTGCTCGCATAATGTCATCCCCGCCGGCCGCACCCGGCCAGCCGTAGTACTACACAGTTCGCCATTAAACGGCAATATCCTCCTTGCCAACTGTAGCGCCCCAATACACAACACTGAACGCCACCGACGGGGTGGGTGGTGAACGCCCATTCAATTGGCAGGATGGTATGCCGCATACAGTATATCGGCGGTGAATGTGCTCTCTGGACCCCGTAACGCCTCACCCCTCAGAACTTGCGTCAAGGGCCGACACCGCCGGCCGCATGAAACCGATGGTGGGGGGAAGGCAACTCTCGCCGTACCTGGACCGGCCGAGAACTCCGCTTCCGACGCAAGGAGCAAACGCCGCGATCAACCGTGGTTACAGCGGCAGTTTCCATCTGCCAATCCCGGCGGTTAAGAGCCGAAAGAACATCGAAGTACCATATGAGGTATTCGGCATGCCAAATACCAGCATTCGCTAC
>JBKQWH010000311.1:0-4258 GCA_052139635.1 Capsulimonadaceae bacterium
GTCGACGCCGTGGTCCGTCGACACTCCGTTCTCGGAGGCATCATTCACGAGTACGAGCGGGCCGCCTGAACCTCTACACGGGAGCGGACCGCAGACCCGGTTCATCGCACGTCGTGCTGCGACAGACTTCACATCATCATCCTCGACGCCTCGAGCCGGCGAGGAGCTCACGACGGTTCGGCACGCTGCCCATCAAGTTCACCCATAGGGACCTTTGTCGGCACGCGGCTTGTCGAATGTGGAGGACATGAGTTTGTGCACCCTTCAGGCGCACGCGCCTGCACCCTTCAGGTTTTCCCGCCGAGCTAAGCGTGTTCGAGTCCACATCTCGTCTGTGTGGTCAAGATCGAGCCTTTGCCCCCCGTCGCCGTCAGCCCGGTGGCGCAGGCCACCTTCGCCCGACACCAGTTGCGGCTAGAAATACCGACATCCAATCAATGGGGAGCACAAGAGAGGAGAGCGGGATGCCACATGTCGTGCTTTCGGAGGTCGCCGCGGTGATTGATATTCAAACGGGCGCCGTCGTATCGCGCGTGATCTTTCGCGACGACCGAACCGAGGTCACGGTCTTTGGCTTTGACGCAGGAGAGGGTCTCAGCGAGCATCAGGCATCCCGGTCAGCCATCGTGCAGATTGTCAAAGGCCGGCTCGAGTTCTTCGCGGACGGTGAGCAACTCGACGCGGGACCCGGCTTCTGGCTGCACATGGAGCCCGGAACGCCTCACAGTCTCACCGCGCGCGAGCCGACCGTCATGCTCCTGACTCTCATCGACGCTGGGTGAACCGACCGATCGGTTCATCTGGCCTGGTCGGTGCGACCGTAGCGCCCCGGCGAACCGCGACGGAACGAAGGTTCCGGTGCACGTCGCTGCTCCCTTCGCGACCCATGCGAGTGCCCAGGCCAATTCGAGAAACAGCCACTATCAGACCATTTTGGCGAGCACCAGACCTCAAGAACGCTACTGCGCGGTGACCGCGTCCACGATGTCCCGCAGACTGCCCACCGTTGCCCTATCCGAGGGACTCGTCACTCGTAATCAGCCCGTTCACCCCTGGTGAGGCTGATTACAACGGCAATGATGCCCATGCCGCTGCATCCAGTCGACCGTTGGCGACGAGCCATGCCAACGACTCCTGGATCGCCTCGAGGGAGGTGTACGTCGGGTTGTATCCGAGCAGACGCCTCGCCTTGTCGATGCTCATGGAGGGACTGTGTGCGATGTGGTCCCACGTAAGCTCAGCTGCAGCTTCGGTTACGGTGTCGCGCCAGACCTCCCAGGCAAGTAGGGATAGGCGGCTCGGTTGGCCCAAAAGCTCAGCGATAGCCTCCGCGTAACCTCGGAGCGTGATCGCACGCTCGGATGTCACGTGGAACGATTCGCCCGACGCCGCCTCCGGACGCTCAATCGCCAAAGCGAACGCCTGGGCTACGTCGTCGGCGTGCACGTGGTGCAGCGTCTCCATTCCGAGGTTCGGGAGTGCGACCTCCTGGCCGGTCGCCAAGCGCTCGAACACCGACAACTCGACGTTCCCCGCTGGGTTCACTGGCACCCACCCCGGTCCGACGATGTGACCTGGGTGGAGCAGGGCCACTGGCAAGCCTCCGCCCCGGCTCTCTTCCAACAGGAGCTCCTCGATCGCCGCCTTGGCCTTCCCGTACTGACCGAATGGCCGGCGCGGAGCATCCTCGGTCGTCGGTACCACGGTGCTTGGGCCGTGTATCCAGATGGTCCCGCAATCGACCAAATAGGTCCTCTTGGGCCTGAGCGCCTCGACAAGCTGCCGGGCTGAGTCGGGCTCGAAGCAGATGAGGTCGACCACCGCATCGGCCCCGAAATCAGCCACTGGAAACAAGGCGGTCCATGGCAGCGCTGAAGCGTGTGCGTGAGAAGTGGGTCATCCCTCCGCGACTTAAACTGTTTTCCCACTTTACCCCGTCCTGAGCGGGCCTGGTTTTGGCCCGCCCCTCCGGGGCTGGATCTGTTCGCACTTCGTTCCCCCGCAGGAAAGGGAGTTCTCCCGCCCACACGGAAGGAATGCGCGCCCCAAAATCAGGTGCAAGATCTACTTTCTCAGCGACCTGGTTGCGAGTTGCGGAGGGCGAGCTTGGGCCCGACGGCCGAGACGCTCTCAGCAGGTTCCCGCGGTCACGCAGGGAGCAATCACGCGCAAATACTTTGTGACGTTCACGCCGATCGCGGAGAGCGGGAACAGATACGCGGAATACGGATTCGACAGCGGCGCATCGGGCTGGATGCCGTACTGCTGCGCGAGAGCAACCCATGGATCGGGCAGACCGAGCATGGTGTAGGTTAGTCCACTTTCTGTCTGGAACTCCATCGAGTCGCCGGTGCCGGTGTCGGAGACGAACGCGCCATAGTGCGCGAGCGCCAGGAATATCGTCTTCGCATATGCGGGCGCGGGGAGCGCGTTGATTTCGTCATCCGTCAGGTTGAGTTGCACCCGCATCCCGTAGTAAGGAGGGGCCACCGCTGTTTTGGGACACGCTTCGTCCGAGTTCACTGCTGCCGGATAGACTCCCATGCCGCTGGCGCACGGGACTGCCATTTGCAGCGCGTGCGGGATGATGCCCGCGTTGATATCGGCTGAGCGCACGATCCCGATCGTGAGCGCGAATTGCGAGTTCGTCGCACCGAAAGTGTTGATGCCCTGGCTCGTGACCGGCCCAAGGCCGCCCCATCCAATGGTCAACCTGCCGCCTTTGCCGTTTGGCTGCGCGGCTCCCCACATGTCGTATTCGGTGCCGGTTGCCGCGTCGATGATCGCGAGGTGGTGATCTGTGTTCCAGGGAAACTTGCCGTGACCACTATTTTCGGGGCGGGCGAAGGCCGGAATGTGGATGCTCAGTTTTTCCAGCGGGCAATCGCCCCAGTTCGGCGGCGGGCCGTTGAAGTGACAGGAAATTGTGTAAGCAGGGTCGGACGGGATGTTGTAATAAAACGGAATCGTATAGTCGATGCGCGTGGGGGTGGCCGCGGTGCGCAGCGAGCCCAGTTCGTGGTGCGTCATGCCGGTGAGAGTGGCGATGATCTTGTCGGACTTCGGATCGAGCTTCGGGTTCGCCGGGATCGGGATGTTAAACGGGCTATCGGCTGCAAAGGGCTGGTAGTCGCCGCCCGGCAGCGGAGGCCGCGACGTCCTCCCGGAAACATCCTGGCCGGTGGCCAGAAGGCTGGCGGCAAAGGCCGCCATCGCGAGGAAAATCCGCGGCCGTGTGGTCCCCTGCTTCATGCACGCTCCCACTGCCGCCTCGAGATTTGAGGCGAACCCCACGGTAACCGGGCCGACTCGGCTACGTCGAATGAGTATGGCACGGAAGCACCCAGGTTTGACAACTCTACACATGCTTACGTACCTTCGATTTTTAGCTTCACTTGCGGCTTGGAGGTGGAATGAAAGTCCGTAATCTTCCTGTTTTGGTTTTGATTGTCTGCATGTCCGCGTTCGCCTTCGGCCAGGATCTGGCTTCCTTTGAAAAGCGAACTACCGTCAAGAAACTGGCGAACAGCCTGACCGTCGTCATCTGCGAGCGGCCGGAGGCGCCGGTGTTTTCCTTCTTCACGCACGTCGATGCCGGATCGGTGCAGGATCCGCTGGGCAAAACCGGCCTGGCCCATATGTTCGAGCACATGGCATTCAAGGGCACGGACACGATTGGCACGCGCGACTATGCGGATGAGAAGGTCGCGCTGGCCAAGGTGGAAACCGTTTACGCGGATTACATCCACGAGCGCGACAAGCGGGTCGACCGGGACGAGCAGAAGGTGAAGCAACTCGAACAGGAGTGGCGCGATGCGATCGCCGCCGCCGACAAGTTCTCCGCAGCCTATAACAACGAGTTCGGCAAAATTGTGGAGAGCGAAGGCGGCGAGGGCATGAATGCCTTCACCAACTGGGACGAGACCGCATATCACTATTCGTTTCCGGTCAACCGCCTGGAACTGTGGGCCTATCTTGAATCGGAGCGTTTTGTGCAGCCGGTGATGCGCCAGTTCTACAAAGAGCGCAATGTGGTGATTGAAGAGCGGCGCATGCGGGTCGACAGCAATCCCATCGGCAAGCTGCTCGAGCAATTCACAGAAGAGGCGTTCGCAGCCCATCCTTATCACCGGCCGACCATCGGTTGGATCTCGGACCTGAATTCCTTCTCGGCGACCGACGCGCAGAATTTTTTCGATAAGTATTACGTGCCTTCGAACATGGTGGTCGCCGTCGTTGGCGATGTGAAGACTTCGGA
>JBKQWH010000312.1:0-3016 GCA_052139635.1 Capsulimonadaceae bacterium
ACGCTCCGGCGCGTCAGGAGCAGGCTGCGCGCTGCATGGACTGCGGCATTCCGTTTTGCCACACCGGCAAGCTAATCAGCGGCATGGCGTCGGGCTGTCCCGTCAACAATCTGATTCCGGAATGGAACGACCTGGTCTACCGCGGTCTGTGGCGCGACGCGCTCGACCGGCTGCATAAGACGAACAACTTCCCCGAGTTCACAGGCCGCGTCTGCCCCGCCCCCTGCGAAGGAGCCTGCGTCCTGGGCATCCACGCACCGCCGGTGACCATCAAGAACATCGAGTGCGCCATTATCGACCACGGTTTCGACGAAGGCTGGGTGGTTCCGGAGCCGCCGCAAGTGCGCACCGGCAAGAAGGTCGCTGTTGTCGGCTCCGGCCCGGCCGGACTTTCGGCGGCCGCACAGCTCAACAAAGCCGGGCATACGGTGACCGTATTCGAGCGCGACGACCGCATCGGCGGCCTGCTGATGTACGGCATCCCGAGCATGAAGCTCGATAAAGCGGCCGTCGATCGACGCATCGACCTTTTGCGGGCGGAAGGGATCGAGTTCATCGTCAACACGGAGGTTGGCCGGAACTACCCGGCGGAATCGCTGCTTACCGAGTTCGACGCCGTCGTTCTGGCGACCGGCGCCACCAAGCCGCGCGACCTGCCGATCGAGGGCCGCGACCTCAAGGGCGTGCACTTCGCGATGGAGTTCCTCCGCAACAACACGCAGACCATCCTCGACGGCTATGAGGGCGACGACTTCATCAGCGCTCGGGGGAAGGATGTCGTTGTGATCGGCGGCGGGGACACCGGCACAGACTGCGTCGGCACGTCGATGCGTCACGGCTGCACCTCGCTGGTCCAGGTGGAAATTCTCCCGCGGCCTCCCATCGACCGCGCCTCCGATAACCCGTGGCCACAGTGGCCGAAGATCTACCGCCTGGACTACGGCCAGGAGGAAGCGCAAGCGGTTTTCGGCACCGATCCGCGGGTCTACTGCACCACGGCCAAGAAGTTGATCGGGGACGAGAACGGCTGCGTCAAGGAGATCGTCACGGTCGAGATCGAATGGCACCAGGACAAGGCGGGTCGGTTCACGCCGAAAGAGATCCTCGGCTCCGAAAAGACAACTCCCTGCCAGCTCGTCCTGCTCGCGATGGGCTTTTTGGGGCCGGAGGACCAGTTGGTTTCGCAGCTCGGCCTCGCCAGAGATCCGCGCACAAACGTCAAGGCGGAGTACAACAAGTACGCGACCAGCATCCCCGGCATCTTCGCGGCCGGCGACGCCCGCCGCGGCCAGAGCCTCGTCGTGTGGGCCTTCAACGAAGGCCGTGGGGCAGCCCGCGAATGCGACCGGTACCTGATGGGCGAGACGACCCTGCCGTAAGTGAAAAACGCGCCGAGCCCCTCATCCCGGGGGCTCGCCTCGTCATGTCGAGTTCGGGCCAGGTTATCCGATAATGGTCTGGCCTACGAAAAAGCCCACTGGTACCTCTGAGACGGAGCCGAGGAGCTAATCGGTTGTACGTCACCAGCCTGCAGCGGGCCTTCCAGCAACGATAGTTGCGCTCAGTGGTAGTATGCCAGCGACACAAGCCTACCCGCTCTGAAACATCCTACATGGCCCCTAACGACACCACTGGCCCGTCATCGATCCAACCTTCCACCTCTCCCTGTTGGAAGTGGTTCATGCGCGTCTCCGGCGTCGTCGCCATGATCTTGTTTCTGCTGCCGTCCTTCTATGTGGTGAAATACTACGCCGTCGACCGAGCACGGGAGACCGCCATTGTCCGCCGCATCGCGCCCGACGACCTCTCTCCGAGGCCCGGCACAACGTCCGCCAACGTGGCTCAAAAGTGGTCGGCCATCCGATCCGTCAACCAGCGCGTGAACGCCGACGACCTTCCGCTGCTCGTCGCAATCGCCCAGAACGAGACTGGTGACCAGGTCCGGCTCCGACTGGCCGCCCTCGACGCACTCGGCAACATCTTACGGCGCCTCGCGATCAACGTCGAGCGCCCGCTCGAGGCCGTTCAAGCCAAGTCCGCCATCGCCGGCCTTGCCGAGTCCGAGCCAAACCCAACCGTCCGCACGGCTGCCCAGAACGCCCTCGGCAAGATTGCCCGGGGTGGTGCTGTGATCCGGCGATAGGTAATGGGTTCACCGTATCCGGGTCCCGCATGACTATAGGTATGGAGGCATTCCGTACAATCATCCCCAACCATTGACCGTCATCGACGATCTAAATGAACACCAGCGCGCAGCCCGTTTGCACCGAAGCGGATGCGGCCCGATGGAGCGAAAGGCACGCGAAGCTCTCGCGCCCATAGCGCTGCCAGCCGGATTCGGCCTTCCCCTGTTCCGTGAAGGCTTCCTGGACTTCACTCGAGCTCGGGTCAAGGTCAATCGGAAGGTCGAGCCGCTTGGCAAGTTGCACGCAGTCGTCGATGACCGACACCGACGAGCCTATGATGCCGTTGCCGGCGACGTCGAATCCCTCGGGCGCGATCAGCGCTCGGCGCATCGGCTGCGGCAGGTAGAAGCCTTGCGAATCGCTGTGAACCATCAGATGTTCGAACGGAACGGCGGCAGAAGCACGCCTTTCAAATATCTGCGACATGAAACCGCGTGGCTCATGCTTGGTCGCCCACATCCTCCACTGTTCGTTCACCGGATCGCTGGCGGAGAGATCGTTTCCGGGATCAGGGAGCTTATCATGCAGGCATATATGCGCGGCCAGACGCCGCAAATAGTGCAGAAGCGCGTAGGATGGCAGATCGTACCGAACCGGCGTGCCGGTTGAGGGCTCCCGATGCTCCTTTAACCGGCGCGCCCGCAAGGCGTTGTTAACCCGCGCAAACTCGTCCTCGAATTGAGCGACGGCGCCGGGATGTTCGTTACGATCGAAAGCACGCAGCCGCAGCTCACTTCAATCGAACGGCTGAAATCCGTTTATCCGCGCTACTTCGATGGACCATCGACCAGCATGCCCGGCGGGCTCATCATCGCGCCATTTGCCGACGG
>JBKQWH010000313.1:0-4776 GCA_052139635.1 Capsulimonadaceae bacterium
GGTCGATAACGGGTCGTCCGTCGGTCCCCACGAATGAATTCGTGGGCTGCAATGGCGAACGTCCTACGGACGACCAGTGGCGATTGCCGGCGTTGTGTCGCAAGCCGGCGAGCCCCAACGATGCGCCATTGTCACGGTAATGAGTAGCCCGTGCGGGCCGCAACCGCGGGTGTGTTAGCCGGGTAACGCGGTCGATAACGGTCGTCCGTAGGTCCCCACGAATGAATTCGTGGGCTGCGATGGCGAACGTCCTACGGACGACCAGTGGCAGTTGCCGAACTGGCATAGGGAGCAGGGTGCGTATGCCGCACAGCAAAACGCAAATTTATGTGCATCTCGTATGGGCCACGTGGAATCGGGAAATGTTCATTACAGAGGCATGGGAAAACCGGTTGTACGGCTGCATTCGCGGCAGAATCGAGGATGAGCGGGCCAGATGTGAAGCAATTGCAATCGGAGGCATGCCCGATCACGTGCATGTGCTTGTTCGACTTCGCCCGGCGGTTTCTGTGTCCTCACTTGTCAAGAACATTAAGGGCGTCTCGTCGCGAATGATGAACTCACAACTTCGAGGCGGCGACGTTTTTAAGTGGCAACCCGGATATGGTGCTTTCAGCCTCAGCCACAGTCATCTTCCCAACGCTGAGAGCTACATTCGAAACCAAAAACGGCATCATGGCGACGGGTCGATCTGGCCTTTATGGGAAGATACAGGCGAGTTAGACGAGTAATGCGGTCGATAACCGGTCGTCCGTAGGACCCCACGAATGAATTCGTGGGTAACGCCGAGCGCCCACGAAGTTGTCCGCGGGCCGCAACCGCCTGCGTTAGCCGGGTAACGCGGTCGATACCCGGTCGTCCGTAGGACGTTCACCCCGGCAGCCCACGAATTCATTCGTGGGTAACAGAGCGGAAACGAAGTTGTCCGCAGGGCCGTCGCGGGCCGCAACCGCCTGCGTTAGCCGGGTAACGCGGTCGATAACGGGTCGTCCGTAGGACGTTCACCCCGGCAGCCCACGAATTCATTCGTGGGTAACAGTGCGGAAACGAAGTTGTCCGCAGGGCCATCGCAGGCACAACCGCCTGCGTTAGCCGGGTAACGCGGTCGATAACCGGTCGTCCGTAGGACGATCACCCCGGCAGCCCACGAATTCATTCGTGGGTAACTTGGGCTGCCTGCGACGTTGGGCCGCCCGCGACCTCATTCGTGGCTAATCCGGTCGCTCACGATTTCTATCGGGGGCTTTGGGACCGTCGATGTGCGTCGATAGTGTCATATGTCCATACACTTAACCCGAAAATCCACGGGACAGCCCATCGTGCTCGACGAATCCCGCCGGCTGGGGAGCGGCGGGGAGGGGCATATCTACGTCGTGCCCACGGAGCGCGGCCTTGCGGCGAAGGTCTACGATCAGCCGTCTGCCGACCGCGCGGCCAAGCTGGCTGCGATGCTTGCGAATCCGCCGGACGATCCCACAAAGTCCGCCGGTCACACCTCCATTGCCTGGCCCATGGACCTGCTGCTTGGAACCGGCGGCGTTGTCGGGTACCTCATGCCGTGCGTCCGGGACATGCGCGAGTTGTTTGAGTTCTACAACCCGGGCCTGCCGGCCCTGTTCCTGCGCTGCTTCGAGGACGGCCATGACTCGCCCGGCGCCCGCCCGGAGGCCCGCGAGTGGCGCAGAGCGCTGGAGGAGGCCGTTGGCGCCATGGCCCAGTGCTCGTCAAACGGGCAGCATTATTACGGACCCCACCTCCGCTCCTGCCCCTGGTGCGCCCGTACGCGGCAGATGGCCGGGCGCGATCCGTTCCCGTCGGTGCAGGCTGTGCGCCAGGGCGTCCACCTCCAGGCGCCTCCGCCGCCCCGTGCGGCGACTCCGCGTCCGGCCGTAACCGCGCCGCCCCCGCCATACCAGCCGCCGGTTGCGACCAGGACAAAGCGGCGCGGCTTTGCCGTGGCGGCGGCCTTTGCCGCGCTGGCCGCGGCCGTAGCGATGGGTGTCGCAGGCTGCACGCAGCATGCCCCGTCGCCGGTCGCCGCCACTGCGCCAGCGTCAGCCCCCGCCGCGGCCGCCACTGCGCCAGCGTCAGCCCCCGCCGCGGCCACTCCGGCAGCCTTCGCGCCGAGCACACAGACAAAGATCAATCCCAAGGACGGTGCGGAGATGATCAAGATTCCCGCCGGCCCGTTTCAAATGGGCGATTCGGACCGGGGCGACAACCCGGTTCACTCAGTAACGCTATCGAGCTATTACATCTACCAGAACGACGTCACCGTGGCGATGTACGAGAAGTTCTGCGCCGCCACAGGCCACGCGATGCCGGACTCTCCACCATGGGGCTGGGACAACGGCAACTATCCGGTCGTCAATGTCACCTGGGACGATGCGAAGGCGTATTGCGACTGGGCCGGCGTGCACCTGCCGACCGAGGCGCAGTGGGAGAAGGCTGCTCGCGGGACGGATGGACGGCAGTACCCGTGGGGAAACGACTGGGACTCGGCCAAATGCGCCAACTCGGTGTCGCCAGACAATCTATCGAGCCCGAAGCCAGTCGGCTCCTATCCCTCAGGAGCAAGTCCATACAAAGTCATGGATATGGCGGGCAACGTATGGAACTGGCGTTCGGATTGGTACGATCCGGACTATTGTAAGGGCGATCACGGCGCGGACCCGACGGGTCCTGACAGCGGCGACGCTCGCGTTCTGCGCGGCGGCTCGTGGAACGACGGTGGCACGGACGGCTTCCGCGCGTCGGACCGCTACGGCAACGGCCCGACGAGCGGCGGCAACGAGCTCGGGCTGCGCGGCGCGTCAGGACCTTAACACTCAGTTCTCAGTTCTTTAGCTCTTTTAACACTTCCCGCGTAGCGGGACAAAATTTAGACAGCGTTTAATATAGTATATAGATGTAAGCTTGAACGGTTTGGACTATGGACAATGGACGCGATGGTCAGGAGGATTGGACGCGCAGGCGCTTGTTTGGTCCTTTTGCCACCGCCGCGGCCGCTATGTCCATTTCGTAGAATTCTCCATGCCAAGGCAGGACTTTCCGCCCTTCCCGTGTAACATTCTCAGTATCTCTCAATTCGTAGGTGCCAATTATGCCTGACCGAAAAATCTTCCTGGACCCGGCTAAGATGCCGACCGCCTGGTACAACGTCGTTGCCGACATGACCGAGAAGCCGGAGCCCTATCTGCACCCCGGCACGCGCCAGCCCGTAGGGCCGGCCGACCTCGCCCCCATTTTCCCGATGTCGCTCATCGAGCAGGAGGTAACGCCCCAGCGATGGGTCGATATCCCCGGAGCTGTGATCGACTGCTATCGACAGTATCGGCCGAGCCCCCTCCACCGCGCCCTGCGCCTCGAGGCGGCGCTCGGGACTCCGGCACGGATCTACTACAAGTACGAGGGCGGCAGCCCGGCCGGCAGTCACAAGCCGAACACGGCCATCCCGCAGGCGTACTATAACAAGCAGGCCGGCATCAAGCGCGTGTCCACCGAGACCGGCGCCGGCCAGTGGGGCTCGTCGATGGCCCTCGCCTGCCAGTGGTTCGACCTCGAGTGCACTGTCTACATGGTCAAGGTCAGCTTCCACCAGAAGCCCTACCGGCGCACCATGATGCGCCTCTGGGGCGCCGAAGTCATCCCCTCACCGAGCAACAAAACCCACGCCGGATGCGCAGTCCTCGAGCACGACCCCGACTCAAACGGGAGCCTCGGCATCGCCATCTCGGAGGCCGTCGAGGACGCCGCCGGACGCGCCGACACCAACTACGCGCTCGGCTCGGTCCTCAACCACGTGCTGCTGCACCAGACCATCATCGGCCAGGAGGTCCAGGCCCAGCTTGCTCAGGTCGACGACTATCCTGACGTGGTCATCGGCTGCTGTGGCGGCGGATCGAACTTCGGCGGCATCGCCCTGCCGTTTGTCGGCGAAAAGCTGCGCGGCGAGGCAAAGAAGGCCATCCGGTTCATCGGTGTCGAGCCGTCCGCCTGCCCGACCATGACGCGCGGGGAGTTCCGCTACGACTTCGGCGATGTCGCCAAGTACACGCCGCTTGTTCCGATGTACACGCTCGGCCACAACTTCATGCCGGCCGGAATCCACGCCGGTGGACTGCGCTATCACGGCATGTCGGCCATCATCAGCCAGCTTCTCAAGTCCGGAATTATCGAGGCGGCCGCCTATCCGCAGAACGCCTGCTTTAGCGCTGCCGAGTTATTCGTCAAGACCGAGGGCATCGTCCCCGCTTCCGAGAGCAGCCACGCTGTCCGCGCGGCCATTGACGAGGCCTTGCGCGCCAAGGAACAGAACGAGGACAAGACCATCGTCTTCTGCCTCTCCGGGCACGGCTTCCTCGACCTTGCCGCGTACGAGAATTACATCGACGGCGGACTGGTGGACTATGAGCTTCCCGACCAGATCCTCGCCGACTCGCTCGCCGCGTCGGCCGTCTAGCGAGGCTTCGCCTCAGACCGACAAGATGTATGGACATATGGACGCGATGGACGCAATGGACGCTATGGACAAGGAGGAAGACAGGCACGGAGGCCTGTCCCACGATATGAACTGACGGAGCGGCGCAAGACTTGAATCACGGACAACAAGTTCGGAGAGTCAAGGAATCGAGCGAGGCTTCGCCTCAGACCGACAAGTAGTTTGGACGCAATGGACGCGATGGACAAGGAGGAAGACAGGCACGGAGGCCTGTCCCACGATATGAACTGACGGAGCGGCGCAAGACCTGACTCACGGACAACAAGTTCGGAGAC
>JBKQWH010000314.1:0-11209 GCA_052139635.1 Capsulimonadaceae bacterium
ATCTCGACGGACCAGCCATAGAGTTGAGCGGAGGCTCACTCCGCGATGCGCCGGGCGGAAGCGATCCGCGTCGATGTTGACGGAGGGCCGGGATGGAAGGACAGGCGAACGACATGCGCCATGTTGATGATCATCACGGAGCCGTCGGCACGGAGACCGTGCAGCGCGCCGGCGCCGAGGAGATGACGCACGATCGACAGCGAATCCAGGGCCATCATCTCGGACGACACCATGTCGACCTGCCAGATGATGCGTTGTCCGCCGGCCAGTTCCAGCGTGGTGAAGCCTTGCTGCGCGGTTCCCGGCTGTTTCCAGGCTTCCAATCGCTTCTTCACGAGATCTTCGGTGCCGGTCAGCAGAGCGAACTCGTCCGGCGAGACTTCCGTGACACTGGACGCCTTCCCCAGATAGGGCCAGGTCGGCACATCAGTGCCACCGACGTCGATTCGAACGATCTGCTGCGTTCGATACGCCGTCAAGCAGTCTTGCTCTGAGATCGTGAGCGACGGCGCCGAAAACACCTTGGTCGGATTGAGTTGGTCGACGAGCACCCGGACGCTGGCGGCATCGTCCAACTCAAAGCAATCGGTCTGTCCACCGGCAAGGTGGAGTACAACAGTTAGGCAGGGCGGTGTCAATTGCGTTCTCCTGTATGTGCTAGTCTGCGGCAGCAAGGCGTGATGCCCCAACTGCACGCCGATGTCGACGCTGTATTATCGCTCAATTCCCTGGAATGCCATTGGATTCCTCTTTGAACCCGCCGAAAAGTTCAAATCGACACGCAGGGCATGAAAGCGGCGCACTAAAGCAGGTGGCGCGCCAGGAAGCGTTCGTAGAGCCGGCAGCGGAAGCGAACGTCGCCGGCATTTGTCCCCGAGATCAAACCGGCGCTGCGCAGTCGATAGAAGCTCTCCGGCGTCGGGCACGGCTTGCCGCGCAGGATTCCCCGCGCGACTTCTGTCAGCGCCGTGTCCTGCAGGAGCGTGATCAGGATACGGCGAAGATGGTCACCGAACAAGCTCTCGTCCCGATCCGCCTCCTGGTCCAGCACGTCAATCGTGATGCTGCGCCGACCGATATCGTCGAGCCCGCGCGAGGTGAGATACGGCTGACCGCCGACAAGCGCGTGAAAACGCGCCACGGCATCGGCATTCGGCAGCGGCCGGCCAAATCGCTCGTTGAGATCGGCCACCTGCGCCGGGTCGAAATCGTCGAGCGTGAGACGGGTGCCCACGTTGAATGGGGACTGATTGAGGTCGGTGATAAACAGGTGCGCCTCCGTGGCATAGGCAATCGCAAGCGTCAGGCGCGCCCACGGCCCGCCGGGGTCGAGTGAGCGCCTGTTATGCCACGACCGAAACAGGCCGAAGACCTCGCTTCCGAAGGCGCAGCCGGGGGGAAAGAGGCGGTCGACTTCGTCGAGCCCCCAGACGAGCGGCCCGTCGATCGCCCCGAGCACCTGCCGGCGCACGAACCGCTCCATGTTCGTGTTCGCCCCGAGATCCGGGTTCCAATGACGGCGCGGGTCGGCTTCGAGGTCAAGCTGGTCGGCCAGATCCTCCGAGAGCGCGAGAAACAGGCTGTCCGCCGACGCGAGGATCGAGGAGCTGAACGTCTGAAAGTCGGTCATGGCGACCCGGACGCCGTCGGCGCGCGCCTTGTGCAGACCACGCGCCAACAGCGACGTCTTCCCCATCTGGCGGGCGCCCTTGACAAGTACAATGCTGTCCCGATTGGCAATCGCCTCCAGGAAAGTGGCGTCGGTGGGGCGAACGATGTAGAACTGGGAATCGATCGACATCGCGCCGCCGATAGGCTCGCGCTTCACGGCCTGAGGAGGCGCCGGCGGGCTATGGAGGGCACGAATAACATCGGCCACCACGCGGGCATCGTCCTCTCGACCGTTCCAGAGCGTGTACTGCAACGAGCCGAGGATCGATCCGATCGGATCGGCGAACGGCTCCGTGTAGGCCACGCGAACCGGCAGAATGCGCGGCTTTCCGCCCTGCGCCTGCGCCGCCTGGTGGGCGGTCTGCACCTCGAATTCGAGCATTTCGCTGCGATGGGACGCAGCCGAAAGCAGCGGCACCACCGCGTCGGCCTCTCGAATTCGCCGCTCAATCTCCTGGGCCCAGGCGACGCCGATCTGCAAGTGACGGTCGATGAAAACATCGTCGCCGTTGGATTTGAGCTCGGCCTCCAGTATGCGCAACAGGTTTTCGTCGGGGGCGGATCCGCGCTTGTACAGGAGCACGACCTTGCAGGCCCGGCGGTCGAATGCGCCCGCTGCCGCCGGGGGCACGGACATTGGCGGCGCCTCCGGAGCGGATGCGGCGATCCGCGACGGTGGCTCGGGACGCCCGATCGTATCCATGATAAAGCTGTACAGGTGGACGCGCCGGCCGTGTTTGACCTCGCACTCGCCGAGATCGTGCAGGAAGCCGGCCCAGGCGTCGAACTCGCGCGCGACTTCCGCGCTCGCCGAAGACAGGAGGATATGTCCCGGGTCGCCGGAGTCCATCACCCGCTGGGCGGTGTTGATCCCGGAGCCGGTCACGTTCTCGCGGCCGTTGAGATCCGTCGTTCGAGAGACGGGCCCGCTGTGAATCCCCATTCGCAGTATCAGGTGCCGGTGCTCGCTCAGCCCGCGCGCAATTTCCACGGCGCATTGAAGGGGCGCCAGTGGATCTCGGAAGAAGACCAGCGCCATTCCATCGCCGGTGTCGAGGCCGATGATCTCCCCGGCCGCGGTCGCCCTCACAAATTCCGGCGTCTTTCGGACCAGGTCCCGTAATTCCGTAGTAAGGCGGGCCTGCTGCTCCATGGAGCCACGCGAGAACGCGGCGATATCCAGGAAGAGTATGTGCGCGACTTCTGTTGGCAAACGAGCAGAATCCATTGCACTGTCACCTTTCTGCCGAAATGTAAGCCGAAACATCCGGGCTGTCTCCGGAGCGGTCCGGAACAAGGACAAAGTTCGCGAACTGTATTTCATTGACCATTGCGCCGATCGAGAAGAACATTTCCGTGTGGTTCTCGGGCACCTCGCCCATCTGAAAATGCAACCGATACGCCTGCCACTGTGGGGTGATTTGCCACTCCTTACGGAAGACGAGTTGATCCCAGGGGCTGACATCCCGCTGGAGCCCTCCGTACACGGTTATCGGCCGCGCGGCCCGCGCGCGAAACTGAAGCACGTAGGGGTGGCCGCTCAGCAGAGGAATGCCGCTGCGTGTGAGGTCAACATGCCATTCGGTGCCGTCGGCATGGAGGACGTGCACGTTAAGAATGCTGCCGGGACCGATATCCATGTTGACAGCGCCGGTCAGGCTGGGAAAAAACCACGTATTCCAGTCCTGGCCGCGCAGGTCCGGCCCGAGCAGGTTGTCGGCGCGCACCGATCCCGAGTATCCGGGAACTTGCTCCAGGATAACGTCCCGCACCAGGCGCTTTGCCGCCGCCTGCTCCCCTTCCGGAGTCACCCAACCGTCCGCTGCCGGCGGTGTTGGCGGAACCGCCGGCAGCTCCCGTTCCTGCGCACCTATCACGGCATCGGATGCGGCTCTCCACAGCTTGACCGAACCTCCGTCATCGGCCGACACAAGCAGCGTCGAGTCCGGCGAAAATGCCACGCGCTCGACTCCGTACTGGTGCACCGGCAGGGATCTCGTGGGCTTGCCGCTTGCGACGTCCCACAATATGACCGACGGGTCGAAGCCCGCCGAAGCAAGCGTGCGGCCGTCGCGAGTAAACGCCAGGTCCGAAACGCCCGACGTGATGCCGGTCAGTGACCGCGGCGCCCGGGGGGACTGCGTGTCCCACAGATGAATGTTTCCCCGGATATCCCCTACAGCAAGAAGTCGGCCGTCCGGCGACAGGGCCGTTGAGAGGATCGCGGCTCCGCAATGGAGGCTTCCCGTCTTCCTCCAGTTACCTGTGTCGAACCGATACACGTTGCCGTCGCAGCAGCCGGCGTAGAGGTCGCGTCCATCCGGAGAAAAGGCGAGCGCGCTCACCGCGCCCTGAAAACCGTCGAGTTCGCGGATTTCGCGGCCGGTGGCGACATTCCAGACGGCGGCGGCGTGGGGATGGATCGTGTCGCCCAACGGCCCAAATCCACCCGCAAGCGTCTTCCCGTCCGGCGAGAACGCCAGGGCTGTCGCACCTCCGTCAAGCGGTCCCTGGTTCGTGCCGTACCAGGCCCGCGATGTCCAGCCCGGGCCGGCCCGGCCTGTTCGACGGTTCCAGAGCCGGATAAAGTATCGCCTGGACGGTGACGCAGCCGGGTCCCGCGAATTGGCGGCGCCGGGCTCGGGGGACAGGTCGATTCCGGAGGTTGCCACAGTTTGATTGTCCGGGGAGAACGCGCTGCCGGCAATCAGACGCAGGTTTGCGGGGACTGAGTACATGATGTACGGAAGGTCTGTGGCGCGCGGGAAAAGGCTGCCGGCAATCTGAAGAAGGCTTGCGGAGGTTCCGGGCGGCGCTAAGAACGACGGCATCGACTGCGTCCGCCACGTCCTGGTGTCCCAGAGCACCGCCGTTCCATTCGCGAGCGTTTCGCACAGAGCAGTGCCGTCCGGCGAGAACGACAGCGTATCTACGCCGCATTGCGGGGCGTCGAGGGAGGACAGTTCGGCCTGCCCGAGGTCCCACACGCGGGCGGTCCGCGTGGAATCGGTGCTTGTCAGCCACCGCCTGTCGGGCGAAAACGCGAGTGTCAAGACCTCTCCGATGCTGCCCTTGAGCGTGGCGATGCAGTGCGGCGGCTCGTACCCCGTGTCCCACAGGCTGATCTCCCCGTCGGTCGTGCCGACCGCGACTTCGCTCCCGTCGCCGGACATGCCGAGGCTCGTGATGGTCGACCACGATGCGCCCCAGGATTGTATCCGTTTCGCGGTTGCGGTGTCCCACAAGAAGACTCGGGCGTTATCCGCCGTCGCAAGGGTCCGGCCATCGTCGGCCATCGCGACATCATCAATGCCTCCCGCATCGAGGATCGACGCCGTATACGGGTCGGAGTTGACCCGGTCGAGATCCGCCAGGGTGACCTGATTCTCCCTCGGGCATCTCCCCGTTGCCCGATAGTGACGGTTGTCGCCCCACGCGAATGCGACCGGCTCGGTATCCCCGCCGAACAGCGACGCGTGAGGCACATGCGTCCCGCCGGCATTCGCGAGCCGCCCTCCGTCCCACTGGGCGAGCCGGCGACCGGTCCGAGCGTCCCAGCACGCAGTACTGTCGTCCACCGCGTGCGTGACGACTTCGGCGCCTCCGCCGACAAAGAATACGCTCATCGCGGGGCTGCGCCCCGGGGTCCACGTGGAAATGAGTCCCTGCGAGGCCACATGCCGGACCTCGACACGGGCGTCGTCGTACGCAATCGCAATCCGGTCCCCATCCGGCGCGAGCGCGGCCGTGTAGAAATGCGGGTACAGTTCCCGCAGGTTGGCTGTGCTAACGACGCGGCGGTCCGAGATCCGCATCCGTGTCAGGCTCTGCAAGCCCAGCGCATTCAGGAAGCCGCCTCCGGTGGAGGCGGACATGATCGGGCAGGGCTCGGCGATGGTGACCGACGCGGCGCTCGATTGGTTGAGCTGCCTCCACTGGTACCGCCAGTCAAAGCTCTGCGATCCGCCCGTTGCGCGGCTTTCGGCTAGGAGGGCCTGTACCCTCCGTGCGGCGCCCCGTTCGCTGTCCCAGACCTGACCGGCGAACTGCAGGTCGGCCGCGCGAAGGAGATCGGTCGCGTGTTGGCGGGCGGCCCGTTCGCTCTGTGTGGCAGCCTGGGCGAGAACCTTCGCGCGGATCGCGTCGGCCCTCTGATCCTGAGCGAGAACGGCCTCGCGGGTCGCGTGCTCCTCCGCGGATTTCGCCAGTGCGGCTTCCCGAACCGCACGGCGTTCGGCGGTCTTCGCCAACTCGGCCTCGTGTGTCGCGTGGTTCTCCGCCGCAACCGCAATGGTTGTCTGGTGCTGGGCTCGCTTTCTCTGGGTCTCGGCAACGGCCTTCTGGAGCAGTGCCGACTCGCGCGCGTTGCGCGCGACGACTGTTTCGCGCTCGGCCTGGATCTCGGCCTTTCTGGCTGCGGACTCGCTTGCGCGTGCCCGATGCTGTTCACGGATCGCTTCAAAGGTCAGAAACGCCATGGCCAGCACGATGATCCCGGCGACTGCGGCGGTGCGCAGCACACCACGCCGGTAGGCCTCGCGCTGTCGTCGCAGCTCCGCGTCGGGCAGGTGCGCCAGCACCCACGCCTTATCGAACACGCGACTATAGATCCGGTTGCGTACACGCAGGACGCCGTCCTGAACGGCAACCACGCCGGAGAGGCGCAGGACGGGAATGAGCGGATTGGTCTCGTCGTTCTTGACCCTGGCGCCGGACCGAACGCGGCGATACAGCTCGAGGAGCGCGGTCAGGTCCAACTCGCTGCGCAGGAGGCGGTTGCGCACGAAAGCGAGGTTATCGTCCGTTTCACGGGCCTGCTTCGTCAGAAACAGCCGGTCGCAAAGCGCATCGACGCGGTCCGGCGTGGGGGCGCCCGGCTGATCGGCGATCTCCCGGCAAAGGCGCTGCGTCATATACGGGTGGCCAGCGGTCCAATAGAGGACACGCCGAAGAATCGGCTCGCCGCCGGGAATGCCCTGCGTGAGCGGGGCCGCCTCCGTGGGGGTGAAATCGGCCAACTCGACGCGGCGCCCGACGTTGAACGGGCTCATGCGAGTGTCTTTGATCAGGTCCGAGGGAGTGGCGACGCCGATCAGGCAGAACGTGAGCTTCCCATAGACGGGATCGAGCGACCGATGGTTGTAGCACTCGCGGATTCCGACGAATAACTCGTCCGCCGGAAAGGGAAGCACTCGAACGACATCGATCTCATCGACAAAGATGATAAGCTGCCCGGCTACGGTCGGCAATACCACCTGCCGGATGGCCGTGACAAACCGCTGCAGTGGACCGAGTTCCCCGTGGGCGAGCCAGAAATCCTCCAGCGGGTCCTCCATCCGCACCTGTTCCGCCAGAGAACTGAGCATGCCGGCGTACCACTGGGAGGGAGTCAGGTTTCGACCGACCGCCGTGAGGTCCAGCACAACGACCGCACATCCCTGCTTGCGGAGCTCGTCGGCCGTCCGGATCATCAGCGACGATTTGCCCATCTGACGGGTGTTGAGCACATAGCGAAATTCGCCCCGTGAGAGCGATTCCAACAGGTCGTGGTCCGCGTGGCGGATCACATACGAGGGCGCGTCCGTAGCCAGAGTCCCACCCGTAGTGTAGAAGGACCCCGTGGGCGCTGTCGATGATCGTGGCTCGGGAGTCATCATTTTCGGATTGCCGTCTTAGTGTTCTATCCGGTCGAAAGTATTGTCGCACCTTCATTCGCGGGTCAGCCGAAGAGAGTCTCCACGCCATTGTACCTCACGACAGCCAGGCCACCGGGCAGTCGATCCTTCCCGTCCACAGCCGGGTGCACGTGGCAGAGTCCACGAAGAGCGACCGTGTGCCGGACTTGCGGGGCGGGGGTGGATGGGATTATCGGGAATTCTCACCAGGTGGGAATTCCATGACCCGTTTTGCGGGGGACGGGGCATTTTCGATGAACCAGTCCGTTGGGTCACCGTGGCCGGCCCGCCAGTCGATGCCTCAGCGTATTCGTTCGAAAGTATCGGCCCGCGACGGACGTCCGCGTACGGCAGACCTCCCTCGTGGCCGGATTCGGTCATTCCACCGAAAAGCAAAAATACTAGGTTTAGCTGTTATAATAAAGTTGATAAATTATAACGTATATGTTATTTTTAGCTGCCTGCGAACGGGGGACTCTATGCGAACAAGCAACCTGGCCCGAAAGAACCTGGATCGCCGAATGGCCCTGGTCAAGCCGGATGAGCTCGCACGCCCGCCGCGCGGATGGGTCCGGGCTATCAGAGAGGCCATCGGTATGACGACGCAGCAGTTGGCCGGCAGGATGGGGATATCCCAGCCGCGGGTCATGACGCTGGAACGGGCGGAGCAACGCGGCGCCGTTACGATTACTACGCTCAACCGGGCGGCGGAGGCGCTCGATTGCACGCTGGTGTATGCACTGGTTCCGAACAAATCCCTGGATTTGATGATCCGCGCTCGTGCTGAATGGGTTGCGGCGGTGCAATTGGCGCGGGTCGATCATCACATGCGCATGGAGAATCAGGCTGTCGACGAGGCCGATCAGGCGGACGAACTCCGGAGTCTCGTGGATGACCTCTTGACGGGCAACCTGGGGCGGTTGTGGGACGAACCATGAGTGATCCTCTATTTGAGTTTGACGAGGAGGGAACGCCGCTTTCGCCCGAGGAGCGTGAGGGCTTGATTCCGAGCTACATCACGTTGCGACGCGAATTGAACGAGGCGGAACAAGTCAACATCGCGGCAGCGGAACGATGGGCCTTCAGCAGGAAACGCGATGTGCTCGACGAGGTGTTCCTTAAACGCCTGCACGGCCGGATGTTCGGCGATGTCTGGCAATGGGCGGGCGTATACCGCGCGACCGGAAAGAACATCGGGATTGACGCCTGGCAAATCGGAACGCAGCTGCGGCAACTGCTTGACGATATTCGCTATTGGCAAGAGAACGGCACGTACGAGCCGGACGAGATCGCCGCGCGGTTTCATCATCGACTGGTGTGGATTCATCCGTTTCCAAACGGCAATGGAAGGCACGCGCGACTTGCGGCCGATTTGCTGCTCAAAAGCATGGGCCGCGACCGCTTCACCTGGGGGCAAGGCAATCTCGTGGATATCGGCAAGGTCCGGTCCGACTATATCGCCGCGCTGCGGGCGGCGGATGGGCATGAGTTCGGTCCGCTCACGGCTTTCGTGAGATCGTAACTTGCGAAGTCGCCCGCGCCAGACCTCGGTTACGTTCCGAGTCATCAGAACGACTTCGAGGCTGTCCTCGACGTCCCTCGCCTCCGCCGCCGAACGCCTCAAGGAAAAGTCCCGACGCCGACCCCAACTGTCATCCGCCTCGCCGCCCCCAGGTCCTCGACGGCGACCTCGGCGACCTCGTGGTGGCCGATCTCAAGACCACTGAAGCGTCGTCGTAGGCGCGGGACGTGCGGTACGCACTAAGGCGCTTTTGCGCCCGCCGGGCACAATCCGGAGGTTGTTGGTTCAAGTCCAACTTCCGCTCCCCACAGATTAACGATCAGGTATCGGCACGGTTCGGACGCTACGATCGGGTTCGCCGCATGACAGTAGTGGCGGCGGCAGACGGAAATCTTCCGGCGATTCGCAACTCAAGACGCTCTTGAATGCGATCTGGGGTATTGAAGTCAAGGATGCGGGTGGTTGCTTGTCCCACTTCAGTAACTCCCAGAATACGAAGATCGTCAGACAGGCGAAAGTGGTCGCCCCACAAGTCTAGTCGCGGATTGAACAGTCGCACAAGAGACAGTGAGTTGGTAGCGAGGGTAGCGATGTCGCTGCCCTTATTGCGATTACAGAACAGGCACGAGAGCGCAAGATTTGTCGCCGAGGTCACCCCACCGTGCTTTTCGCTAATGACGTGGTCGATTTCGAACGGAAAAACGCATCGTCTTCGTGAAGTAGACAATACTCGCACAGTCTTAGCGCCCTTTGCATGACGTGGCGGCGAACATCCGCAGGGATGTAGGTGACGCTCACAAGCTATGAGAGGCCCACGAGTTGGTGCGCCCGTGCCTTGACGAGCCGCATTAAATGCTCAAGCAAGAGATAACCTTCGAGTTCCGACTTTTCTTCGGCTCCCAGCCCGCCGGATTTCTCCCGAGTCACGAGATCCGACACCCTCGCACGTGTCTCATCCGACGGCCGAAAGCTTGCCACGGACTCAGATGTGCTTCCGGCTGCAATAAACTCTACTATTTCCTCATACGCTTTAGTTTGGGTCATCGACGGGTCCTCCCGAGGCAAACAACGCCGCAACGGTATAACCGTATTGTACCCGAATGGCGATGACTGGGTGCAGGCTGCGGCCTGCGGCCTGCGGACCGACCGGAGGCAGATCCCGAGGCCGCCATCGACCTTGGGACGGACGGGAGTGTTTCGCAGCTCGAAGTGGATATCGAGCAGCGCTCCGGTCAGCTGATTCTGAGGTTCGATCACGGTCCGATACCTCGCTCTCATTGGGTTGTGTACGATCAAGATTGGGAGAAAGACGCCAGCGGACGTGGTGTGCCGTCTCGCGATTAACGCATACGGCTCCAGTCCGATCAGGAGCAATCAGGCTCGGGTTTAGCAGTCGGATGGATCATCAGTCCAGGACGAGGCGCCCACTTTCGGAGCACACCACCGGTCGGCACGTAAATCGGCACATCGTAGTGTCGAGGATTGAAGATAGGATATGTGGTGATAGTTGCGACGCGAGGTCGCATTCTTTCTCTGTTGCGACGGGCTCGAGCGCGGATGCAACCCGGCATTCTGCTGCCGGTATCCTACCGATACATGCGTTGGGAGTGATCCTGATGTGTGAAAGCTATCGGGACAATGTAGCCTCGTCCGAAAGGACGGCCGCTGAACCGCGAGGAAAGGTGGTGACTTCCAGCATCGGAAGCCGGGAGCCTAGACGATGTAGCGTCTAACCGACTGCGTAATAGTACCGTAGCACCGCACCGAAGTTGCGATCGGCGATATTGTGATTCTCAATCCCGAAACCGATAACAAGCGGTCGCACTTAGTGTCTATAATCCAAAGGTAACACGGCGTACAATCTTGACGATCGAAGCGGCTTTGCACAATAAGTCCTTCTCCGGCCTGACTTTTTGTGCAGGCTGGTGACTTTTTGTGCACCCAGTACCGTGACGCGCTAACCGATTGGGATCTGTCGTAACCATGAGGTCGAGAGGAACTCATTGGTCGACTCCGTCCAACTCAGCCCCTGTTGACGCCTCTTGATGATCCGCCGGATGCCTATCAAATATTGAACTGGGGAAATAAACCCTATAAAGCAAGTAAAGATAAAGGTGGAAATGAAAAGATAAGTTATCCCTATGGGTGTTACATATCTATCTTTTCTAATAATCGTGGCGGCGAACGACGTCCTCATAAACCATATGTAGAAACGTCCGCACCCTAGTGACGTGAGCAGGCAATATAGGGACAAGGCGCAAACCAGGATGTCATTATGGGCAAATCGCCATGCGAGAGATGCGACAATTGCCAATTGTAGAGTAATCCCGATACCTAACCC